>JAQWTJ010000004.1 GCA_029242765.1 Flavobacteriales bacterium | reverse complement strand
GGCTGCGCCGTGGTCATCTCGCATGATCGCTGGTTCCTCGACCGCATCTGCACTCACATATTGGCTTTCGAGGGGGATTCGCAAGTGGTCTGGTTTGAAGGCGGGTACACTGAGTATGAGAAGAATCGCCGTGAACGACTTGGCACAGCCGGTCCCACCCGTATCAAGTACCGCAAGCTGGTTCGCGACTGATGCAATGTGGCGCCTACATCGGGCGCTTTGCCCCGTCGCCCACCGGAGTCTTGCACTTCGGTAGTGCGGCGGCGGCGATTGCTTCTTGGCTTGACGCCCGTGCACATCAGGGCCAGTGGCTTGTGCGTATGGAAGATCTTGACCCTCCACGGGAAGTCCCGGGGGCTGCAACTGCAATTTTAGCGGCGCTCGAACGCATGGGACTTGTTTCCGATGCTCCCGTGATGTTTCAAAGCAGACGTTCACAAGCGTATGTCGAAGCTTTAGAAGTTTTGCGATCGGATGAGCGCGTCTTCGATTGCAGTTGCAGCCGGCGGAGCCTCAGTGGACACGTGGTTTATCCCGGAACGTGCAGGCAGTCTAGGCGCATGGACACTCGCCACGCCGTGCGATTTCTTGCGGGGTTGGGTGAACTGGCCTGGCTTGATGCCGTGGCGGGTCCACAGCAATTTGACCGCGCTGCAATCGGGGACTTCATCGTCCACCGATCTGATGGTCTTTGGGCCTATCAGTTGGCCGTCGTGGTGGACGATATAGCCCAAGGCATCACGCACGTGGTGCGCGGAGTTGATTTGCTTGATTCGACCCCTCGCCAGCGCATGCTGTTCGAGGCGTTAAGTGTGGAGCCACCACAGTATGCACACTTGCCAGTCGCAGAAAATCCAATAGGGCAGAAGTTGAGCAAGCAAACATTAGCCGCTTCAATTGAAAGGGCTGATCCGATCGAACTGTGGCGTGAAGTGCTTTCGTTTTTGGGCCAAGTTCCTCCTGAAGGGCGGACTTTGGCCAGTCTTCAGACCTCAGCAGTCCGCAATTGGAATATGGATAAAGTGCCACCCAAGTCGGCCGTGCGCAATGCTTGGATGGATTGAAAAGCGTTGAGTCGCTTATGTTTTTGCCTTCCCCTTATTGTCCGTCTTTATTCCGGCGGCTTTTCCGGCGGTCTGTTGACGCGGGTGGAATTTCATGATCTGCTCTCGCAAGTAGCGCTGGTCAATGTGCGTATAAATCTCCGTCGACGAAATTGAAGCGTGCCCAAGCATCTCTTGAACCAAGCGAATATCTGCCCCGCTTTCCATCAAGTGGGTCGCAAAGGAGTGGCGGAAGGTGTGCGGGCTGACTGATTTGCGAATCCCAGCCTCAGCAGCGGTTCTCCGGAACATGGTGAACACCATTTGACGGGTGAGCTCACGGCCGCGGCGGCCTAGAAAGAGCGTGTCTTCGTAGCCCTGCTCAATATCCAAGAAGTTGCGGTACTCTTCAATGTATCTGGCGATGGTGTTCAGGGCCGTTTCGCCAATGGGGATGAGGCGTTCCTTGTTGCCTTTGCCCACTACGCGAATCATTCCTTCCACTTCGTCAATCAAGCTGATGCGTAAGGAAACAACCTCACTTACTCGAAGACCACAGCTATAAAGTGTTTCAAGAATGGCGCGGTTGCGAATGCCTTCTTTGCGGCTCAGGTCGATGGCATTGATAATCGAACCAACCTCCTCGACACTCAGTACGTCGGGAAGTTTCCGTTCGGGCCTGGGTGAATCGATGAGCTCCAAGGGGTCACCTGAAATGATGTTTTCAACCTGAAGGAAACGACTGAAATTCCGTACGCCAGATAGAATACGGCTCTGGCTGTTGCGTGATAGTCCTTCGTCGAAGAGTTGCCCCAAGAACTTCTCGATGTGGACAGCATGGATTTCTGCAGGAGTAAAAGTCTTTTCGTAGAGGTTGCTGGCGAAGAACTGCAAGCGCTGCACATCGCGAACGTACGCCTCTACGGAGTTGGCACTCAAGCCTCTTTCGAGTTCAAGCCAACTTCTGAATCCACGGATAGCAGTTCCCCAGCCCGCAGAAATCCGATCTTCCGGGTTGCGCTTGTCGGCTTGGTTCGATTGTTTGGTTGGGCTCTTCATTCCTATGCAGTCAATCCGTCTTAGCAGTTCATAACAGCGGTGCGAGGAATCACGGTAACCACCCTTGGTCCGTAAGGCTCAAAGCGTGCTGCACCGTAATTCTATGTCCACCGATGTATGCGGCAACAAAAGGTCCACGGAAATCGTGGTTTGCGGTGAGACGTTCTCGCTCGTTCCTCGCGCTGTCATAGATGTCAAACCCTCCGGTGGTGTATTTCAGCCAGCCTTCATGTCGTTCTACTGAGACGCGGGGTGCAAAGTCAAACATCTCAGCGAAATAATCTGTAACCACTTCGCTATGACCTGCGGCAATTTGTACACGATAAGAAACCCCGTTTTTACTGGTGTTTAACTCGTTTACTTGCTCAATGTCCTGTGTCAATCCAATATTTCCGGGATTAATAACCGCAATTTCGTGCGATTCTTCACTCATAACGAACGATAATACCCCATAAATCTCCTCAACTTCGGATAATGTGCAGCGAGGCAGAGTATATTCCAAAGTCTGACGCCCTAAAGGCGATTCGAACCACAGAAATTGCAATGTTTGATCAGAATGTGTGCAAACGGAGGTGCCGGAAGAGCCGGTTTGAGGCGTGCAGCCCAATGGTAGAGTTTCGACGAGCTTTGAGAATTGGCCTTCAGGCAGGTGTTCAATGGCCAATTGTACACGGAAACCTTCGTCAGAGTCCAGTGCTGTTATGGTTCGTGTGCAGCGGGGCAGTGGAGTAGTTTGATCTCCTTTCTGCTCGGCAACCGATTCGGTAACATCCTCACGTGCTGCGGTCTCGGACGGTCCGACACGGAAGTGCATGGCGTCAATTTCGATGACCTGGCGCGTGTTGTTTTCTACGAACGCAAATTGCCAGTTCACCTGATGTTCCCCTTGATTTGCGCCTGTGGCGTCGAGCTCCATTTTCAAAGTAAAGGGGTCGTTTTCGGGCAAACTGAGCCAGCTGACCGTGGCGCTCGCAGAATGAGGGTCTGAAGAGAAGGATCCGCCAGCGGTTTGAATGGGGTGCAATGCCACGCCATCAGGGAGGTCGAAGTGCAGTCTTCCGAAGTAGTCGAGCGCGCCCTTGTGAACCGTGACGTGGAATTCGACTCTGTTAGAGGCTGGGAATTGGGAAGGTAGATCGTGATCAATGACAACGCCGCCAGGGAGCAAGACCCATGCAATGCCGGCTGTTGAGAAGGCACCCGATGTGGCGGAAGTTAACCATCTGAGCATGATGGCAATCTATAGCGAGGCGAGGGGTGGTGAGGGGGTGTTCCGGCGGAGTATCGACAATCCGGCGTGGATAGTATAAAAAGAGAAAGTCCCGCGGTGACGTTTCACCCCGGGACTACTTAACCAAATTATCACTTGATGCTCAGTCGACCGTAGCCGACCTTCTCACTTAAATTCAAGCCAAATGTATGTGCGCATAGCGGTGTAAATTGGAAAACAGAACCCAAGATTTCAAAAGATTGGATTGTGGATAACCTACAGGTTAAGATTATTGATGTGCGTTTTGGGATTCGTGAGCGCTTGGAGTATATTTGCGCCCCGTTTTTGAAAGCCCTCATATTGTCATTATGAAAAAGGAGATTCACCCCGACACTTACCGTTCAGTCATTTTTAAGGATATGACTGCTGAGACGAGCTTTCTTGCGAAGAGTTGTGCTGAGTCAACTGAAACTGAAAAGTGGGAAGATGGCAACGAGTACCCTGTTATTAAGGTGGAGATTTCATCTGCAAGTCACCCGTATTACACAGGCAAGTCGACCTTGGTTGATACGGCTGGACGAATTGATAAGTTCCGGACGCGTTACGACCGTCACAAGAAGTAAGGCTTCGAATTGCTCCTCAACCTAGGGGGCGGAAAAAATTTTATTGAAAAGCCCTCCGCGCATGCGGGGGGCTTTTTTGTTCGCTATTGCGCGTTTTCAGTTGTGCAAGGGCAGCACGTCGACAATTTCTAACCCGTACATGGTCATGCCCTTGCGGATGCGAACCCTGTTGCTGAGCAAGGCCAATCTGCGTATACCTAAGTCCCGCAAAATTTGCGCACCAACGCCGTACTCTTTGTTGTCTTGGCGCGCCTTTTCAAGTTGAGCCTTTGACTGAGTGTCAGCTGTGGAGCTGGATTTTCTCTCCTTGCGTTTGGCGTGGCGCTTAATCGCCTCGGCTGCCGTCCGGTTTGGGGCGTTGGGGCGGATGCATACCACGGCGCCCGCTCCCTTTTCTGCAATGAGGTGGAGAGCATCGCGCAATTCTTGGCCTCTGCCGAGACCGGCAACGCCAAACTGGTCCAAGACTGCTGGGCTGTTGTGAACGCGAACGGGAACCACGTCCTCAGCCGCCCATTGTCCGAGCGTCATGGCAATGTGCTCACAGTCGTCGGTGGTTTGTCGGTAGGATATCAGCTTGAATGTTGTTCCTTCGACCAGGACGTCTGCCTCAGCGGTGCGTTCAATAATCGTGTCGTTTTGAAGGCGGTAGGCAATTAAGTCGGATATGGAGACCAGCTTCAGCTTGTGATCTTTCGCAATCTTTCGCAAGTCCGGTAGCCGAGCCATGCTGCCGTCGGCGTTCATTATTTCCACAATGACGCCTGCGGGCTCAAGGCCCGCAAGGCGAGCAAAATCGATGGCCGCTTCCGTGTGTCCCGCCCGGCGTAGGACCCCCCCACGGCGCGCTCGCAACGGAAAGATGTGTCCAGGACGTCCGAGCGCGTTGGGGTCGGTCGCCGGGTCAATCAACGCGAGCATGGTCTTGCTTCGGTCGCTGGCCGAGATGCCCGTGGTGCACCCCTGTCCCACGAGGTCGACAGACACTGTAAAAGGTGTTTCGAAGGCTGCGTTGTTGCGCGAGACCATCAGTTCGAGTCCTAGCTCATCGCAACGGTCTTCAACCAAAGGTGCGCAAATCAAGCCGCGTCCTTCCGTGGCCATGAAGTTGATCAATTCGGGTGTGGCAAATCGGGCGGCCGCTACAAAGTCACCTTCGTTTTCGCGATCCTCGTCGTCCACCACAATGATGGCCTCTCCACGTCCGATGGCGGCTATGGCATCTTCAATTGAGTCAAGGGGGTGTTCTTGGGTCATGCGCGAGAAATCGCTGCAAAAGTAGTTCGCACGGGAGTGCTATGTTCGAAGATTCGCCCCAATTTTGTGCTATGGTACTACCCGTTGTGGCGTATGGCGATTCTGTTTTGAGGAGGATGGCCGATGAAATTCAGAAAGGGCATCCCCAACTCGATCAGCTCATTGAAGACATGTGGGCGACGATGTACGCATCGGAGGGCGTCGGTTTGGCTGCGCCTCAGGTCGGCCATTCCATTCGGATGTTCATCGTTGACGGGGCTCCGTTTGCCGTTGGGGAGGCCGGCGACAAAGGGTGCGAAGGCTTCAAACGCGTGTTCATCAACCCTGTGCTTTTTGACGAGTCTGAGGAACAGGTGTCGATGGAGGAGGGCTGTTTGTCCATTCCTGGTGTGCGCGAGGAAGTGGTTCGGCCCGTTGGCCTGCACGTGGAGTATTACGATGAAAACTGGGTGCTAAGGGAGGAAGAACTGGAGGGCATTGCAGCGCGCATTGTACAGCACGAGAACGACCACCTCGACGGGGTGATGATTCCGGACCATGTGTCTCCGCTTCGCAAGGCTCTGTTGCAGGGGCGGCTCAAGGATATCGGAAAAGGGAAGGTTGACGTGGGCTACCGCATGCGATTCCCGAAGAAGTTGCGTTGAGTTCCGCGCAAGGTTTATATCAGCAATTGTATTAAAGGTATGGCTCAGGTTTGTTGTTTTCGCTCAGAACGTTTCGTGGTGATGATGCCATTGGTTTTCGCATTGGCGGCCTTGTTGGCGGTCAGTGCGTGCGGTGGGCCTGGTTCGAACACCGGGTCGGATGCAGTAACAGGGGCGGGGTCTGCCGATGAGGTGGCCGCGTGGATTGCCGAACTTGAGTTGACAGCCGATACGGATTCTTCGTCTGCTCGGGCCGTGTTGAGGGCTTACGCTGATTTTGGCAACCGACACCGCAGCGATAGCCGTGCAGCCGAGTTTTTGTTTCGCCGTGCTTTGCGGTTGAACACAGCGGGGCAGTCGATAGAGGCGGTGGCACAATGGTCCGACATCCACGATGGCTTTCCCAAATTTTCAAAGCGCGCCGATTGTGCGTTTTGGGTGGGCTTTGTTTCGGAAAATGACCTGGGCGATCGGGAACGTGCTCGAAAGGCATATTTGCTGGTGATGGAGTCCCACCCCGATTCGCGTTTTGCAGGTCACGCTGCAGATGCCTTGAGGCTCATGCAGAGCGGTTTCGACACCTTTGAACCATGAATTATGAGTCTGTGATGCCTGTGCACAGTTGGAATTCGAATCACTTGATGGGGAGACTATTGCTCTTTGAATTGTCCGTCATTCGGACCACCATCATTGCCAGGAAAGCCATGCCCGACTCTTAATCATGAAGATGATGCGCCGCAAATGCCGACGGGTTACCCAGGGATGATGATTCTTTCATTCATTCCACCGCTGTGGTTTTTCGTCATGCACCGGGCGTTGAAAAGGCTCGGTCGAATGGCGTGATTTGACCCCCGTCAAGGCCAAGTTCAATGTACATTGCGGCCGATTCATTTGACGAATCCCGACAACATTTCACTACTCCACCCAGACCATGTCTAAATTCCCTTCCGGTGTCCTCTTTGGAGATGATGCCAATGCCTTGCTTGACGATGCAAAAAATGTGGGCTACGCACTCCCAGCGGTCAATATCATCGGCACCAATTCGCTGAATGCGGTGCTGGAAACGGCGGCCCGCATGGACTCGCCCGTCATTATGCAACTGTCCAACGGAGGTGCAAAGTTCTATGCTGGCAAGTCGCTCCAAATGAAGGACGAGGGTGCTGCGGTGTTGGGCAGCGTTTCTGCAGCGCTTCACGTCAATGAATTGGCCCATGCGTACGGCGTACCGGTGATTATGCACACGGACCATTGCGCGCGCAAACTTTTACCTTGGATGGACGGATTGATCGGCCGCAGCGAGGCCCATTTTGCAAAATTCGGCCGCCCTCTTTACAGCTCACATATGATCGACCTCAGCGAAGAGCCGCTTGAGGAGAATGTCGCAACATGCAAGGCCTACTTGAAGCGGATGGCTCCCATGGGCATGACCCTGGAAATTGAGCTTGGTGTAACCGGTGGGGAAGAGGACGGCGTAGACAACACGAACATCGACGCAGCACATTTGTATACGCAGCCCGAGGATGTGGCTTATGCGTACAAGGAGCTCAGTGAGGTGTCGCCCAATTTCACCATTGCAGCTGCCTTTGGAAATGTCCACGGTGTGTACAAACCGGGCAATGTCGAGCTGACGCCAGTGATCCTTAAAAATTCGCAAGCCTACGTGCAGAAGGAGTTTGGAACAGGCCCCAAGCCGGTGCGCTTCGTCTTTCACGGTGGATCGGGATCCACTCGGGAAGAAATTCGTGAGGCCATTTCATACGGTGCTGTTAAAATGAACATCGACACGGATATGCAATGGGCCTACCTCTGCGGTGTGCGCGATTACGTTGGGGATTGGTCAGCCTATCTGCAGGGACAGATTGGCAATCCTGAGGGAACGGACATCCCGAATAAGAAGAAGTATGACCCGCGCGTGTGGCTTCGCCAAGGCGAAACGTATTTTGTCAGTCGTCTTGAGCAGGCCTTTGATGATCTCAACGCGGTGGGGCGCAACGTTGACTGATTCGACCAATACAGGGGTGGATTCGACAACACAGCCTCGTTGAATTTCGGATGATTTGAAGATATATTCCTGGTTAGTCGAGAAATATGTGCTTTGAGACTTGTTTTCATTGGAACTGTATAATGATGACAAGAATCATTGGCGGATATACTCGTCTTGCACTTAAATTTACCTAACGATTTTTAGACTAAAAAATGTACCAACGACTCGTACTCGCCATGGCTGCTCTTGTGGCCATCTCCACCTCAGCATTCGCTGACTTCACAGGTCTCACTTATGAAATTCACGCCACGTCTTCCTACGGAACGACGTACCGTGTGTATGCTAATTTTGACGACTCTTCTGATATTTTACAGGCTTTCTGGGCTGAATCGCCATATGCAATCAATATCACTTCGGGCGCTGGTTTTTACCAGAATGAATACAGTGGGGCCTTTGCTAAGGATGTCAACGCGGGGTTGATTGGTGTGATTGACGGCATTGAATATGACTCGTGGCTGACCATCGGCCAGGAGGACAATTCACCGGTTCTGGACGGGTCCACCGTCGGTGGTAGCGCTTGGAACTCGGCTGTTGTGGCCTTTGAGGCGGGTGGTGATTTTTACGTCAACGATGCCGTTGGAGGAAGCGTATTCGTCACACCAGACAACCCCTTGGGCGAGCCTGTGGGAGGCCGAGTGCTTCTTGCGCAGCTCACCACCACGGGTGGCTTCACGTTTGAAGGCAATTTGCAGTGGCGTGACTCCGCACTTGACGTGCACAGCGAGGAGGGTCTAACCTTGGAAATGACCAGTTTTCAAGGATTGACATATGAAACGGTAGGGGAGAACACGACTTCTGATGGTTTTAACACGTACCGCGTGTATGCCAACTTTGACAACCCGAACGATCAACTTGTGGCCCTGTATGGCATTCAAGACACAACCCTTTCAATCACGACGACAGGGACCTTCTTCCAAGACCCCTACGGAGGAGCATTTGCGAGTCAAATCAACCCCTTGCTCATTGGCGACTTGTTTCCCGACCTCGTGTATGATTCTTGGGTCACCATTGGAGGTGAGGACAATGCTGTGGATCTACAGAATTTAGCGGTCCCAACAACGGACTTTGAAAACGGCGGGAGCCTCGTTATCGATGACCTATACGGTGGGTCGTGGTACATTTATCCGGATCTCGAGCCCTTGGCGTTCCCTGACGCCCAAGGCCGCGTTTTGATCGGTCAATTCACGACCGACGGCATTGTTGACATGCTGGTGAATCTCCAGTACCGTGCAGAAGACGGCTCCAACCCGCAGCACGTCGGCTTGGCCATCACATTTCCCGTGGTGACCCCCGGTTGTACTAACGCCGGTGCATGCAACTATGATCCAGCCGCTGACTTTGACGACGGGACTTGCGACTATGTTTCCTGCGCGGGCTGCCATGAGAGCGAGGCTTGCAACTACAACCCTATGGCGCCCGTTGTGGACAACACCTTGTGTGAGTACCCGCCAAATTACCCCGCCAACACGGTGGATTGTGATGGAAACTGCCTCAATGATGTGGACGGCGACGGCGTGTGCGATGAGGATGAAGTGCCCGGTTGTACGAACCCCGATGCGGACAACTATAACGATGCGGCCACCGACGATGATGGCTCTTGCGTGATTGCAGGCTGCACGGATGGCGATGCACAGAATTTCGACCCGGCGGCCACGAGCGACGATGACAGCTGTGAGTTTTTGATTGTCGGAACGCAGGGATGTACGTACCCTGATGCGACGAACTACGATATGGAAGCCGACCTGGACGACGGCAGCTGCATCTTTGAAGGCGGTGATTGTTCTTGTCCTTTCGATGTGAACGATGACAACATCATCGGTTCGGCTGACTTGATTGTTTTCCTTGCAGCCTACGGTGGAACTTGCGACTAAGAGAACAACCGTCAGCGGAACAAGTGACTTAAGTCAGTTTTGTCAAAGGCAAGAAACTGCCTCGCATCTTTAGCTCCGGAAGGCCGGATCAATTTCGGTTGGTTCGGCCTTCTGATTTGCAATTGTCGGAGGAATCTTAATTCTCCTACGGCTTTGTAAATGAGAGCATAATGAACCCGATAGTCCTTAACTTACACAGTCAAATTAACTCACTCGATATGCGTCAAATCAACAGCTCCGCTTTTGTATGTTCAGCCCTGACAGGGGTTCTTGCGCTGTTGTTTGCGATGACTGGACCTGTCGTTTCCGCTCAGGAGATCACTGAGAATACGTCGTTTACAGGCCTTAGCTACGAATTGATTCAGGCCAATAGCCTTCCCGATAACTTTCACACTTATCGGGTCTATGCCAATTTTACTGATGAAGGCGAGGCCCTCCAAGCAATTTTCGCCAACAGCGTGGGCTTGTTAGGATCTTCCATGCGCGTTGTGCCGACAGGTTCCTTTTACCAGCACCCGTTTGGAACGCTTTTGGCGACCGGTGTGAACCCCGCATTAATCAGTGGTTTTCCTGAATTGGCCTACGACAGCTGGTTCACCATAGATTACGAAGACGCCATCGACAACGAGACGTCAAACACCGGGTCGACGCCTTGGCATTTGCAGGGTGTGAACTTTGAGGACGGGGGGTCTTTCGAAGTCGTTGACGATCCAGTGGGGGGCACTTTCTACACCACGACATTGACTTTTGTGCAAGGGCTTCCTGATGAAAATGGGAGGGTCTTGATGGGCCAATTCACAACGGATGGATTCGTCACAGTCGAGCTCAACTTACAAACTAGGATTGTTGAAACGGAAGGCGTGGGCCTCGTATATAACACCACTTTGACATTCCCCGATGAACTACTGGGTTGTACGGATATCTCGGCTTGCAATTACAACAGCGATGCAACGGTGGATGATGGAAGCTGCGTCTTTGAGCAAATGTATTTTGTGGACAATGACGGCGATGGCTATGGAACGGATGTGACGTATGCATGTGAGTTTGGTCCGGGCTTAGCAATGGTGGGTGGAGATTGCAATGATTTCAATCCAGATGCTCACCCCGGGGCAGATGAGATTCCCGGCGACGGCATCGATGGCAATTGCGACGGTCAAGAGCTTTGTTTTCGCGACGTAGACAATGACGGCTATCGTTCAAGTGATACGACTGATTTGGTGCTTTCAGCTTTCAATGTGAACTGCTCGGAAATTGGTGAGGCATACATCTTTCAACCGATTGATTGCAGCGATGAAAACCCCGCTTTGTTCATCCTGGACGGCAACGGCGTTTGCATCGGCGATGACGCCTTCAATGAGCGTTGCGCTGACCCCTCTGCTTGCAACTACGACCCGGAGGCATTTGCAGAGGAAAACAACTGTGACTATGTGTCGTGTGCAGACTGTGGCAATGAGGGGGCCTGCAACTACAACCCCGACGCCTTGATCGTCAATCCGGCCTTGTGTGAGTACACTTCTTGTTCTGGTTGTACGGACCCTGAAGCGACCAACTACGACTCTACCGTGATGATTGCAGATGATAGCGACTGCATTTATACAGCCATTTTTTCTTTTTCACGCACGAGCATCAACGCCTATGACGAGGGTGGTGTGCCTGGGACGTACACCGGTGAGATTTATGCTTTGATGCCTCCGGGCACTATTCAATTGGAGAAGGTGTTGGGCACCAGCGATATCGCGCTCTCATTTTCGACCTTTTCAAGCCTTCATCAGGCGGATTCTGGAGCTTGGGAGCCTTCGGCTTTGCAGCATACTGTGGAGGTGGACGGGGTGACCTACACCGATGTCAATTTGCGAGCGGACAGCTGGTTCACCATCGGTGGCACCTTCGGTGATGGCTTGCAGGTTACACCCATCGGCTTCAGCGGAGATACGATTGAGTCAATAGACAGCTTCAATTTCGGCCTTACGGCAATGGCCGTAGGCGACACCGTCGGCTGGAGAATTGAGACGGGGGCCATTCAAGGCGTGCCTGTCGATGCTTGCGACGTCTTGCAAGATCGTCCGGGATGTGTACGCGCCATTCGCGTGGCACAAGTCACGCTGCCTATGGACAGTGGTTTCGTGTTTGAGGCGGGCATTCAATACCGGGTGGCCAGTGTAGGGGAACGTGTTGTGGACGACTCCGTCACCGATGAAGGCTCGCTTGAAGTGGGCGGCGGCGGCGCCGGCGATGATGCTGAGGACTACACGGACGGGGAAACTTATACAAATAACGGCTGCACGGATAGCGGTGCATGCAACTACGATCCTGAAGCAACGGATGACAATGGCACATGCGAGTTCAGTACTTGCGCTGGATGCACGTACACAGAAGGTGAAAATTACGACAGTGAGGCTACACTTGACGACGGCACATGCACATTCACCTTGGGCGGTGGCGATTGCCCGTCGGACCTCAATGGTGATGGCTTGGTTGGGGCGCCTGATTTGCTAGAATTCCTATCCGCCTTCGATAGCGTATGTGAGTAAACGGCCGCACGTTGTGGATGAGCGAGGTGTAGAAGGCACACCAACGGGCCTATATTGAGCCTTATGTCTGCACCTGTTCGCCGCCTTTCTTTCCGTCAAATCTGGAACATGAGTTTCGGGTTTCTGGGGATTCAATTCGGTTTTGCTCTTCAAGGGGGCAACATGTCCCGCATCTTTCAGTCGCTTGGAGCGTCCACGGACGAAATCCCTATGCTTTGGATTGCAGCGCCGTTGACCGGTCTGCTTGTCCAACCGATTATCGGTCATTTGAGCGACCGCACCTGGTCCCCGCGCTGGGGGCGCCGTCGCCCGTATTTTTTCCTCGGTGCTGTGCTCAGCACCTTGGCTTTGTTCTTTATGCCCTACAGCGCGGAGTTGTGGATGGCAGCGGGCTTCTTGTGGATTCTCGATGCCAGCATCAACATTTCCATGGAACCCTTCAGGGCCTTGGTGGCGGACAAATTGCCGCCTGAGCAGCGATCATATGGCTTTGTAGTGCAGACCCTGATTATCGGCATCGGAACCTGGATTGCGTCGAATTTACCTTGGATGGTGACAAAGTTGGGCGTGTCCAATGAGGCGGCTGCGGGTGAGTTGCCGCCGAGTGTGTTTGTGGCTTTTGCGATCGGAGCTTTTGTTTTCATGGCCTCCATCTTGGTGACCATTCTGACTACAGATGAGAATCCGCCGGAGGACCTGGCCGTTTTTGAGAAGCAGAAAAGAGCCACGGCGGGGCTGCTCAATGGGATGAAGGAGTTGATTGGAGCCGTGGAAGGCATGCCCGTGGTGATGCGCAAATTGGGGCTCATCCAGTTCTTCAGTTGGTTTGCCTTCTTTACGATGTGGGCATTCGCGACACCCGCTTTGACCGAGCATGTTTTTGGGGCCCCGATGCCTCTGGAGGATGCGGCCAATTTTTCCGTCTTGAATGGGGCCTACAATGATGCGGCCAATGCCGTTTCCAGCGCCATGGGCGTATACGGCTTGAGCAGCATGGTTTTCGCTTTGTTGCTCACCTTATGGACGCGAAGCCGCCGCATTGATCAGCGGCTTGTTCATTTGGTGAGTCTTGCGTTGGGTGCTGCGGGCTTTATCAGTATGGCGTATTGGACGCCGGAGACTTCTTCAATGTTGAACGTGAGCTTTGTCCTCATTGGCTTTGCGTGGGGCAGCATCTTGTCCATGCCATATGCCATGTTGTCGGAAGCACTAGACCCTCAGCGAATGGGGGTCGGCATGGGCGTGTTCAATATGTTCATAGTAATCCCCCAAATTGTAGCAGCGCTAGGAGGCGTCAATTGGGCCTACAAAACGTTTCTCGGAACAGAGGCTATCAACACCATGACGCTGGCCGGAGTTAGTCTTGTTTTGGCGGCTTTGCTCAACCTCATTATCCGTCCACAGGACATGAGACGGTCATCTTGAGTGATGGAAATAGAGGAAAGTTTGTGAACGTGCAAAAGCACTAGGGTGGAGCATCGTAACTCTGTGCCTGCCTTGATTGTAAAGAGTTCTGGGGTTGTGGATTTACCTGATGCATTTATTCAATTTCACTCTTGGTTTGGGGTGGGGGTGTATGTTGTACACTCTCTCGTGCTATCTTTAGACTCACTAGGATTTAATCAATTTATAATCAATGATTATGCGCAACTTATTGCTGCTTTGCATCACGGTCTTTTCCTTTGGCTTTGTCCAAGCTCAAGACTGTACGGGCGCGGACCATACGGTCCTTGCTGGAAATTTTTACTTCAACCCTCAGACCCTCACAATTACCGCTGGCCAGTCCATAGCCTTTTTTAATGAAGGCGGCAACCATAATGTCAATGGTGTAACCAGTTCTCTCGGTGACAGCTGGACCAATCCTGAAACGTTTGCGTTGGCAGCGAATTCAGGCGCTGCTGGTGGTGTTTGCATGGGAACAGTGACGTTGAATACCCCGGGCAGTTACAATTACGATTGCAGCCTTGGATCCCATGCGGCAAATGGTATGGTGGGCACGATTGTGGTGGAAGAGGCCGCTCCGACTACAGTGGATGTCACCTTCGAGGTGAACATGGCCAATGAGACCACGTCTCCCGACGGTGTGTTTTTGGCAGGTGGTTTGGATTTTGGAGTCCCAGGCACCAATCCAATGGACGACACGGATGGTGATGACATCTGGACGATTACTAAAACACTCCCATACGACTATACCGGGTACTACGCGTTCACCAATGGCAATTGTCCCAGTTGGGCCTGTAAAGAGAACTTGGCTGGTTTGCCGTGTGGTGACCCCGGCAATTACAACGACCGGCAGTTGTTGAACATTACAGAAAACACAACGATTTCGACGTGCTTCGCGGAATGTTCGACGGATGGAACGTGTTCTAAAGTCGCAGCAAATTCTGGTTGCACAGATAACACAGCAGCCAACTATGACGACACCGCGACTACAGACAACGGATCTTGTGAATACAATGTCACCTTTAGCGTGGACATGTCAATGTACATGGGTGCATATGGCACGGTAAACCTGAACGGTCCATTCAATGGCTGGTGTGGCGATTGTGCTGCGATGACCGACGTGGGCAATTCGGTGTATGAATTGACCACGCCTTTGGCCTTGGGCACTTTTGAATATAAATTCACATTGGACGGCTGGACCAATCAGGAAGAGTTTGCGGAAGGAGCTTCCTGCACCAGCACCATTGGTGGCTATACCAACAGAACCTTGGATGTAGCGGGTGCAGAAGTGCTTTCAGTTGTTTGCTACAATGAGTGTGATGCGTGTGGCGCTGTAGACCCTTCGTTGACCGTTTCGGTTGATGTGTCTTGCAGCGGAATCACCGATGTAACCTCCGCTAGAATGACCGGTCCTTGGTGGGGCTGGGATCCCAACGGAGGCCCTGAGGCCACTGACAACGGAGACGGCACGTGGTCCGCGGTCCTTGATCCGGCACCTGGAGCTGACATGGAATACCTGTGGGTCGTCAATGGTACTCAAGAAAGCTTGATCCAGGCGATGATAGACGGCGGCACTTGTGCACCCTTAACGGACTACTCATCTTACGCCAACCGTCAGTGGGCGGCAGGTTCGGAAAGTCCTGCGGACACGTTCGGTCAGTGCGACGCGTGTGATACCGGTGGACCTGTGTCGGGCTGTACGGACTCAGAAGCATTGAACTACAATGACGCTGCAACTGAAGACAACGGATCTTGTCAGTACAACGTCACCTTCAGTGTTGACATGTCATTGTACACCGGCGGATATGGCACCGTCAATCTGAACGGGACATTCAATGGCTGGTGCGGCGGATGTGCTGCAATGGCCGATGTGGGCAATTCAGTGTATGAATTGACTATACCTGTGACACAGGACACGATTGAATATAAATTCACATTGGACGGCTGGACCAATCAGGAAGAGTTTGCAGAGGGAACTTCCTGTACCAGCACCATTGAGGGCTATACCAACAGAAGCTTGGTCGTGGCGGCTACAGAAGTGCTTCCAACGGTTTGCTACAATGAGTGTGACGCGTGTGCGGCTCCTTCTGGGTTGACTGTTTCGCTTGATGTGTCTTGCAGCGGTATCACCGATATAACCTCCGCTAGAATGACCGGTCCTTGGTGGGGCTGGGATCCCAATGGAGGCCCTGAGGCTACGGACAACGGAGACGGCACGTGGTCCGCGGTTCTTGACCCAGTGCCTACAGACAACATGGAATACCTGTGGGTCGTCAATGGTGCTCAGGAGAGCTTGATCCAGGCGATGATCGACGGCGGTGCTTGTGCGCCTCTTACGGACTATTCGTCCTACGCCAACCGTCAGTGGGAGGTGGGTTCAGCAAATCCTGCAGACACCTATGGTCAGTGTGACGCGTGTGATTCCGGTGGGCCTGTGTCAGGATGTACGGATGCAGAGGCAGCGAATTACAACGACGCAGCAACTGAAGACGACGGAACTTGCCAATACGACGTCACCTTCAGTGTGGACATGTCATTGTACACCGGCGGATATGGCACCGTCAATCTGAACGGGACATTCAATGGCTGGTGCGGCGGATGTTCAGAATTGACCGATGTGGGCAATTCAGTGTATGAATTGACCGTGCCTTTGGCCTTGGGTACCATTGAATACAAATTCACATTGGATGGATGGACCAATCAGGAAGAGTTTGCAGAAGGAGCTCCCTGCACCACCACCATTGGTGGCTATACCAATAGAGCCTTAGATGTGGCGGGCGCAGTGGCGCTTGCAACTGTATGCTACAATCAGTGTGGGGCATGTGACGCAGCTGTAGGTTGCACCGACACGGATGCGGTGAATTACGATGAAGATGCGGCAACGGATGATGGTTCATGTGTCTACAACGTGACCATACGAGTGGACATGAGCAATCAAACGGTTGCTGCTGAAGGGGTGCACGTGGCAGGAGCCTTCCAAGGATGGGACCCTGGAGCTACGGCACTGACGACACCTGGCTTGGGCATATATGAGTACAGCATGCAGTTGTCCAGCGGATCATATCAGTTCTTGTATATCAATGGCAATACTTGGGATGGTCAAGAGGTTGTGCCAGGCGAGTGTGGCGCAGACAACGGCCAGGGTGGATTCAATCGCACGCTTGTCTTGACTGGTACTGTATTGGAGGACGTCGTTTGCTTTAATAGTTGCTCAGCATGTGAGGGTTGCACCGACCCCTTCAGTGCAGAATACGATCCATTCGCTGGAATCGATGATGGAAGCTGTGCAACGCCGATTGTTTTGGGCTGCACGTACGAGGCGGCAGACAACTATGACCCTACAGCCAACCAGGATGACGGCAGTTGTGAACTGAGCGGCACTTCGAGCTGCCCCACTGACATC
Source organism: Flavobacteriales bacterium (assembly GCA_029242765.1). Lineage (GTDB taxonomy): Bacteria > Bacteroidota > Bacteroidia > Flavobacteriales_D > Sanyastnellaceae > UBA8752. The sequence goes on along the minus strand of JAQWTJ010000004.1, from coordinate 50,707 downwards.
AACGGCGACGGCACCAATTCTGTGGGTGACTTGCTTTTACTACTGGGCGCCTTCGGACAGCCTTGCGAATGAACGGCGCGCGCTACCTTTGCGCCAATGAAAAAACTAGCTGAAGCGCGATTGCCTACGCGCCATGGCGGTTTCACCGTGATGGCCTTCGGTAAAGCCGGAGACGTATTTCCCCATGTTGTTTTACATGGGGAAGCGTCTCCGGCTTCGCGCGTTCTTGACGTGCGCATTCACAGCGAGTGCATGACGGGAGACGTATTTGGTTCAACGCGTTGCGATTGTGGTGCGCAGCTCGATGCGGCCCTTGCACATGTCAGCGAGCATGGTGGTCTCTTGTTGTACTTGCGTCAAGAAGGGCGGGGCATCGGATTGGTCGAAAAATTGAAGGCGTACAACTTGCAGGAGCAAGGGCTTGATACGTTTGCTGCAAATACAGCACTGGGCCACCCTGAAGATGCTCGTGATTACCGACCAGCGGCTGAAATTCTCGCTGAACTGGGCGTGGAAAAGGTGCGATTGATGACGAACAACCCCGATAAAGTGGAAGGATTACAACGCTTCGGGGTGGAAGTTGTAGGCCGCTTACCAATCGATGTGGGCCATCATCCTGAGAACGCAGACTACTTGAAGGCCAAACGCGTCTTGTCCGGCCATTTTTTGGCCCGTTGAATCCGGATTTCAGAAGATTATCGGCTGGCGTTTAACGCGAGTTTAAGCCTCCAAATGCCTGGCGCCGAATGATGTGCCTGATTACACCAGCGAAATAGCGTGCATCATTTCCATGCAGATCACGGCAGCTACAGTGCCTACGGCGTAGCCGAGCACAGCAAGAAGTACCCCAACAGGGGCGAGGGCCGGGGAGAAAGCACTCGCTACGATAGGAGCGGATGCGGCACCGCCAACATTGGCCTGACTACCTACTGCGACAAAGAAGAACGGTGCGCGAATGATCTTTGCAACGCTCAATAGGATCACAACGTGAATCATCATCCACAACAAACCGATGAGTAGCACCGGCCAGTATTGTGCCCAGCTGTCCATCAATTCACCAATATCCATTTTCATTCCAATGGTGGCCACAAGCACATAGAGGAAGACGCTGGCCAATTTACTCGCACCCGCCCCTTCGTAGGTGCGCATAGGAGTGAAGCTGAGTGCTATTCCGCCTGCAGTAGCCAGGGTGACGAGCCAGAAAAAGCCGCTTGAAAGGGTTGTGAGGTACTTGAGGATGCTGTTGGGGTTGTCGTTTACCGAGGCCTCAATCCACCCTTCGAACCATGTGGAAAGCCCTGTGCCGAAGAAATGGGCGGCCCCCACAACGGCGAACACGACGCCGAGCATCACCATCAAGTCGTTGAAGCTGGCAATGCGGGCGATTGAGGACTGATAGTCTTCCACTTTCTTCTTCAGCTCCTCTACTGCTGAGGCGTCCGCTTTGAGCCAACTGTCAATTTTTGCGCTGATACCCGCGCCGATTAAAAGAAACGGCATCCACAAATTGGCGACGAAAACATCCACGATAATCATGACGCTGAATTGGTCGTCTGCAACGTGAGAGATTTCCTTGAGAGCTGTTTGATTCGCACCCCCGCCAATCCAGCTCCCTGCCACAGTGGATAGGCCGCGCCACAATGCATCTGGTGCGTCACCCCCGAGGACGTCGGGACGGAAATTAGATACGATCCACAAAGCCAGGGGTCCACCGATCATGATGCCCGCTGTGGCTGTAAAAAACATAATCAAGGCCTTCGGGCCCAGGTTGATGATGCCCTTCAGGTCGATACTCAGGCAAAACAGAATCAAACTCGCTGGCAGCAGATAGCGTGAGGCAACGTAGTACAGCTGGCTGTCGTGGCTGGCCTCAATGATGCCGGTTGAGTTGAGAATAGCTGGCAGGAAGTAGGCCATAAGCAGGGCGGGCACCACGCGGTAGAACTTGGCAAAGCGCTCGAGGCGTGCAGTGTGAAAGACGATGGCAAGGCAAGCGAGGAGGAGCCCCAGCATGGGGGCGTCAGCGGTGATCATGGGTCGGCGTGGTTTGAGCGCAGAAAGATAGGGTTCGTCTGTATTAAAATAATCAGTCCAGTGGATGCTCTCCTACGAAGCCTGCAAGGGTTGTCCGTGATAGTTAGACTCCCAAGGGAAGAGGAATCGAGGAGGGGAATCGGCTGGGATAGTGGCAAAAATCACAAGGTGAACTTTACGCACCCCCTCCTGCAGATGCACCACCATCCAGCGGCTACCTTTGATGCCGTGCGATTTTCAGCTGTCATTCCCTTGTTCAATCGCCCCGAGGAAATTCGGGAGCTGCTCGAGAGCCTGACGCTCCAGACCTTCACAGACTTTGAGGTGCTGGTGGTGGAGGACGGTTCGACGCTTGATGCGCGAGAAATAGTGGAGAGTTTTGCAGGCCGCCTAAAAGTGCGCTACTTCTTTAAACCCAATTCTCGCCAAGGATTCACGCGCAATTACGGATTTGAGCGCGCCGAGGGCGAGATGCTTGTGGTGTTCGATTCGGATTGCATTATTCCTTCCGATTACTTCGCTCAAGTGGCGGGCTTTTTGGATGCCCACCCGGACGTTGATGTGTACGGCGGCCCCGATGCGGCCCACCCGGATTTCTCCGATGTGCAGAAGGCCATTTCTTACAGCATGACGTCGTTCTTCACCACGGGCGGAATCAGAGGTCGAGAGAAGAACATCGGGACATACCATCCGCGAAGCTTCAATATGGGCATTTCGCGCCGAGTCTGGGAAGCCACGGGTGGCTACCGCATTTCGGTGAAAGGAGAGGACATTGAATTCAGCAAGCGCATCATTGAAATGGGCTTCCAAACCGCCTTGATTTCCGCCGCCTTTGTTTTTCACAAGCGCAGAACAGATTTTGGCCAGTTTTATACGCAATTGCGGTTTTTCGGCACGGCCCGCATCAATGTCGCCTCGTTTTACCCCGATCAGCTAAAGCTCATCCACGTCATCCCCACCTTATTTTGGCTGTACTGTCTTTCGCTGCTTCCGGTCTTGGTTGCGCTGGCCTTTGTGCCCTTGTTGCCTAGCTTGGCTGCGCTATGGCTTGCACCCGCCATTCTTTTTACGTTGGCCGTTTATTTTGACGCCCTGTGGCAAACCCGAAGCCCTTGGGTTGCCTTGCTTTCCGTGCGTGCAGCCTTCACGCAACTCATCGCTTATGGGCGCGGCTTAGCCGGAGAATTCCTCGCCGTATGCGTATTGAAGCGCCGTGACAGTCGTATGGGCGAAGTCCGCGACCTCTCATGACGTGGCTGCGCCTTCTTTTGCCCGCTCTAGGAGTGTTGATCGGTTCGTATCTCCTGCTCTGCATTGCGGGACCGGCTTCACTTGAAATTCGGGCAACGGTAGAACTTCCGGCCTCCCAGAGCCGGGTCTACTCTGACGTTCTTCAAATGGGCGGGGAGGGGCAATGCACGCGCCGATTGGTCCGTGATGATTGCCATGAAGTGGTTTTCGAATTGCAAGTCGACGAGAGACTCAACGGGCTGGAAACATGGCGCATAGAGCAGGACACGTCCAGCACGAAAGTGACTCGTTCATACCGCCAAGATGACGCGCCATTTATCACCCGGGGCATGCTTGTTTTAGGCAATGCAGAGGCAGCTATTTCAGAAAAATTTGATAAAGAGATGGCCGCAATGGCAGAGGACTTCAAGGGTGAGGATTGGTGCACTGTTCGGACTCAAAGTCTCGATGGTCAGTTGTACGCGGGTTTTACACTGACAAGAGTTGCCGACGCCGACTTGGAAAGTGGGGAGATTTCAAGAAATATGCATGACCGCTTGGTTTCGCGCATGCCTGTTTCTGGCCCGTATGCGCCCATGACGGCTTTCATTCAGTCCTACGACCCGGCCACGGAAACACTGGGGCTGTTGTATGCTATGGCCGTCGAGCAGATGCCTGTAGAAGACTCCGGACTGACGGTCTATCAGCGTGCTGCGACCACCGCGTGGATTGTCGACCATTACGGCCCGCAGCATTTGACAGGCGAGGCTTGGGGAGCATTGTACGCGAAATCAGCTCGGGAAGGGATCCGTTTGAATGGCCACCCATTCGAAGTGTATGGCAGCGCGTATTGGTCGGATTCACTGCCAAGTTGCCGACAGCATATCGAACTGGTCTACCCTTTATTGGACGGTCAGTCGCTTGAACGGTAAGACTTCCTCAGCAGCTCTTTCCGGCGTCAGCCCTATCAAGTAGCAGCCGGCTGGCAAGGACCAACCGGTCCATTCGAGTCGAGCCCCGTCACTAAAGTCCGTCGCTTCAAGTCGACTTTCGGCGATGAGTCGCCCGGTTGTATCCAGAACACGCAGAGTGTAGGGGCCAGAAATCGGCAGCCCCAATGCAACCAACCGGCCTGAATTTGTGGGGTTGGGGGCGAGTGTCCAGTTGAGCTTGATTCGGTTGCCCAAGTCAGCAGCTGTGCCAATTTCGCCGACTCCGTCCACTTCGCCTTGCTCGCTTGGACCTGCTGCCGGGTCAAAGGTCGCATTGGACGGATTGCCATCGCAGTCCAGTCCCTCTTCCGCAAACACGCAATTGCCATTGTCCACGTCTGCAGCAGCGGCATAGTTGCACGCCGACGGGTCTGTGCATCCGGACAAAGGGTCGGCCTCGTCAACCGCTTCAGCATCGTCGCAGATGCCGTTTTCATTCTCGTCCTCACAGCCCTCGAAGAGGCTGCCGTCAAAGCAAATGTGGTGCTCAACTTGGGCGCCGAAATCGCCCGAACCCTCGGCGAGTATTGTGCCGTCGCCCAAGGTCAAGGTGTACCAACCGTTCGGCCACAAGCCCAAACCGTCAGAGAACAAGTCTGTGATCGTCAGGGTGTAGCATCCGCCCACGGCGCATCCGCCGTAACTCAAGGTCTGATTCGCGTCGGTGCCGTTGTCGTAGTTGCCGCCAGAAAGAAAAGCCGTCCCCGTGGAATCGTTCGTCAAGGTCCAATTCGTCTCCATGGGTGAGGCGTCGGTGTGCAATGTGAAAGCCAGTTGTTCCCCCGCATCCACGGTGAAGGCGTGTGTGATTTGATTGTTGTCGGCGTAGCCGTCGCTGTTGCCGTTGGGAAGGGAGACCCAGACCTGCAGATTGTGTGCGCCGTAGCCGGCCGCCAATGTGGGCAATGCCACAGCTGTTGACGTGCCTGGCGCAAGCGTTCCAGACCATTCCACGGTGCCCAAAGGGCTTGCGTCGAGTTGGAATTCGATTGTCGTTGACGTCAGTATGTCTGTGCCGTAGTTGAATATTTCCACTTCAGCACTCACGTCGGGGTTGCACGTGGACTCCCCAAGGGAAGCAATGGCTACGGCACCCACGTCGTCGGTGCTGGGGGCCCAGCATCCGATGCTCTCCAGCAAGGTGGCGCGGTGTTCTGCTATGGCCGCACGCATTCGTGTGCGCTGGCCTTCGGTGAATGCGCTCATGCACGCATCGGAGGTGTAATCCATGAAATTCTCAGCCAAGCCTTCAGGGCAGCCCGCAGTGCAACTCCAGCCTGTAGTTGTTGGTGGCGTATCACACACGCGGTCCCCGTACATCGAGCAGTCCGGCTCCACAGTCGAGCAGCTGCTCGTTCCGTTGAAGGTGTGGTACAAGCCGAGGTAGTGGCCCACTTCGTGGGTCAGGGTGCGCTGGTTAGCGCCAAAAACATCAGCTCGCAGCACCACGCCGTCGAGAAGGCCCGTTATGGGGGGCATGTAAGCATAGCCCAAGGGATTTCCTCCCGAATTCATCTGCGGCACCACCCAAATATTCAAGTAATCCTCGCCTTCCCAATTGCTCAAGGACTTCATGTCCATTTCCGTTGGGACGCCTCCACCGGGTGGGGTGATCAAGCCGGTTTGCGAGTAGCTGGGAAACGGCACGCTCATGTCGAAGCGTACTATGCCGTTGGTGGGTTCGCCTGAGGGGGCACGAGAGGCCAGACAAAACTGCACTTCCACATCGGCACCGCCAGGCTGGCCAGAAAAATCGGCGTTCAAAGCGTCAATCGCAGCAGTCACTTGCGCGTCGGGCACGTTGCCGCCCACGCCCTCTGCGGTCCCGTCGTGCATGATGTGGACGACTGTGGGAATGGTGACGATGCCATCCAACACTGAGCGGCTTGAGGCCGGTGCGTCAGTGCGGGCTTTCATAGCCGTTTCAAAGGCGGTCCAAGATCGGGCGTACTCCGAAGAGCTGTCAAGTAAATCCGCTTGCAAGGCGTCGGTGGCACAAGTCTGCGTAAAAGCTGTTGTTTCGCTAGTCTGAGATTGTTGTGCCGCGGATGCGAAGGGGGCCAAAACCGATGCCGACAAAAGTGTCAGCGAAAATGCACGAACAAAGGACTCGGAAATACAACGCATGGTCAGGAGGATTGCTGCTTGAGCATACTCCAGACCACAAGTTTAGGTTACAGCCTTCCGAGTCAAAGTCGTCGAAATTAAATATTTCAACGACCGGGGTGGTATTTGTTCATATGGACGTCCAAAATTTCTTCTTTCGCCCACTCAGCAGCAATGCTGTAAGCGCTCAGTCGATGCTAATCAGCTCGACCTTGAAGATCAAGGTGGAGTTGGCACCGATCACTTCGCCCGTTTTGCGAGATCCGTAGGCGAGCTCTGAGGGGATGTAGAAGGTGGTTTGTCCGCCGATCTTCATGGTCTGCAGGCCTTCAGTCCAGCCTGAAATCACTTGACTCAATCCAAATGAAGCAGGCTGTCCTCTGTCATAGCTGCTGTCGAAAACTGTGCCGCAAATCAATGTGCCGTGGTAGTTCACCGTGACATTGTCACTGGCTGTAGGGCTGGCACCATCTCCTTCGCGGTCGACACGGTATTGCAATCCAGAGTCGGTGGTCACTACGCCCTCGGCTTTTCCGTTTTCAGCAAGGAATGCAGCACCTTCGGCAGAGTTCGCCTCGCCTTCTGCAGCTTCACGCGATTGCATGATGTTGCGCATGATTTCGTTCGCTTGGTCGGTTGTCATGGTGGCGGCTTCGGCAGCAACATCAGCGAATCCCTTGGCAATCATATCCGAATCAAAGTCGGTGATTCCTTGAGAAATCAGGTTGTTGGCGAAGAGGATGCCCAGGGCATAGCTCATCGAATCGGTTTGGGTTTCCATGATGTTTGAGTTGGATTGGTTTTGTCCTTTGACCGAGCAGCTAGAGAGCGCGGTAAATGAGAGGCCGATAATGGCGGTGGTGAGTAAAATTGTGGTTTTCATGATTTTATTTGTTCGTCCCGCACGAAGGTCATTTGCGTTTTGTCGGAGAAATCCGGGCGGAATGTGTATCCATTCTCATTGAATTCGGCCAATCCTTCTGGCCTGTCAATACGATTCTTTACAATGAACCTAGCCATGGCACCACGGGCGTGTTTGGCATAAGTCATCAAAGTCTTGTACTCATCGCCTTTGCGGTCCTTGAAGTGGCATGGGATCAAGCGGTCCTTGATGCCCACGACCGATTTGATGTATTCGTTGCTGGCCAGGTTGATGATGGGGCCGTCCGATTCGTCGGCCAATTGCCTAGCGATACGATCCCCCCAGAAGCTATACAAATTGCCTTCTCCGTTGAGCACCAACTTACTTCCCATTTCGAGTCGGTAGCGCTGAATGAGGTCATTGGGGCGCAGTACGCCATACAGGCCGCTTAAAATGCGCAAGTGGCGCTGAGCAAATTCTTGATCTTGCACGCCCCACTTGTCAGCGGCCAAACCGCGGTATACTTCGCCGTCAAAAGCGAGAATTGCAGGTTCAGAATTTCCAGGGTGGAAGGGCCGTTCCCAGCGCTGGTAGCGCTCAAAGTTGGTGGCAGCAATTTCCGGATTCACACTCATGAGCGTTTCAATCTCGGGAGTGCTGAGCTTTGATAAGCTGTCGACAAGCTGTTCAGCCTCATTTAGAAAAATGGGCTGTGAACCACCTGCAGCCGTAGTGGCATTGGCCTTTTTAAAGGACTTGGCTGGAGAGAGCAGAACCAACATGGGGCGCGAAATTACGGCAAGCAATGCAGAAGGCGTGCATTGAAGTGGTGTGATTACATTGCGACATGAACCAAAAAATTGCAAAAGCCTGTGGGCTGATTCTGGGTGCTGCCTTTGTGCAGTTTGGATTGTTGAATGTGTTGAATGCGCAAATCTGCCCTGAGGGGCAGACGGCGATGTCATTGGAAATCCATACGGACGCCTGGGGCTACGAATCGTATTGGGCCATTGTACCGAACAATATGTTGTGCGCCGACAGCCTGATTTTTGAAGGTGGAAATATTGAAGACGTCGGTTGCAATGGCGACGGGGACGTGCAAGGCGGCAACGGATATGACAGCAATATTATCGTTGTTGAGGACAGTTTGTGTGCTGCAACGGGCGACACCTTGCACCTAGTTCACATTGACTCTTACGGCGATGGAGGCTTGTTTTTCGAGTTGTTTTTCGAAGGCATTTTGGCCGGCACCTATGTTGGCACAGGTGATGGCAATGATTGGTCTTTTGTGGTGGGCGAACTGTCGGCTCCTGCTTATGATTCGCCATGCGGCGCACTGCCGATCGAGGTGAACGGCGACACTTTGATTCTGGAAACAGGCGAGTGCATGGCCGCCTTCGGTGAGCCTTCTCCTCCTGTGTCTGCTGTGTATTCCTGTAGCATTGGCGGTGCTTGGTGCGAGTCGGGCCTGAGCGAAACGGCTTGGCTCACATTCGTTGCGCAGGAGGGCAATTGCGAGGTCAACCTCTGCCATGACTCCACCGATTTTGACACGCAGGTGGCTTTGTGGAAGGCTGATGATTGCGGCGACTTCAGCACGTACGAGTTGCTCAGTGCAAACGATGACATACCTGGAGGATGCGGCCCGGGGGCGTATTATGCCAGCCGCCTGTGGACGGGCTGCTTGGAGCCTGGTGCAACGTATTTGATTCAAATTGACGGTTGGCAAGGCAGTGATGGAACGGTGGCTGTCTCGGTGGCCTCTTCTGCAGTGGAGGCTGAATTGTCAGCGGCAACAGGCGGTCTTCAATGCGCAATCGGAGACGGTGAGGACCCCTCCGGTTATGTGGTGTTAAACATGACAGGCACAGGATCGGACTACGACGTGGCTTGGATTGGGTCGGGCGGTTTTGCTTCAGAGGATTGGCAGCTTACGGGGCTCAATTTCGGCTCGTACTCAGCTTTGATTTCAACGTCCTGTGGCTCGGTGATGTCATACAGCGTCACCTTCGACGAGGTTGAAGAGTTGGTAAGCAATTTACAGTTTGAGGGTCCTGGCTGCCCTGATTCTATGGATGGTTGGGCATCTATTGACGCATCAGGAGGCGCCGGTCAGTATCAGTACGCTTGGACTGGGCCCGATGGCGATTTGGGTGACGGAATGGGGCTTGAAGGGCTGGATGTCGGTACTTATGAGGTCTCGGTTGTAGACGCCAATGGTTGTTCGGTGAGCATCGATTTTGAGCTGGTCGAGCAGGGCGATGCGTTCTCATTTTCCTTGGGCGCAGACACGACAATTTGCAACAATGAAACATTACTTCTCTACGCTCCTGCGGGCTTGTCGTATGAATGGAGTACAGGTTCTGTAGATCAATTCATTGTGGTTGATGGCCAAGCTTTGGGAGCGGGCACATACAGTTATGTGTTGACGGCCTCCAATGATGTGGGCTGCTCTTACGCTGACGCCATTTTCGTGACGGTCTTTGATTGCTCGAATGGTGTGGGTGAACTGGGCGGTTCGTCGGCCTTGAAAGTTGGCCCGAACCCTACTGCAGATGCTTGGAAAGTCGAACTGGTCAGTTTGACAAATACATCAGGCTTGGCGGCCTCTACAGGCGTTTCGAAGACCAATTGGTACTTGCTTGACGCGGTCGGGCAACGTGTAGCTAGCGGTATTGCAGTTTCGTCTACCTGGACGGTTCCGGCGGCCAGTATAGCGCCGGGAAGTTACCAGCTTCACGTGGAGCTTGCCGATGGTAAGAGGGCGGTTCAGCACTTGGTTCGGCGCTAAGCCACAGCGCCGGCTTTCATCAGTGGTTTGAGTGCATGAAACATGCCACTTCTTGAAAGTGGCAAGCGTTCCAATGGGGAGTATTCCCAGTGCCCACCATTGTAAAAAAGATGTTTTGATTGCCGAGAGGTTAGGACCAGGAGGCGATGGCGGCGACGGCTCGATTGAGGTGGTCGTCAGAGATGTCGCGGTGCGTGACAAAGCGGACGCGGTCCGGTCCGAAGGGATAGCCCCAGATGCCTGTTTGAGCAATATGAGAGAGGAACTCGTCGGGGGTGCGTCCGTGGGCGAGCTGGGCGATGACGATGTTCGTGTCGACCGGCAAGACGGCTTGGATTTGGGGGTGACTGGCCAAGGCTGAGCCGAGCTCATCAGCCCGGGTGTGGTCGTCTGCGAGGCCTTCGAAATGGTGATTGAGTGCGTGCGTGCAGGCCGCAGCCAAGAGTCCAATTTGGCGCATGCCCCCGCCCATGACCTTCCGTTGCCGGTGGGCTTGGGCGATGAATGCCTCCGAACCGAGCAGGAGGGAGCCGGCTGGGGCACCCAGTCCTTTTGAGAAGCACAACGAGATGGAGTCGAACTGCTGCCCGTAGTTGGCCCAGTCGGTGGGGCTAGCGGACAAGGCGTTCCAGGCGCGCGCGCCGTCGAGGTGGAGCGGAAGTTTCCGGGATCTGCAAAGCCTAGAAAGCTCGGCGAGCTGGGCGCGATTTTGGATGGCGCCGCCGCCTTTGTTGCAGGTGTCTTCCACGCTTACTAGTGCAGTGCGGGCGAAATGGCTGTCGTCGGGATTGATTTGAAGGGCGACATCGGAGGCTGGCATCGCACCTCGTGCACAATGCTCACCTTCTATCAGGCGTACAGAAGCTCCGCTGAGCCGCGCGATTCCGCCGCCTTCATAGTTGTAGATATGCGACAGCCGATGGCAGATGACCTCGTCGCCGGGTCTGGTGTGCACCGCAATGGCAATTTGATTGCTCTGCGTGCCTGACGGGCAGAACAAGGCCGCTTCGAATCCGAAGAGGCCGGCCACTGTGGTCTGCAGTTCGTTGATGCTCGGGTCTTCTCCGAACACGTCATCGCCCGTAGGTGCTGCCATCATGGCCTCGAGCATGGCTTTGGAAGGGCGAGTGACCGTGTCGCTTCGAAAATCAGCGTCGTGTGGAGCAGGTGTGTTCATCGCGGCCAATTTACCTTCGCGCCACTATATTCTCGACACTACTTTCGCGCTATGCAATCAAAAGGAACAAAGCAATTCTTCTCGGGGCTCCTGCTCATGGGATTGGCCCTGATGGCCCCCTTGAAAACTTCAGCAACCGAAGGCATGTGGATCCCCGCTCTACTTCAAGCGGTTGAAGGTGATATGCAGTCTATGGGGCTGAAACTCAGTGCTGAAGACATTTATTCCATCAACCGCGGCTCACTCAAGGATGCCATTGTCCATTTCGGCGGAGGTTGCACGGCAAGTATGATTTCGCAGGACGGTCTTCTGTTGACTAATCACCATTGCGGCTATGCTCAAATCCAGACTCACAGCTCGCTTGAGAACGACTACCTGCGTGACGGCTTCTGGGCCTTGGACCGCGCATCGGAGCTGATGAACCCCGACCTTACTGCTACTTTTATCGTGCGCATCGAAGATGTGACCGAGGCCATTTCTGCAGCGCGTGCTGAGGGCGAGGAAGCCGAGACAACCCTGCGCAATGAACTCATCGCAGGCGCCACCAATGGCACCCCTAACGATGCTGTGATCCGCGATTTTCTGTACGGCAACCAACATTTTCTCATTGTTTCGAAGACGTACCGAGATGTCCGCCTTGTCGGCGCTCCACCGAGTGCCATAGGCAAGTTCGGCGGCGACACCGACAATTGGATGTGGCCTCGCCACACCGGCGATTTTTCTTTGTTCCGCATCTACGCTGACGCTGACCAGCAGCCGGCCGACCCAAATGCGACCAACGTGCCGCTCAATCCACTCCACCATTTGCCCGTCTCACTTCACGGCTTGGAAGAGGGTGATTTCACCATGGTCTTCGGATTCCCCGGCCGCACAGAGCGCTACATCTCCTCATTTCAAGTGGAGCATCTCTTGAAGGTTATCAACCCTCAGCGCATCGCCATGCGCACGGCGAGCCTAGAGGTGATCAATGCAGCCATGGCTGCCGATGATGCGACCCGCATTGCATATGCGGCCAAGCAAAGCAGCATCTCCAACGCTTGGAAGAAGTGGATTGGACAAAGCGAGGGATTGATTGCCTTCGGTGTTGTGGGTGAGAAGCGTCAGGCTGAGCTGAGTTTTTCCAGAAAAGTCGTTGCCGAAGGCCTGGACGAGTATAGGACTGTGATGGGCGATTTGAAAAAGGCCCATGAGGGCCGCAGACCCTTTGCTGAGGCTCGTTCGCTGCTCATTGAGATGTACTACTACGGCCCGGAAATATTAGCCTTTGCACGCGGATCGAAGGACTTGATTCATGCTGCAGCCGACAAAACGACCTCGGATTCAGCTTGGACAGAGATCTTGGCGAGTTCAACTGAAAAGGCACACGCTTTTTTCAAGGACTACAACGCATCGATTGATCAGCGCGTGACTGCGGCGTTGTTGCCGTTGTATTTTGACTTTATGCCGGCGGATTTGACGCCGCCTGAAATGCTTGCGGACTGGGACAAAGGTGGGCAAAATGCCCGTGTCGTGGCAGAGGCCTTGTTCGAAGGCAGTGTACTTGACAATGAGGCGGATTGGTTGGAGATGTTGCTTGCAGGAAACCGCAAGAAAATCGCCAAACTTGTGAAGGACCCTGCCTTTCGCTGGGGCAATTCGATAGTGGATTCGTATTTGAGTTCGGTGCGACCCGCCTACGTTGAGAAAGACGATGAGATTACAGCGAATATGGGCACGTTGTTGCGCGGGTTTCAAAGCGTGTACCCCGATAGCACGTTCTGGCCTGATGCCAATTCAACCATGCGCCTGACCTATGGAAAAGTAGAGGGCAGCAACCCCCGCGATGCGGTGACCTACAAACCGTTTACAACGGCTGCTGGCATCCTGCAAAAGTACGTTCCGGGCGATGCTGAGTTTGATCTTCCGGCCGATATGGTGGCCCAACTTCGGGCGAAGGAGTTCGGGCCGTACGCCCAAGGCGGTGATTTGCGTGTTTGCTTCTTGGGGAGCAATCACACCACTGGCGGCAACTCGGGTAGTCCCACGCTCAACGGTACGGGCGATTTGGTCGGTTTGAACTTTGACCGCACCTGGGAAAGCACCATGAGTGACATCCGCTTTGACGGCGACCGCTGCCGCAATATCATGGTGGACGTGCGCTACATATTGTGGGTCATCGACATTTACGCCGGGGCCACTCATTTGGTGCAGGAAATGACATTGACTGAGCGCGACCCCGAGGCAATTGCACCGGGGTGGCGGCCCTTTGGGGAAGGAAGCGGTCCAGGGCGCGGCATTTCACGTGACCCGAATGAAGTGCGGGACGAGTTTAAGAAGCGCGCCCGTGAAAATATGAAGGAGCGCCGCCGTCAAATGGAGGAGCGCCAATAGACCTTGTGCCAAGGCCGTTGAGCCTTACATCAAGGCGATGGAGACGACGATGATGGCTACAATCAACAGGGCCAACACAACGGGGCCTGCGATTTCGTTCTCTTCGGGTTCATGAAATTCGTGCGACATAACTTGCGGTGCTGTTGTGCCTACAAAAGTAGCACACGGCTCTGTACCTTTCACCACTTGTGCAACCCCTTTCTATTCAACTGGGTTATGCTTTACACCTGCTTAGGACAACTGAAACCATGAACCTAAAAAACCTCCTTTTTTCGGGGCTGACCACCCTTTTGACGATTGCTTTTGCGGTCTCTTCCAACTTTGTTTTCTCCCAAGATTGCCTTGAAAGTGAGGCCCAAGTGGTCGTGTCGATTGTGCCTGACAGTTGGCCTCAAGAAATTTCGTGGGGGTTGTACGACGGGGACAATGTACTTCTTGCAGAGGGCACGTATGAGAGCGACACGCTTTGCTTTAGTGCAGACGAACTTACCGCCTGTTGGCGATTCTCTATGATTGATTCGTACGGCGACGGGCTCAGCGCGCCCGGTTCTTACACCGTCCTGCTTGACGGCGATACCGTCATCACCAATAGCGGTAATTATGGGTTTGTAGAGAATCATTGGATCGGTTGTCCTGAGGGTGCCATTTGTGACACGGGCGCCCCGCTGACCGCCGCTGACTACGGCACGTGGATCACCTCAAATGCCGATGTCCAGTGGTACACTTTTACGCCGGATCAAAACGGCATGTACGATTTGTCCAGTTGCGGAACGAATTGTGACACGCGCTTGTGGGTGTACGATTACTGCAACATGAACAACTTTAACAGCACCAATGAAGGCTCGATCTACTACGACGACGAACAAGGCGGTTGCGAGGGCATGGCGGAGTCAGCTCAGCTCACGGTTTTGCTCGAAGGCGGCGTGACGTATTGGATACGCTTCACGAGCTTGGATGATTGTGATGATTTTGAGTGGTGGTTTGACTATGCGGGATTGCCAGAAGGTTGTATGGATGAAACGGCGTGCAATTATCAACCGGGGGCTGAAATTGACAACGGAAGCTGCATTTACCCAGGGGATCCAGATTGCACAGGACCGGACCTGGTCATCGTGACTTCGGCCATTGAAAATTCACTCTCCGCTGAGACGATGGCTGTGGACGAGAACAATTGCTACATTTCTGAAGGCTGCCTCAACGGGTACGGTGAGCGCGACTTGGTTCGCTTCACCACGCATATCAAGAACATCGGAGACCTCGATTATTACATTGGTTCAACCTCGAACAACGATTCGACGGTTCAATTTGAATGGGGGGACTGCCACAATCACTGGCATTACAAAGGCTACGCGAGATACGACCTGTTCGATATGGACGGCAACATGCTTCCGATTGGATTCAAGAACGGATTCTGCGTGATGGACCTCGAGTGCGGTGATGGCGGCACGGGCCAGTACGGATGCTCCATTATGGGCATCTCGGCCCATTGCGGCGACATTTATGGTTCCGGTTTGAGCTGCCAATGGATTGATGTCACCGACGTCACCGACGGCGACTACCACTTGGTTGTTCGAGTGAATTGGGATTACAGTCCTGATGCGCTGGGGCGTTACGAGAATCAGTACGAAAACAACTGGGGCGTGGTTTGCATCAACATTGACCGCTCAATGGGCGAAATTGAGGTGGAGCAAATCCAGGATTGCAGCATTTTAGTTGATTGCAACGGAGACCAATACGGAACAGCCGTGGTGGACTGCACGGGTGAATGCAACGGCTCGGCCTTGCTAGGCGATCTTGACGCCGACATGGACCAAGACCTGACCGACGCCCAGTCATACGTTTCGGGCATCCTAGGCGGCGATTTGGAAGCCACAATGTGTGTGGACGCCGACCAAGATGGCGAAGTCACGGTGGCTGATGCGGCCTTGCTTGCCCAGTGCAACGTCTGGAATATTGCTCATCAACATCCTGACTCCAGCGGATTTCACGACCGGTGTAACTTCCCCGCGTCGCACATCACCAACCCTTACGATTCGGTGTGGTTCTCCTTGGGAGCCGTCAACTGGGAGCAGGGCTTTGTCGATATCAATGTCTTGAACCCCTTCAATAAAATCGTGGGCTATCAATTTACGATGGCCGGTTTGGACATCGAGTCGGTGGTTTCGCTTGCTGATCCTATCGTGTTCCCAATCACGCCTTCTTTTTCTTTGGGAGGCCAAGAGATTATTGGACTAAGCTATGAGAACGACGCGATGATGAAGCATTACGAATACACGCCTTTGTGCCGGATCTACTGGATAGGGGAGGCTGAAGAGGAGATTTGTATCGACCACATCACGGACGTAATTAATGGCGTGTATCACAACACCGTGCCGCTCATTGGTGTGGCTTGCTCAAACCCGCTCGATGTGAGCGAGACGAATGAATCGTCCGACTTGCAGATGAATCCAAACCTTGTGCAAAATCGTGCTGAAGTGCGCTTTGAAGGGGTAAGCCTTGAGGGCGCTTCGGTTGAAGTGCTCGATGTGCTCGGCCGAAAAGTGATGCGGGACGTGTGGGGCAGCAGCAATCGTTGGATACTCGATGCAAGCAGCCTGCAGTCGGGTGCATACTACCTAACGGTAACCGAAAGTGACTTTCGCCGGGTGTTGCGTTTCACGGTCAAGTGAACTCGATACGGAAAGCGAGCTGAATTCTGAAAGAAATCAAGCGGGCGGGGCCACAGGTTCAGCCCGCTTTTTTTTAGCCAATTGACAGGCGAGATAGCCGGCCGGCAGGTACAAGCTCAAGTCCATAATAGTGAACCAGGCAGGTTGACTCGTCAGGTCCATGGCGTTCATCACGCCGCCGACCAAGGCCACGGCCGCAACCGTCATGGGCACGACCAAGCGCCCATCTTTTGCAATCCATGCCGCCGTCAAGGCGCCTAAGAATGTCCCGCCGATGTGCGAAAACATAGCGGACAACATTTGAACGGTGCTCAAACCAGAGATGAATGCGGCCCAAGCCTCCGGGTTTTCAGAAGGCATGCCTTGCGGGGTCGGCGGAAGCCCCACCAGTGGACCGGTCAACAGATGCAGTCCCGTGACGCCTACGAAAAAAACGAGGATGCCGGCGACGATGGCTAGGATAGTGCGAAGTGTTTGATGCATGCGCTCAATATAATTCGTCTAAAATTCCGCGCTGCCCATTACATGTTGCGGCGGTAGGCACCGCCCACCTCGAATAGGGCGTCTGTAAGCTGACCGAGTGAACAACTCTTGACAGCATCCATGAGCACTTCAAACACGTTGCTTTGTTGGGTTGCGGCCGATTGAACGGCATCCAGGGCAACGCTTGAACGTTCCGTATGGGCTTGCTGCAATGTCTTCGCGGTTTGCACTTGAGTAGCCTTTTCCTCGGGTGTTGCGCGGATGACCTCCCCCGGAACGATGGTGGGAGAGCCCTCCTTTGAAAGGAAGGTGTTCACGCCGATAATTGGGTACTCGCCCGTGTGCTTGAGCATCTCGTAATGCAGGCTTTCCTCCTGAATCTTTGAGCGCTGGTACATCGTTTCCATCGCGCCGAGCACGCCTCCGCGCTCGGTGATTTGGTCGAATTCCATCATCACGGCTTCTTCAACCAAGTCCGTGAGCTCCTCAATGATGAAGGAGCCTTGCAGCGGGTTCTCGTTTTTGGTTAAGCCCAATTCCCGATTGATAATCATCTGAATCGCAATAGCTCGCCGTACGCTGCCCTCGGTCGGCGTGGTGATCGCCTCGTCGTAAGCGTTGGTGTGCAGTGAGTTGCAATTGTCATAAATCGCATATAAGGCCTGCAACGTCGTGCGGATGTCGTTGAAGTCAATTTCCTGCGCGTGCAGCGATCGGCCGCTGGTTTGGATGTGGTATTTGAGTTTTTGTGCCTTTTCTCCTGCGCCGTACTTCCGGTCCATGGCCTTCGACCAGATGCGTCGTGCGACCCGCCCGATTACGGCGTATTCCGGGTCGATGCCGTTGGAGAAGAAGAAGCTCAGGTTCGGTCCGAAGGCGTTGATATCCATCCCCCGGCTGAGATAATACTCAACGTAGGTGAAACCATTGGCGAGCGTGAAGGCCAATTGAGAAATTGGATTTGCTCCGGCCTCGGCGATGTGATAGCCCGAAATCGAGACCGAATAAAAATTACCGATGCTGTGATTGATGAAATGCGCTTGCACGTCGCCCATGAGACGCAAGGCAAACTCCGTCGAAAAGATGCAGGTGTTTTGGGCCTGGTCCTCTTTGAGAATGTCGGCTTGGACGGTTCCACGCACTTGGGTAAGGGCTTCGGCCGAAAGCCGTGCGTAGGTTTTGCGGTCGAGTACTTCATCGCCTGTGCAACCTAAGAGCATCAACCCTAGCCCGTCGTTGCCCTCAGGCAGCTCCCCGTTGTAGTGCGGCCGCTTCAGCCCTTGCGCCTCCCATCGTTGTTTCAGCAACTTCTCTACTTCGTTCTCCAGTTTATGCTCACGGATGTATTGTTCACATTTCTGGTCGATGGCGGCGTTGAGAAAGAAGGCGAGCACCATGGGCGCTGGGCCGTTGATGGTCATCGATACACTTGTCGATGGATCGCACAGGTTGAATCCGCTGTACAGTTTTTTCGCGTCATCCAAGCAGCAAATACTCACGCCTGCATTTCCAATTTTTCCGTAGATGTCCGGTCGCTCGCCCGGGTCGCGTCCGTACAGTGTCACCGAGTCAAAGGCGGTGGAGAGTCGTTTGGCCGGCATATCACCCGAGACGTAATGGAATCGACGGTTGGTGCGCTCGGGCCCGCCTTCTCCGGCGAACATCCGCGTGGGGTCTTCTCCACGGCGTTTGAATGGGAACAGCCCAGCGGTGAAGGGGAAGTGACCGGGCAGGTTTTCCTGCAACGCCCAGCGCAAGAGGTCGCGCCAGCCGTCGAGTTTCGGCACGCTCACCTTAGGGATCTGCAGCTGTGAAAGTGAGGTGGTCGAAGTTGGGATGCAGAGCTCCTTTCCGCGCACATTAAATACATACTCATCGGCACTGTAGCGTGCGGCCTCTTCGGGCCACGCTTCGAGCCATTGAAGGTTTTTCGGGTCGAGTTCCAGGAGCAGTTCGGCCTTGCGGGCCAAAAGGGCTTGGGTGCTGTTCGCGTCGCCTTCGAGTTCATCGGCTGCGCGGGTCAGATTTTGGATACGGCCGGCGATGGCGGCTTGGGCTTCGACCCAAGCGTTGTATCCGCGCACCGTGTCAGAAATCTCGCTCAAGTAGCGCGTTCGCTTGGGGGGGATGACGTGAACCTTCTCACTTGAGGCGCTTTCAGTGGGCATGGACGAGGCAAGGGAAGCCCCCGTCTTCTCGACCATCTTCTCCATCACAGAGCTGTACAGTTGGTTCGTTCCAGGATCGCCGAACTGCGAGGCGATGGTTCCGAAGATGGGCAAGTCGTCATCGGCTGCTTCCCACAATTCGTGGTTGCGCTTGAATTGCTTGCGCACGTCGCGCAAGGCGTCTTGCCCCCCGCGCTTGTCAAATTTGTTGATGGCCACCAAATCAGCAAAGTCGAGCATGTCGATTTTCTCCAGCTGCGTGGCCGCCCCAAATTCGGGGGTCATGATGTAGAGTGAAACGTCGCTGTGGTCGAGTATCTCGGTGTCGCTCTGGCCGATGCCGGAGGTCTCCAAGATGATCAAATCGAATCCGGCCACCTTCAATATGCCCAGGGCGTCGCCGACGTGGCGGCTCAAGGCGAGGTTGCTCTGGCGCGTGGCGAGCGATCGCATGTACACGCGGTCGTTGGAAACGGCATTCATACGGATGCGGTCGCCCAGCAACGCCCCGCCCGTCTTGCGCTTTGAAGGGTCGACCGATACTATGGCCAAGCGCTTGTCTGGCTGGTCCAATAGGAAACGTCGGACCAATTCGTCCACCATCGAACTCTTGCCCGAGCCGCCTGTTCCAGTGATTCCGAGCACTGGGACGCTCACAGTTTGGGCCTGTTCACGGACCTTTTCAAGGTCAGCTTCAAAGCTTTTGAGCCCCATTTCAGCTGCCGTGATGAGCCGTGCAATGTCTTGTGGATTTTTTTCGGAGAGTCGGACGATTTCGCCTGAGGGTTCAGTCACTGTGGCGTAGTCGCAGCGCTGGACCAGATCGTCGATCATGCCTTGCAGCCCCATCTCACGCCCGTCGTCCGGGTGGTAGATGCGCTCGATGCCATACCCTTGAAGTTCGGCAATTTCCTCGGGCAAGATGGTCCCGCCGCCGCCCCCGAAGACCCGAATGTGCCCGGCGCCACGCTCTTCGAGCAAGTCCTTCATGTATTTGAAGTACTCGTTGTGACCGCCTTGGTAGGAGGTCATGGCGATGGCTTGAGCGTCTTCTTGAATCGCACACGTGACCACTTCATCCACGCTGCGGTCATGCCCGAGGTGGATGATTTCACAACCTGAACGCTGCATAATGCGGCGCATAATGTTGATCGCAGCGTCGTGGCCGTCAAACAAGGAGGCGGCTGTGACGATCCGGATGTTATGCGTGGTCTTGCTTAGTGCTTCCATTGGGCGAGAACGTGGCGCGAATTTAGTCCACGTTTGTCCACGCTTTTCGTCGAGCATATTGCTTCGGTTCTTTCCGTTATTTTCAATCCAAGCCAATGGGCCATTAGCAAGGCTGCCCGAACAAACTCAGAAGAATGAGCAGGTCGTTTACGCCCACAAATCCGTCGTTGTCAAGGTCGGCGCCTAAATCTGATGCGCTACAGCCTTCACCTATGCATCCAAAGGCGCCTAAAGCTACAAGCAAGTCGCCCACATCTCGGATGCCGTTGCCGTCGATGTCGCCCGTGCACACGTCACTGTTGATGCATCCCGAGCCTGTGGCCGTTATATCGTGGCGATCTTCATTGGTCACGTCACCCACGCTGTCGAGGCATACGCCGTCGAAAGATGGCGTAACAAAGTGAATGCGCACCAACGGCTGCACCGACGCACTTTTGCCGACCAAACTGTCGGCCAACGCCACACACAATGCGTAGCCCTCGGGTGTGACCTGAAAGTGGTGGTGGAAGCCCGTCGTATCGTACAGGGGCTCAATCGTGGTGAAGGTCGCCCCGCTCAGTTGCACTTCCCAACTGCTCAGCCAAGACGTTGGATTGTGCACAGACAAGTCCACAAAGGCGGAATCGGGGTAGGGCATGCTGATGCCGAACTCGGCGTTTTGGTCAGGCGCAAGAAGTGGCCCGTTCCAATCGCAGTGGTTTTCCACGCCATTTTCGCCCAAGTGGTTGTGGCCATAATAGGCGCAGTCAGCAGCTAGCGCTGCATCGGTGACTGACAATTCGCTGTCCGCGTTCAAATCCACGCACGGAGCTGCCGTACTCACGCCCTCAATCAGCATGTCGATGTACTCCAGCGGATCGTCCGCGTCGACTTCCCCATCCAGGTCCAAATCACCCTTGACAATGGTGCCAGGGCAGTTGCCGGCACAGTCCGGAACGCTTGACCCGTACGGCGCCCCGAGGCAATCCGTCGGAACATCGCAGTCCTCGGTTTTGGTGAAGTTTACCGCAGCGCCCGTATCGTCCCGTTCGAAAGAGAAACAAATGGCCACTGCGTTGTTTGAATAGTCCAGTTCGTAGGAGCCATTGCCATCAGGAGAGAAATCCCAATTTACCCGAATCACCAATGTGTAATCGCCCGCGGGAACATCCGTGATGTCGATCCATTGGCAGTTGAGATAACGCGAGTATATGTCCTGACAGCCCGCTGTGATGCCCATGTAGCCGCAAGTGTACTTGGCCGGACCTCCACCGTAATTGCAGCCGCCCAAATCCATCACGCAGAATCCGTTCTTGAAGCCCAACGTCGGCCAAGCTGAGCCCCCGCTCGTGTACAGTGCATACTCGGCATAGCCTTCATAGTGGTAGTGATTGTGGCAGGCATCCCACTCGAATTGCTCGGGCTGTGCGCTCGGTGCGCCGATGAAATAGTCCTCCGTACCGATGTTCGCAATTTCAGTGTCGAATCGGACGATCTCACGTTCACCGTACCCTTGGATGCAGCCTTCTTCGATCATGCAGGCGTCGGTGCTGTTCTCAGTGTACAATTCCAATGTGCTGTACGCGCGTGGGCCGTTGATGATCAAATCAGGACCGAAGCTGGGGCACTCCGGGTCGCCTGCAAAATAGCAGACGTCCGGCTCCGTTGCGATGGGCAGGTAGTTGCAGGCCAAAAGTTCCATGCACCCCACAACGCCCCCCAGGGCCTCAAACTCGAAGCTCGTCGCCCCGTCGCAATTGGGGTCGTGGTTCACGATTCTCGCGTAATACGTGATGCCGGTCTCCATAATCGGCGTGATTTGGGATTGCACGTCGCAGTCGTCGTCGGACGCTGTGATGAAGGCTTCGCTCTCTCCCCAGAATACGGCCATGTCACAATGGTCGTAGAGGATGATTTCGGTGTCGCACTGGGACAGCCCACAGCTGGCCAATTTATAAAGCCCAGTGGTCGGCACATTGATTTCATACCACGTCTCAGAAAGCGGCGCGGTCTGCACGCCCTCAATAATCATGAGTGGGTCGTCACAAGATTGCCCTTGAGGGCACCCGGCGTACACGAGTTTGGCGTCATCAAAGTGCGTGTTCTCTTCCAAGACCACATCGTCGAGCTGCACCTTGTAAAATCCGCCGATTGAGAACCCGTCGCCACCACTGTCGTGCAGCCACACTGCCAGGCATTCGTCTTCAACGCACACATCAAGCCCTTCAATACCTCCTTGGTGAAGTGTGTCACCCGCTTCGTTCAGCACGGCAAATGAAGTCTCGAAAGGGAAAGCATCAGGCGTGATGACAATTTGCAGGCGACGCTGGGCATTTGAAACGTGCACCGTGTCGAGATTGATTGCGGATCCGCCCTCATCGTCGTACACTTCCAAGGTCACCGCAAAATCGCCAACCGACGCAAAGCTCACAATGGGGTTGGGGTCGGTCGAACTTTCGGGGTCCCCCCCGGCAAAGGTCCAGGCCATACTTTGAACATTCCCTAAGCTTTGTTCTGAGAACTCAACGAGAGCCGGCACACTGCAATCTTGGGAAAAGCTAAATACAGCGCTGAGTTCCGGGTAAGTGCACGAGCCGTCGTCGACAAAGGCGCAGTCGTCAAAGTTGTTTGCCTGGGGATCGGTACAGCCCGTCGAACCACCGCTTGAGCAAACTCCGATCAAGTCGAGTTCTAGCACATAGTCAGACGGCCCTCCTGAGGTCCAGGCGTTCATCATTTCCACGGTCCAACACCCGTCACCGGTCAGCCCGTGGGCCGCCAAGTCCCCAATGTGCGCTTGAAAAAGTCCGTCCGAGGTGCTGTTCCAATCCGAGGGCCAAGCGGCGGCTTCGGTGTATCCGAACCCTGTGTTGTACCCTCCAAATTGAATACTAACTCCATTTGGAGCAGTGATGCCTAAGGCCATATCTCCCGCCCAATTGCTCCCGCCTGCGACGATGTTCAATGAAATGTCAATGGCCGTCAAACTGCAACCTCCAATCGGCATTGCCGTCTCAATTTCAGTTCCGCTCAAGGTGGTGATCATTGAAACGTGGACGGTGTCCTGAGCGTATGAGGTCTGAAGGAAAAAGAGGAGCGTGCAAAGCAGCGTACAGCAGGTGGTTGCTATTCGGAAGATGTTGTGCATGCACTAAAGTTAAGGCTTTCTCTGCTGCAATTGATGGTGCATATGGATTTGGTCATGCAGGTTTATGCGGATGTTCTCCCAAAACAGGTTCACGTCGGCCACATGCCAATTCTTCAGTCGCAGCAAGGGCCCCAACATTATTCTCATCGGCTTGATCCACACCATGCCGTCGTGAATAGCAGCTGATATCGAGCCTTTGTGTCGGAGCTTGAATTTTCTGGTGAGTACGCCGTGGTGCATATCCCAATTGTTCCAGACGTCGGGCTCTGTCCTGAATAGTATGGGGTGGATGCTGGTGCTGCCGGCAATGTGTGAAGCGTGAAAGTCGGGCGTGAAGCCCTCGGCGAAGGTCATCCAGCTGTGGACGCGCCCCACTTGCCCGGGGGCGTCGGCAAATTGAATGCTGTGAAAGGAGTCGCCCGGAATCGGGTAGCCCGGAAGGTAGGCTGCCACAAGCCTAGACTGCAATGGTGTGCCGTCGAAGAACTCCTGTAAAATGCGAACCCCGTGGAAGGAGCCTTGGCTGTGGCCCGCTATCACGATGGGCCCTTCTTTCGAAATATTGCTCAAAAAACTGATGAAGGCCCTGCGCACGTCGTCATATGCAAGTTCTAAAGCGGCCATTGAATCTTCGCCACGTAAATAGAATGTTCTCAAATGAGCCTGACGGTATCGCGGTGCGAAGACGCGCCCTACACTTCGGTACAGGCTCGCCTGATGCTTGATGGGCCATGCGTCGGTTACGGCTGAGATCTCGGCATCATCCCACGCCGCATTCCACGGCTGGTCCATCCCACGGAATGTTGTGGGGTGAATGAAAAACACGTCCGCTACAGCCTCGCCAAAGCCGGCTGCCGATGGCACATGTGAGGCGCCTGCAGGCCAAGCCATCAACGGCTTGTGTTCGGGGTGCGCCGCCCACGTTTGCCTGCGTCTGTAATTCGGCGTAGGCGGCGACGGAAACTTTGAAAACGGCCCCGGGTGGGCGGTCATGTCGCGATTGTCAGAACCAAAAATCATAGCTACACAACAAATACGCGATGCAGCAGAAAACGTTGCACATTTCTACTCTCTCGTAAGGCGTACGTAATCAACTGTTTATACACATTATGCTTGTTGCATGCAACCCCATCGGCCCAGGTCGCGATATTTCATCGGGAGCGTCCCCTGCAAATGCATTATTTTGCGCGCCCTTGACACCTATGGCTATGCAAAATTGCCCTGTGCACTATACGAATTCGGTCAGCCACTTGCTCGGCCTGTTTCTGGCCGTTCTGACGCTCGGCTTCTCGGCCCCGTTGACAGCTCAGATTGAGTACGACCTCGACCTGGAGGTCGTGCAGGACACGGTGCTGTATGACGGTTACGCAGACATTCCAGCCGGATTTCGACGCTACAAGATTTACGCCATTATGGACGATCCCGCCGATGAAGTGCGAGCCATTGCGGCGGACGATGCCGCCGGGGAGCCGATCCCGCCGTTCTTTTACAACGCGGCCTGCGGATGTTACAACAATGTTTTGGGTAGCAATCTGGGCTCTAGCATCAACGCCCCCCTGGTTCCAGCCTTTCCTGAACTGGCCTACGACACGTGGTGGACCATCGGGGCGACGGACAACCTTCAAGGCAGTTCGCTTTCTTCCACGCCTGGCTATGGATCATTGCTGGCTTTGCCTGACAATATTTGCACGACGCAAATTCCTGACCAAGCCATTTTTACCACGCCTCCTGACCCCGGTTCAATTACCGGTGCGGACCTGCGCATTTTGGTGGGCCAGATTACCACGTGCAGCACCTTTGAACTTCAATTATGTGTCAATTACTGGCCGGAAGGTGTTCCTGCCGGCGGCGGTCAATTGAATATTCGCTGCACCGACGGAATTTACCAAGTCACGGATTTTTGTGCCCAACTCATCGATCCTGAAGTCACGGTTTTGCAGCCCATCGCTTGCAATGGGGATTCCGCTGAGGTGCTAATCGGCGACGGGGCCTTCCCAGAATCGATTGAGTACACCGTCTTTGAAATTGACGGCGACACCACCTTGTTCTCTCAACAATCTGGTGATGACACCATCGTGTTGCCCGAGGGTGAGTTTTTTGTGGCCATCGTGGATGTGGACAACGGTTGCCGAGACACGACGGAGGTTTTTAGTTTTGTGGAGCCCCCGCTTCTGGATTTGTCAGTGACTTTAGTACAGGATAATTTGTGCGGTGGTTCGGATATCGCACAAATTTGTGCCGAAGCCACGGGCGGCACCGGTGCCCTTGCTTTCAATGCACACCACGATGTAGGCTTGGATTTGGGGCCGACCGACGGGTGCTTTTCAGACTTGTCTTGCTTTCTCGGTGACGGAACGTACACCGTGTCAGTGACGGACGAGAATTTATGCGTGAGTGACACCTCCATCGTGATCTCTTGTCCCGAGGAGTTGGTCCTTGACGCTTCGGCTACGGAGGTGACGTGCACTGGATACGCGGATGCTTCAGTTGCGGCATCGGCTTCGGGAGGTACGGGGCAATTGACATTGACATTGGTTGAATTGGCCAATGAAATTTCCGGTTCTGCGCCTATCGAGTACGCACTGGATAATTTGCCGAGTGGCACCTATACCTTCGATCTTGTGGACATTAACGGCTGCACGGCTTCCGAGCAGCTCGTGATTATCGAGCCGGAGGGCTTGAATGTGAGCTATGCCTTGAGTAATGTAGAGTGTGCAGGCCAATGCAATGGCTTGTTGCTCGCGGATATCGTGGGGGGCGAATTGCCTTACGTCATCACCGTGACGGACCTCGACGGCAACGAGGTTAACCCGGGCTTACTCTGCCCTGGGGACTACATCCATATGACCGCTGACGCCTTCCTGTGTAATGTGGTGGACACTTTGAGTATTTCTGGACCGGATACGATTTTCTTTTCAGTCGATGTGACAAATGTGTCGTGCTCAGGCGCAGCAGCCGGTTCCATCTGCGTGACCGACTTGGTGGGTGGAACGGGCCCGTTGACTGCAGAACTTGTGCCCTTACCAGCTGGCGGCCAAGAAGAGGATTGCTTCAATGTGCCCGCAGGGTTCTATCAAGTGTTTGTGGTTGATTCACTGGGCTGTGCAAGCGACCCAGTTGAGGCGACTGTGGTGGAGCCCGGTGCAATTGTCATTACGCCGACCATCACGCCGGTGTCCTGCCTTGGGGCTGGTGATGCATCGGTGATTGTGAATGCCACAGGCGGCAGCGGAGCACTTTCGCTCATTTCGCCCTTTGTCTTTGCATTGCCAGACACCCTGATGGGCTTGCCTGGCGACACCCTGATGCTGACGGTGGGAGATAGCTTGGGGTGCATTGATAGTTTGGAAATCGTTGTGCTAGAGCCAGAGCAGGTCCTGCTTGAGGCGGTCAATGTGGATGATTTGGATTGTGGTGCGGAATGCACTGGAGCGATTGAAGTGGCTAGCAGTGGGGGCACAGGGGCATTGCAATTGTACCTGGACGCTGTGACGGATTCAACGGCCATTTCTCCCAATGCGTTAATCAACCTTTGTGCGCAATCCTATGCCCTGTATGTAGAGGATGAGAATGGGTGTTCAGACTCGCTTATGGTGTCGGTGGTTGAGCCGGAACCGCTGGTGTTCGACATCGCTGTTCAAAATGTAACCTGTACGGGTATGGACGACGGGGTGGCTATTATTGCTACAGTAGGAGGCACTGGGCCTACGGAATGGGTCTTCAATGAGGGAGTCGTCGACTTGCTCAATTTATTTGAAGGAGAGTACGCCATTTCCGGCTCGGACAGTCTCGGCTGTACGGTGGACTCCGTGTTGGTGGTGATTGCCGACATTGAAACGGACATGGTCGTCGAGGTGTTCACCTCGCCGGTGAGTTGTTGGCAAACAGCTGATGGCACGGCCACTGCTGCTGTCACAGGAGGTCAATACCCGATCCAATATCAATGGAGCGATGCTTTGGCCCAAGTTTCGGCAACGGCGATTGGTCTGCCAGAGGACACGTATAGTTTGGTGGTGACAGACGATATCGGCTGCACCCTGGGATTTTTAGCGACTGTTGAACCGACCGAGGACTGCCTGTTCGTTGCGGATGCCTTGACCCCCAACGGGGATGGCATCAACGACTTGTGGGTTGTGGGAGGATTAGAATTTTTCCCCGGATCCGAAGTGACCGTTTACAATCGATGGGGCCAATTGGTCTTCAGGTCTGTCCAAGCCCGCGCTTGGTGGGACGGAACAATGAACGGGTCGCCTTTACCGGCCGCCGATTACTATTACGTTATCACGGTTGAGTCGGGCATGGAGCCCCTCACTGGAACGGTCACCTTGAAGTACTGAAACCATGCGATTGAATAAGACTTCCTCTTTTGCAGCGCTGCTTTGTATGGTGTGCGCTATAGGTGCGTTCGGCCTTTTTACAACCGACGTCAACGCACAACAAGTTCCTCGGCGTTCGCAGTTCATCCACAATCCATTTCTGCTCAATCCGGCCATGGCTGGCATCCAGCCTGGAACCTTTACTTCGGCCAACTACCGAAACCAGTGGGCTGGCTTTGACGGAGCTCCGACGACCTTTTCGATATCGGCTGCCATGGGCTTGCCCAACCGTTTCGGTGCGGGCATCGTGCTCGAGCAAGACGACATGGGTGGTGCGATGAGCCGTACGGGTGTGGAACTGACCGGCACGTATACGCTGGACTTGAACAACCAGGATGCCGTGTCCTTCGGCTTGGGCTTGCTGGCGCAGCAGTTGAGCTTTGATGGCCGCGATTTGGAGGTCTGGGAGGACAATGATCCCGCGCTTACGGGGGCCTTGGAGACTAGCTTCACAGCCGATGCGCGCTTCGGGATGATGGTTTTCGGCAAGAACTACGCCTTCGGAATGGCTATTCCGAACTTGATGCAAAACGCAATCGGTTGGGATTCAGAGCCGACGGATCAACGCAATCGACTCATTCGCCACTACCTATTGATGGGCCATTACCGTTACCTCATCAACAACGAATTCACTTTTAAGCCTGCTGCTGTGGCGCGTTTTACGGGCATCACGCCCGCTCAACTCGACGCGTACTTGAACTTGTCCTACCGCGATATGCTGTGGGGCGGCATTGGCTTCCGCCAGAGCGACGCCATCGTGCTCTCCATAGGGGGCGGATCAAACGATGTGAGAGTTACCTACAGCTATGATTTGACCACTAGCGATGTGGGGCGCTTGTCTCCGCACACGCATGAAATTACCATTTCTTATTTCTTAGCTCGACAAGCTGGCGGCTTCAACAGCCGAAATCTTGGCGGACGTATTCTTGATCGCGGCTGGATCATTCGCAATTGATTTTGTCGAACTTTCACTATTCTCCCAATTCTATGAAGCACTTTTCTCACCTTTTTGTGGCCGTTTTACTTGCTGCAACCTGCTTAGTTTCCACCTCTGCTTTAGGCCAATACAAGACACTCGAAGTCGAGGCCATTGACAACCACGGTGTTGTGCCGGGCACGACCTACCGTGTGTACGTGGTTATGGAAAGCGAGGGTGACATCCTCGACGCCGTGTTCGGTGACGGGGAGGATGTCCTCGTCGTGGAAAGCACCAAACCTTTTTACCAGAGCCCACTGGGGGGAGACCTCTCCAAGGACACCAAGCGTGATGTGGCGCTTGCCAATGAAGAACTTCGCTACGACAGCTGGGTGACCATTGGTTTTGAGGACAACTACATGAACGCCTTGACCGGTTTCATGATTGATTTCAGCGGGTTCACTGAAGGCGGGCGCATTTTTAGCGACAATGGGGCGTGGTTTGTAACGCCCGATATGTTGCAAGCCCAAGCCGATGAACGCGGTCGCATTCTGATCATGCAGCTCACCACCGAGGGGGTCGTTTCAGGCATGCTGAACGTGCACGGTCGCACACGCACCACGGGTGCTCCAGGGGAGGAGCAGTTCGACGTGATTGATGCCCGCGGGATTCCCTTCTCTTTCGGAGGGGAGTGACCAGCTTCAGCTGAGTTTATCTTTTAAAAATGTTCCTGTAACGGATTGCGCGTTTGCGACAATTTGTTCGGGTGTGCCTTGTGCAACCACGCGGCCGCCGTGCACCCCGCCGCCAGGCCCGAGGTCGATCACGTGATCGGCCAATGCAATCACATCGAGGTTGTGTTCCACGCATAAAACAGTGTGGCCGCATGCAATCAGCTCATCAAAGGCCTTTAACAAGACGGCTACATCGTGGAAATGCAAGCCAGTGGTGGGTTCGTCAAAGATGAAAAGGGTGTGCTCCTTGCGTCCGCTGCGGGAGAGGAAGGAGGCCAGCTTTATGCGTTGGGCTTCACCGCCTGATAGGGTGCTCGAAGGTTGTCCCATCCGCACATAGCCTAGCCCAACGTCCAAAAGCGGCTCCAGGCGTCGAACCAGAACCCGTTCTTCATTAAAGAACTGTACGGCATCGGCGACGGTCATCTCTAGCACGTCGTGGATGGAACAGCCCTTGTACTGCACTTCCAGCACTTCATCTGAGAATCGACGCCCACCGCACATCTCGCATTGCAGCGTCACGTCCGCCATGAATTGCATCCCGACGGTCACTTGCCCCTCGCCCTCACAATTCTCGCAACGGCCGCCTTTGGTGTTGAACGAAAACATGGCCGGTTTGTACCCCCGAACGCGCGCCGTGTTTTGCTTGGAGAATATCTTCCGCACTTCATCGAAAGCTTTGACGTAGGTGGCGGGGTTTGATCGTGAACTCTTGCCAATGGGGTTTTGATCGACCCATTCTACAGCTTTGATAAAGTGAACATCCCCCGACAAACCATCGCTCGCCATGGGTTTCTTCCCGTGTTGATTGAGCAGGGCTTGAAGGTGCGGCAGCAGAACTTCCGAGACCAAGGTGCTCTTGCCGCTTCCGCTAACGCCTGTCACGGCATTGAGGCCACCCAACAGAAAATCGGCCGTGACGTTTTGTAGGTTGTGCGCTCGAACTCCTTCGACTTTGATGGTGCCGCAGCCCGGTCGTCGAGTTGTGGGGGGGGTGATGCGCTTGCGGCCAAGTAAATAGTCGGAGGTGAGCGAACCGCTTGCGGCGAGCAAGGACTCAAAGTCGCCTGCAAACACGACTTGTCCGCCCTGTGATCCGGCCAGCGGCCCCATGTCGACGATGCAGTCTGCAGCACGAATAATCCCCTCTTCATGCTCCACGACGACCACCGTG
The DNA here is from genome assembly GCA_029242765.1 of Flavobacteriales bacterium. Taxonomy (GTDB): domain Bacteria; phylum Bacteroidota; class Bacteroidia; order Flavobacteriales_D; family Sanyastnellaceae; genus UBA8752. The sequence goes on along the minus strand of JAQWTJ010000004.1, from coordinate 20,268 downwards.
TTGCCGAGATTGACCAGTCCGCGCAATACGCCAATTAGTCGGTCCGTGTCCAGCGGGTGCAGGCCGATGCTGGGCTCGTCTAGAACGTACGTGCTCCCCACCAAGCTGCTGCCCAAGCTCGTGCTCAGCTGGATGCGTTGGGATTCACCTCCGGAGAGGGTGGAGGAGGCCCTTCCCAATGTCAAATAACTCAACCCCACATCCAGTAAGTACTGCAAGCGGAAGTCAATCTCGTCGAGCAGTCGCCCGGCCACAGCTGTCTGCGTCTCACCTAATCCCTGCCGGACTTCGGTCATCGTGCTGGCCAGCGTGTCCAATGGCATTTGCACGAGTTCAGGAAGGCTTCGCCCGGCAATCTGTACATATTTAACCTCCTGGCGAAGCCTGGTTCCATTGCAATCTCGGCATGGTGTCCGCCCTCTGAAGCGCGAGAGCATTACGCGGTTTTGAATTTTATAGCCTTTCGCCTCAAGTTTTGCAAAAAAGGAATTCACCCCTCTGAACCATTTATTGCCTTCCCAAATCAGGAGCTTTTGGCCATCGCTCAATTCGTTGTACGGCGTGTGCACAGGAAAGTCAAATTCATGCGCGCATTCAATCAATTTGTTTTTCCAACGCTGGACTTTCTCCCCCCGCCATGGCGCAATGGCCCCGTCATACACTGACTTGCTTTGCTGAGGAACAACCAGGCTCTCGCTGATGCCAATCACCTGGCCGAAGCCCTCACATTTCGGACAGGCCCCCGCGGGGTTATTGAAGCTGAACAGGTTTGGAGTTGGCTCAATGAATGTCAAGCCGTCCAGTTCGAATCTTGCATTGAAGCTGTGGTGCGTGCTGCTTTGGTGTTCCACCAAGGTGCAGCTGCCCGCCCCCTCAAAAAAAGCAGTCTCCACCGAGTCGCCCAGTCGCCCCCAAAAATTCTCGCCCTCGTTCTTTTCCTCGCCCTCGATCACCTTGCCCTCTGGCCTCGCCAACCGATCGAGCACCAGCATCAACCCCTCGGTATCCATCTCCTTCAACGCCTTCTCGCTCCGCTCCAGCAGATCGTCGATGCGCATCGTCTCGCCACCCGCCGCCTCGATTTCAACGTCGGCCGCGCCGCCCTCAACTTCTGTTGCTCCGCCACGCCACAAGCGAACCAGCCCCTGTTGCTGCCAGACTTCAAGTTGCGTTTTCAACGTTCGGCCTTCTGGCAAGCACACCGGTGCACACACGTAAAAACGTGCACCGGGACCCCAATTTTCTACGCACGCCAGCACATCGCGTGTACTGTGCCGCTTCACAGTCTCGCCCGACACCGGTGAAATCGTATCGCCAATCCGGGCAAACAACATCTTGAAGTGGTCATAAATCTCTGTGGCTGTCCCCACGGTCGAGCGGCTGCTTCTCGAACTCACCCGTTGTTCTAAGGCAATGGCCGGGGAGAGGTTGTCTATGCGGTCAACCAGTGGCTTCTCGAGTTTTCCGGCAAACTGCCGGACGTATGCCGACAGGCTTTCTATATAACGTCGCCGGCCCTCCACGTAGAGCGTATCAAAGGCGAGCGATGACTTGCCTGACCCGCTCAATCCCGTAATCACCGTAAGCTTGCCGTGAGGCAGGTCGACGTCGACGCCCTTCAAATTGTGCTGGCGAGCACCGCGAATCTCAATGGTTGAAGAGGTGGAAACGGCCTGAGGCATAAGGAGCAGAAAGGTCGGGAATCTCAGCCCATTAACAGCAATTGGCACGGACAGATGCGTGGCAAACGAGAACTTTTCCTTATCTTCATCACGTCAAGCAAAACGCACCGCGATAGATACACACTACTCTAATTGATTTTTTCCGCAACGTCTGAAGACCCTTTGGGTCCTCACAACTTGCACAATCTGAGTAGTGATGAACAAGCAAATTCGCCCGCGCACTAGCGCCCCCTCCGTTTCTGACCAAATCCTGATTTCTCAATTCCTTGAAGGCAACGACGCTGCTTTTGAGCAGCTCTTCAACCGCCACCGCGATCGAATTTACACGAAGATTTACCTCTTGGTGCGCGACCGCGATTTGGCCAATGATTTGTTTCAAGACGTGTTTATCAAGGTGGTTCAAACCTTGCGTGGCGGCCGTTACAATGAGGAAGGCAAGTTCTTGCCTTGGGTTTTGCGGATTGCTCACAACGCCTCAATCGACCACTTTAGGCGTGCCAAACGCATGCAGATGGTTCGCAGTAACGACGAGTACGACGTATTTGCTCGAATTGACAATGGAGAAATTTCAGTTGAGGATGAAATCATCCAGACGCGCATCCTTGGTGATGTGGCCGAGTTGCTTGACTTTCTTCCGGAGGACCAGCGCCAAGTGGTGCATATGCGTATCCACCGTGAGATGAGCTTTAAGGATATAGCAGAAGAAACAGATGTTAGCATTAACACGGCTTTGGGCCGCATGCGCTACGCGTTGATCAACTTGCGAAAGATTATGGAGGAGCGCGGAGTTTCACTCACCGTGTATTGATACGCTCCGAAAATGTTCCGCGCAATATGTACAAACAGGTTGCGTTCGGGAAGCGTACCAATTGTAGATCTGCATGGATGATGCTACCCCACGCCCCCAGGGCGAACAAATTTTCTCTGAACTTTCCGAGGTGCTAGACCTTACTTTACACCGGCCTGATGCTAGCGCTGTACGCGCTGTGCTCGGCTACCTATACGGCTCTGCACGTGCGCCTCTAGGCGATGTTCACTTGAACTGATCCGTGCACGTGATCGCTGATCAAGCGGTTGCCAGTCAAGTTGCCGCTTTCGATGCGTAACCTCGCCTATGTATTTTAGGCGGAGCTTGAAAATAGAGCAGTAAATTCACGCCATGAAGCGATCGCTGAAATTCTTATCAGTCTTCATGTTTGTAGGGATCACAGCTGTGACCACCAAGCAAACGATGGCCCAAGTGTACAATTACGACCCGTACACGGACAAGGACCTTGAGGGCGAATTTGAACGCCCCCGCAAACTGCAGTTCGGAATGCGTTTAGGGGCTGTACTTGGGGGCGCTGCATCAACGGCATTTTACAACGGCCTGGGAACGTATGAGCTCGGAGATGGTAGTGCAAACCTTTACAGCATTGAAGACCGTCTCAACCTCGGCGGTGCGAATTCTCCGACGCGCTCGAGCGTTCTCGATCTTCTGAACGTCACCGATTTCTACATCCCGGCAGACGGTTACCCCACGGCGGCTAGGTACGACCCGGTTGTGCTTATGGGTGTGCGTGTTTTGCAGCGATTCAATTTGGAAAACTCCATCGTCTTTGACGCCGACTTTGTAAGATTGCGTTCTCGTGCTGCTTGGCAGCTGGTCACCAATCTTTTGCCAGATCAAGGGCAGGGCACGGAGGACCGCCGCGACTTCGGCATCTTCGGTGAGGAGGAGCGCTTTATGGTGCACTTGGGCTACCGTACGGCTTCTCCGATTGATAAGAGTGCGAGTTATGTGATCGGCTTGGGTGTGAACATGGTCTCCACACGTATTACCGATCACTATGTCGTCATCGAAGGCGGGGGGCGTACAGAGGAGTTTGCGCTGATTACCTCATACAATGCGGGCCAAACGGGCCCGGCGACAGGTGCGCTGACCGGAACGGGGTTTGGGGCGTACATCCGCGTTGGCGCCGAAGCTTATGTGCCTAACGGTTCCGGCGTCGAGCTCACGTATCGCTTGGGCTATGACGCCATCAAATTGGGACGCGAGACCTTTCGCACACTCGATCATGCATTGGTCCTGACGTGGCTGATGCCGCCGCCTAAAATCAGCTCACTTAAAGTCTGAAGATTTCCTCCTCCTTTAGTTCAGGAGCTCACCAGTGTTCACCTGAAAATTGTGAATGCTAGGATGGTCAAAATCCACAAAGCGACAAAAGCCCAGCTCAATATTTGGCTGCGCTTTTCTTTTGACTTGAGCACTTGGATTTGGTAGACTTTGTCCATGGCCGTTTTCAAGAGCACCACACCGGCTGCTGATTTGACGATGTAGTCATCAGCGCCGCACTTTAGTGACTCCACAGCGATGTCCAAGCTGTCCTGTCCCGAGTAAAAGATCACGTGTGTGTTGGGGCTGGCGTGCTTGATTTTTTCTAACACCTCCAGTCCGTTCATACCGCCCGACTCGCTCAGGTGGTAATCGAGAACTACGGCACGGTCGTCATGCAAATGCAGGCTTTTCAAGAAATCTTCTCCGTTGTAGTACTTCTCAATATGATGGTACCCGCTGCGAACTAAGAAGTCGTGCAGGACTTCCATATTTGGCTTGTCATCGTCGACAAGGGCAATTTTTAGATTTTTACTCATTCGAGTTGTTGTTGTAGGTTTCTGATGAGGACTGTGAGTTGTTCAATGATTGGGGATAAATCATACGCTTCGGCGCGTTGTCCCTTAGAAATTTTCAGTTCTAAAGCGTTCATAGATTGGTGCGTTTCGTGCTCGCCGATGGTTTGCACTTGGCTCTTGAGTTTGTGCAAGATTTGCCGCAAAAGCTCCTGGTTAGCACCCGTTAAAATGTCGTCTGCCTGCATACGTTTCAATTCCGGCTCGAGCACTTCGAGGAAGAGATTGATGTAGTAGCACCTCTTTTCTGGGTCTCCAGCGGACAGGCGGTCGATGATTTCCATAACGCCTAAAATAGGCCAACACCATCATGTCTTGCTTGTCAAGCGGCGAATCTCACCCATGAGTTGTTCAATTTTGAAAGGCTTGGGTACAAACCCGTCCATGCCGTTGCGGATGTAATTGTCGGTCTCCTCGCGCAAAACGCTGGCTGTCATAGCGATGATTAGAACCTTTGACTTTTTCTCATCGTTCATTTGCCGGATGGTCTGCGTGGCTTCAATGCCGCTCAACTCCGGCATATGGATGTCCATTAGCACCAAATCAAAATCACCTTGCTCCACGGCTTCAACAGCAAGTCGACCATTCTCGGCCTTGCCAATGGTCACATCGGGCAGTTCCGAGCGGAGCGTGTCTTCGGTCACAATGATGTTGAAGGGGTTGTCTTCTGCAATCAGAATTCTCAATGCGCCGATGGTTTCTTTCTGCCCAGCATCTTCTGCAATGACTTCAGTTAATTCAGGTTCAATGCCCGGCAGTGCAAAGCAAAATGTCGACCCTTCCCCCTCGGTGCTTTCGACCCAAATGCGTCCGTTTTGCAGCTCGATGATTTGCCTGCTAATGCTCAAGCCCAGTCCAGTGCCTCCAAACTTGCGCGTCTTCAGCTGGTCGCCTTGGTTGAAGGACTCAAACACCTGTTCCTGCTTGTCTTCCGGAATTCCGATCCCCGTGTCTGAAACTTCCACGACAAACCACTGAGCCACATCTTCATCCAGTGGCTCAGACCAACTCGGCAGGGCAGGAGCAGCGCTTAACCGCGCTCGCACAGTCACCCGGCCCTCAAGGGTGAATTTGACGGCATTGCCCAGTAAATTAATCAACACCTGATTCAGGCGGCTGGCATCCCCAAGTAAATGCGAGGGGATGGATGCATCGGCTTCGACCACAAGCTCCAAGCCCTTCTGTTCGGCCGGAATGCGCATTACGTTTTCCGCCACTTCAAAGGAGTCCGCCACATTGAATGGCTCGGAAGCCACTTCGAGCTTGCCGGCTTCGAGTTTTGAGAAGTCAAGAATGTCGTTGACGATGTCGATTAAATTGCTCGAGGCGGTGATGATGTTGCGCAAATACGACTTGGCCTTGACCGGCACATCTTCCTTGCCTGCCAAGTTGCTCATCCCTACAATCGCATTTAGGGGTGTGCGAATCTCGTGGCTCATATTGGACAGGAACACCGCCTTGTGGTTCAACGCAATTTCTAGGTCTGCATTGGTGCGAATTAAATCACTTTGGCGTTGCTGCAATTGGAGTCTTTGCCTTGAAATCAAAGCGCTTTGGCGACGCGTGAATCGGTAGCGCGTCGTAATAAACACCCCGAAAATGATGAGCAATGCGATGATGATGCCCAGCAGGAGTGAGCGTGATTTTGCCTGCGCTTGTTCGTTCAAGCGCATCACATTGCTTTGATGGATGTCGAAGTCGTAAACGGCCAAACTCAAGTCCCGCTCCAATGCGGCTTCAATGGAGTCTCGGATGGCCTCCTCTTGAATCTTGGTATTCAAGTAATCGAAAGCGGTGGAGAGGTGCCCCATTGCTGCATGTGCTTGGCTCAAGCAGTCTGAGCAATCAATGCGCCCGATGGTGCCGTCCAAGCCCTCCGAATTATTTGCAGCAGCCAGGCCCTCATTGCAAACCTGAATGGCTTCCTCAATTCGACCCAGCCGCACCAATGATTGCCCAGCGTAAGCACCCAGCACAGCGCCACGGCGCCCGCCTCCCTCTTTTTTATCCAAAGCCAAGGCCTGTTCCAACCAATTCAGCGCGGCCTGGTAATTGCCCAGCTCATAGTCGCATTGACCCAAATATTTCAAACAAGTCGTGCGCCTACGGACTTTGGTTACCCGCTGAAGAACGGCCGCGAATTGAGTCCGAGCCGTCTCCAAATCACCCATCTCAAACAACGCAATGCCCATGTTCAGCTCAGTGATTAAAGCGTTGTTCTGCTTCCCATGAGACTGGAACACGGACAAGCTGCGCTGGTAAAGGACATACGCCGAATCGGGGAAGAGTTCGTCCAGGTAAAGCTTGGCCACGTTGCCTTGCACCCTGGCAATCTGCATTGAGTCTGTGGAGTTGGCCAATACAAATTTGTAATGGTCGCGGGCCTGGCCGTAGCGCTTGAGGGTCCGGTTGATAACGCCTAGATTTAGTTGGGCTCGGACTTCGTCCTCCACACTCCCGGCCCTGTGGGCAAGGGCTTGAGCTTCACTGAGAGCGATTAGGGCGCCTGGGTAATCTCGCAGTGTTTTGTAGGCCAGTCCTTCGGCATTGGCAATACGCGAGTTGAGCAAGTCGTCTTGCCCGGCATCGCTTCTAGCAAGTTTGAGCTCTTCGAGGGCCAAAGTGGCCTGTCCAGTTCGCCGGAGTGCGCCGGCTTTGACTATCCGCGTTCTGCAATTGAGGTGTTGCTGGAGGAGACCATTTGTGAGCAGCTCTTCCGAGAGGTCGATCACAGCTTGTGGGTCGTGGGAGATCATTTCCGAGCTGAAGCTCTCAAGGGCTTCAACTCTTTGTTTGCCGGAAAGATCTGCATTTGCAATCGCGTTACGGGATTGGCCCAAATGAGATTGTGCCGCGGTTGAGTAGGCCGCAATCAACAGCAGAAAAACAAGAGAGCAGCGTGCTGATTTCTGGACGTTGCAGGGCCAATTCATCGCCACAAGATAGTCCGCAAGGGCTCATCTTAATGCCGTGCGTTTTTCGCGCCATTGGCCGCCCCGGATTGTTTTTTGTTCCAGTGTGTCGAGAGGTTAAAATCTTAGCTACATTTGCCGTCCCAATTCAAGGGAGCCGACTCTGTAGCTCAACTGGATAGAGCACCTCACTACGGATGAGGAGGTTGAGGGTTCGAATCCTTCCAGGGTCGCTGATTGATCTAAAAGCCCCGGTTTCATTGTGATTCCGGGGTTTTTCTTTCCTTGACTCCCGTGCTTCTTCTGCGTAGCTTAGCCCCATGCCATCAAGTCGTCAAATACAGGTGGGGGATTGCGTACGCTTTTTGCACGATCAGGGCGGAGGCGTTGTGATTTCGGTTCGTGGTGCAGGTTCAAAGACTGTTCTGACGGTGGAGAACGCCGAGGGGTTTCCGATGGAGTATGAAGCCTGCAAGTGTTTGCTTGCACCAAATTCACGTCAAGAGCACATCGCGTACGGATCGACCGATATTGCCGGCGCGATTGCTGCTGAAAAGGCAGCTGACGCTCGTTCAGGGCCGGGCTCTTCGTCCCTTCGACAGAGGCAGGACGCCCACGCCATTGACTTGCATATCGAGACATTGACTGAAAATCTGCAGCGACTTTCGGATCATGACAAGTTTGAGTTGCAGTTGGAGACGTTCAATCAAGAAATGGACCGAGCCGTCAAGCATCGGTTGCGTCGCCTTGTATTCATTCACGGCGTGGGCAGCGGCCGATTGCGTGAGGCCATTCTAGATGAGATTGAGCAGCATTGGCCTCAATGCGTGTGTGAATCAGCTGACCCATACACCTACGGAAACGGTGCGACACAGGTCTATTTCAAGCAGGATTGACGTTTCTATAACGAGCAGGGGACTCTCTACAGGTAGGGTTACTCGCCCGCTTTCTGCGTGCGTTCCCGCTCTATCCGCTGAATCATTTCGTCGCGTGGGCTGACTTGGAAGATGTAGTCAGCTAAGATGACGGTCTCCGCATCTTTCAAGGGAGCAATGGAAATGAGTTCAAGTTCAATCTGGGGCTCGGTGCCATTTCTAGTGTCCGTTGAAGTCCATCTCATGGGTAGTCCCCAGTGGTTGCCGGTCGCCATTCTTTGCATGGACCGCATGAACTGCGGCCAGAGCCGTCCCATACGCACGTGGTCTTCGTTCGCTTCACTGCACGACCAAAGTTCAATGATATAGGGGTCTTCTTCTAAAAAGAAGTGGTTGTTCATGCAGCCGGCAATCTCATGGTCACCGCTAACACGACGAAACTTGGCTGAATCCGAAGGGGAGGAGGGGAAGTCCATGTATTGGCCCAATCGCAGTTCTTCAACGCTGCTGAGCATTACCACAACGTGCTGGGCCACGTCACAAAGTGTAATGGAACGCAATCCGGCCGCGGAAAAGTCAATGGCAAATGCGCTGTCTCCAGGGTTGTAAAGCACACGCAAAAGGCCTGCAGTGGCCGTGTCACTTGCGGTACTGCGAATGACCATGTCGTAGGTCATAACGCCCGAAAAGTTATAGCTGTCCGCTGCTTGTCCGCGGTCTCCATAGAGCACCTCGAGGGCCTCCATTTCTGTCATGCTTTGGGCTGAAATTGACGTCCAATCCCCGCTAAAGAGGAGGGCCGTAACGGTCAATGCCAGACTGCTGAGCAGCGGGCGAATGTTTGAAGCAGATGCGGTCATGGCTTATAAATATACGTCAAGGGGCTTGGCGCGGGTCAATGAAACGGCGGCCGTCCGGGATGTTTTGTGTAACCGTTACGTCGCGTTTGAAAGTCCAGCCCTTGCCGTGGCGAACCCAAGCATCAAAGCTGAGGTCGGGGCCGTAAAAAGCGGCGACCCCTTCGAGGTGGTCAGCTCGCGGGGCGAGGTGGTCAAAAACGATCCGTTCCGGTTGGCGCTTTTTTCGAGGTTCGTGTCGAAGGGTGACTTGCACTTGGTCGTTGAACTCGAGCATGAAGCGCTGCTGGAATCCATCAAAAAGGGGCGCTCCAAAGCGTGCTCTTCCCTGGTCACCGACGGTGAGCGGTTCGACAAGTTTTCGGGTGACAGCACCGTCGCCGGCATCCCAGCCGAGCAGGAGGTAGGCACCGGATTTTTCCTTGACAGGCAAAATGTCGTAATACAATGCGCCGGGCCAATTTTCAGCGCCATAGGTGGCTTGAGTCTCCGGCGCGAGGCTGCTGCTGGCCACGGCCAAGTCTAGAAGTCCGGCCGGCTCAAGGTCCTGGTGTGCTATCAGTCCGGCGTACAGGCAGGTTCGGTCGTCTTGGGGCGCATTCCAGGTCCAAACGCGGAGTTTCCTATCGTCGGAAGTCACCGCGCCCATGAAGCCGAGTTCGCCCAGTGCCGGCGAGAATGCGCCGAGCTCGTCGATGCAGGTCCGGAGTTGCTCACCCACGGCAAGCAGTGGGGCGGTGCGCTCAGCAGAAGGGGTGGCCATGATTAGGCCGTGGGTGGTGCGCAGGGTCGAAATGCAGAGCGGTTCGTCCGAAGAAGAGCTCACGCCTTGGGCGCTGAACGAAATGGGCAAAGCGAACGCGATGAAGATCGCTGGGATGAACAAAGGCGGGATTGGACTGAAGCGTCTCACAGATGCATGAAAGACTTTTTCGACAAAAGCTGCTCTTGGCTCTCGCGATGATCTTCATCGTCAACGCAGCAATCCACTGGACAAACTGCAGCACACTGGGGTTCGTCGTGGAAGCCAACACATTCGGTGCACTTGTCCGGCACGATGAAGTACAGGTCAGGACTGATGGGCTCCTGCTTCTTGTCTGCGTCGACGGGCCCCGAAATTGGATGTGCGATGGGCCCCTTGAGCACCGTCCCGTCGGCAAATGACCACATAGCGCCGCCCTCGTATATCGCGTTGTTCGGACATTCCGGCTCACAAGCTCCGCAGTTGATGCATTCGTCAGTGATGATGATCGCCATAGTGCAAAAATACAACGCGGCGATTCAATTTGAACCGCATCTTTGCGCCCGCTATGACAAGTTTTTTTTTCCCATGACGATTGAAGAAATTTTGTCCGCTTTGCGTAAAGGGTTCCAAGCGGTTCTTCAGGACGAGTCCAATGCTGAATGGGCAGTGCTTGCTGACGCTTTGCCGCGTGCTGAGAATATGAACGGTTGGTTTGCTGAAGAGCAATTGAGAGGCTGTCTTCAGGACTGGGTCGCCGCTTTGTCGCCTGACAATGTCGCGGATTGGCTGCATCCTTATGCAGACCGCCTGATCAAAAATCGAGGAAAACAAGACGGCCAGCCAAAAGTGCTGGCGCTGATTACGGCAGGTAATTTGCCTTGGGTGGGCTTACACGATATATTGTGTGCCGTGGTGGCTGGGCACCGCGTGAAGCTCAGGTTAAGCCGTGATGATGCGGGGCTGACCTCGGCGTTGCTTGCGGGCTGGACTGCTATGTGTCCAGGAATTGGTGAGCAAATTGAGCTCGTGGAGCGATTGGACGACTACGACGCGGTGATCGCTACAGGAAGCAATTCCACGCGCCAGCATTTTGAGCGTTACTTCGCCCACGTCCCCCACATTATTAGAGGTCAACGCTCTGGTGTGGCGGTACTTAGCGGGGAGGAGAGTCATGAGGACTTGGTCGCATTGTCGGAAGACATTTTCCGGTATTTCGGCTTGGGTTGCCGGAGCGTGAGCAAGATTTACGTCCCGACCGGCTTCGACTTGGACCGCATTTTTGCTGCACTCATCGGTTGGTCAGATTTGCAGCACCATCATCGCTTTGTCAACAATTACACCTACCACAAGGCCCTTTGGCTTCTTGAGGCGGTGGATTTGCTGGAGAATGGATTTGTCCTCTTCAAGCAGGACGAGGCGCTGGCCTCTCCTGTGGCTACGTTGTACTGGGACCGCTATGAGGATGTGGAGGTGTTAAATGCTGAATTGGCTTTGCGCGCTGATGAAATCCAATGCCGGATCGGTCTAGGCGGACACCCCTATGGATCGGCCCAACGTCCCGGTATTGCTGAATATGCGGACGGTGTGGACACATTGAAGTTTTTACTCGACTTGTGAGCTAAATTTGCGCCCATGTTCAAGGCCTCCTTCACTGCATTTTTGTCCGCTTTATTGGCGGTTATTCTTGTTTGGTCGGCGGCAGGCTGTTCTACCGAGGTGGACTTGAATGCGCCTTATGAAAGGGCCACAGTCGTTTTCGGCCTGCTTGACCCGGTTACGGATGCCCAGTGGATTCGCATCAACCGCACGTGGCTTGGCGAGGGGAATCAGCTGGAATTTGCAATGGTTGCTGACAGTTCAGAGTACGCTCCGGGCGAGCTGGAGGTGCTCGTAGAGGGCTTTGATTTGGACGATGAGTCGCTCGAATTACCCGTCGTGGCTTATGTCGTTCGGGACACCATGTTAGACAACAAAGACGACGGCGGCCTCTTCTTCGCGCCTCAGTACCGCGCGTACACCTTTGATTCGCCGGGCGGTTTGGACGAGGATTTGCGCTACCGACTCTCAATCAGCTTCCCCGACGGCACCTCGACTATTTCAGCTCTCACCACCTTGATTGGCAGCGCCACGGGAAACATCACCAATCCTCCTGCTGGCCTTCCAGGATTCGCCATGAACTGGGCCAGTACCGGCGGCGGCTTTTCATCATTCCCGAACATCAACTTCAGATGGAGCACCACCCCCGGCGCAAAGCGCTACGAAGTCGGGCTCCGTATCTACTACACTGAAATGCTATGGGCTGATGGTGCACACACCGAGTTGGTGAGCGAAACGGAGCGCACATTGGACTGGGCTTTGGGGACTGAATTTGCATCGGATGATCAAGGGGGAGAGGAGGTGAAAATGCCTGTAAATGGTGAGAAATTCTACCGATTCCTTGCCTCGCGCCTCGCGCACGATCCGATGATTACCCGCGCCTTGGGATATTGGGATGCAAACATCCAAAAGGAACGGGCTTTTGACTTCATCCTTACCATTGGAAATGAGGAGCTGGACACGTTTCTGGCCGTGAATGCTCCGGTGACCGGTGTGATTCAGGACCGGCCTGAGTACACGAATATTTCGGGCGGTATCGGGTTGTGGGCGAGCCGAACGAACCAGCGCGTCGACGGCTTGGGCTATTCGCTCAATACGATTCGGGAACTGGTCGAGGGCGACATTACGGCCGACCTGTATTTCTGCTCTCCTAGCCCCTTCAGTGACTACGGCTGCGATTGAGCGCGAGCTGTAGTGATTGAGCCCCGCGCTGTTGGTAATTCTAAGAATTCCGGGTTGAGCTGCGGCTCAGGGATTGCACCTTGCCTCTATGGCGTTTGATTTAAATTATTCGGCCCCGTACGGCCAATTCCATTTTCAAAACGGACTTCTCACCGTTCGGCTGAACGACGAATTAATTGTGGACCTGGCTTTGGTGCAACAGCTCGAAACTCAGCGTCGTGAAATTTTTGGTGGATACCAAGTGGCCCAGCTTTTGGTTGTTCCGGCAGCAAATTTGCTGCTCGAAGCGCAGGCGATCGATTGGCTGAGCAACGCGTCTTCGATGGCCGGCGTGCATCACCGGGCCATTGTGGTGCCCCTGCGTACAAAAGTGTGGAGGGATATGCTTGTCCCCCGACCCATGTCAAGTGTTCGTGTTTTCAGTCGCTTGCGTCCTGCAGAACGCTGGTTGGAACCACATCGCCAAGTGTCCCCTGCACCATCGGATCATTCCACCACCAAGCGTGCAGCTGAGCCAGAAGCGTTGTCTGATGCACTCAATACGTACGTGCCGGAAGGCATTCCGGAGATGTTGACCTGGCCGTCGGAGCCCACCGTGAGTTGAGCAGATAGCCGACCCGTTGCATCGACAACGTCAATCAATTGGCCTGCATGCACGCCGGAAAGCTGAACGAAATCACGGGCTGGGATCGGCCCCACCACCTGCAAGTTCTTCGGCGTATTCGACATCTGAGCGAGACCCACAGTCGGCGAACCCTCTTTAAACGAGATGATAATTGGCGCATCTGCAATCTCAGTAATGGACAGCACTGGTAGCCCTTCGCCTGCAGCATACCACGCGTAAATCACTCGGTTATCTGGAATTGAAAAGCCGATCTCTTGCGCCGGGAAGTTGAGGGAGTCTGTACCAGAGATTATCGTTTTCACACGCAGCACTTCAAATGTGCCTCCTGGAAGCGTCAAGGTGCCCCACCCGTCGACGGTTACGTCGCGGTTCAAATTCGATGCGAAGTAAATCTGGCTGGGAATGTCGAGCGCCAATTCACTGTCATCGTTTAATGAAGCACCGAAGGTCAAAGGCAAGGGTAGCGTTGCATCTGCGTCGTTGTACGCCACAGGCAGGTCCAAGGATTCTATAGATATGCCAATTCCGACGGTGGAATAGGCCGAGGATGAGTATTCCGAAATGATGGTGGCACCTGAGATGGGGATTTCAAACCCTTCAAATTCAGGCAAATCAAAGGACGTGTAGTGGTCTGCGTTGCTGAACACAAACGCAATCGTAAACGACGCGTCGCTCATGGCGTGGTAGGCCGTTTCCGTATCACCGATGGATTGCAAATTTCCGAAGTCCCAAGCCATGTTGGCGCCGGTGATTGAAAAGTCCTCCAAAGAGGGGTTGGCGTTGGCACGGTTGTATGTCATGCCGCCTTGAGGAAGGTCAGCTGAATTCAGCGAAATTTGGGCGTTGAATTGTGGAGCAATCGTTAGAGCTGTAAGGCCAATGGTGCCTGCAATGATTCGGGAAATGTGCATGCTGCGAATGTACGTCAATTGTCTCGCCAGCGGAACAAATCGCGGAAGCGTTCGGCCGCCACACGGTGGGAAATTCCAATGCCATGGCGTTGGCCTTCTTGGAACAGGTCGGCTCCGCTTGGCGCGCTGTAGGCGTCTAATACCCAGTGCCCGTCCTCGGTGAGTTGGTACTCCAGTTCTACAGAACCCAAGAAGTTAGACGGGGATTGCGGAGCGGCCAATACACCTCGGGCACCCAAGCTGCCTTTGATCTTTAAGCGGTCATTCAGGATGCGTGTGGCCATGGCGACGGCAAGTTCGTCTTCTTCACGTCCGCTTGTGTTTTCGCCCGAGGGGGTGTAGCGCAAGCCGATATCCACCTCGTCACTCAACTGGGAAAGCATGCTCGAAATGCGTGCTGACAGAAGTTCTGTCGCGTTGCCTATCAGTGCATTCTGGGCGTTGAATTCGCCGATGTCTAGCGAGATGAATTGGCCTGCAACAAGTAGAGCGAAGGCCTGGCGAGTGGTTTCGCCCTCATGAGATAGCACGGCGTTGGCCTCAGCACGTGTGGCCGCCGAAGCTCTTGGGAACTGTAGTTCGAAGGCGATGTCGGGCCGACTCATTGCACCTGTGATGCGCATCCGAACTTCCACAGGTGTTCGCCCGTGATCAGGGCCTGGGCCAAGCAGCGGTGTCAATGCTGCATCTACGCGATATGCCGTTTCCAGCGCCACCTCCGCCTCGTACGGGTCGCCGCTCCACACCAAGGTCCCACCAGGAATCAACTCAATGTCCTTGTGCACCAAGTCTCGGAGCGAAAATCCGTACGCGCCATCATCCAAGGTGATGGCCCCGCGCATGCCGAACTCCTCATTTTGGCTCATCACCAAACTGAGTTGGCCCGTGCCTGTGCCCACCATGTAATCACCGCCCTCCGCGTCAAATATGATTTCCACTTCGGTCCCGCTCAGGGCTTCAATGTCCAAGGTCAAGTCGATGTTGAATGGGGCTTCGTTTACCGGTCCGACCTCATTCTGAGCGCTTGTAAAGTGAAAGTGGTCGGGCAGGGTGGGGTCGTCGAAACCGTCGAGCGGTAGCGAGAAAACGGTTCCTTCATGACTTCGGGCTTGCGCCTCTATTTGCACACGGCCCAGCGATCCGCTCACATCGACCATGCCCGAGGCAACCACCTGGCCGTAGAAAAACTCATTCACACCGGGCTCCAGGTCTAGACAGAGGAAGGGCTCCTCCTCAATATCGATGCCCACATCGTAAGTGAATTCGCGCCAATTTTCATGGAAGACCGTCAAGTTTGCAACGCCTTGATGCCCCTGAGCATCCGTAATCTTGGCGGCGTCCATGGCGATTAAATCACCAGAGAGGATGACCTCGCCCTCCACGCCGAAACTTGTTCCACTTTGGGACACGCTCACTTGCAGTTCATCGATGTTCAGTGAACCGTGTAGGGCTGGATTGCTTACAGGGTCCGTTACGCGGACTGCTCCAGTGAGGCTCCCTTCGAACTGGATTTCATCGGGGGCTATCATGGGGTCGAGGGTGCGTACAGGCCAATTCCACATTTGCAGTAAGGCCACACTTTGAGCTGAATCCGCGCTCTGCATCAAGTCCCATGTGAGTCGAAGGTTTTCCCGGGGGTCAAAACTGGAACATGTGCCTCTGTGGCGCCCTGCAGAGTCAGAAAACCCAATGGCCGATACCCGCCCCAATGAGGTGCCGCGGTAAGCAGCTTCAGACCAATCCACATTGTACCGTATTGTCGGACTTGATAGCATCGCTTGAGCCGTGAGTTGCCCGGTGATCTCACCGCTTAATCGCTTCAAGTTGAAGCCCTCAATGGTCTGCCCCCAGCGTTCCACAGAGAGCCCGGTTGCGTTCACTTGAATTTTCTGATCTGCCGCCCTTCCAAGGCTCCCAGAAATAGAAATGTCACCGTGGTCGCCCGTCCAGTCCAGCCCTGTAAAAAGCCAAGATTGTGACTCATGTTGTTCCGTAATCGCTGGGGTTTCAGAGCTGAGCGACCATTGGGCGGGACCGAAACTGAAGTCGAATTGCTCAAAATTCACAGCGTGGCCTTCGGATAGTATTGCATGTCGACCGCGGATGCGGCTCTGAGTTTGCCCTTTCCAGCCCAAGTCAAAGGTGATGTTTTCGGGGGTCCCTTCAAGCGGCGAGCATTGAAGTGCAATGTCGCGAGCCCACTGCTCATCTCCCCGCATCACATGGTCCAATGAGACGCGCAGTCGGATGCCTCCGCTGGTCGTCTTGCTGGGTTGGCCGATTTCCCCCTCGAGTTGCAGGCCGTGCGCTGTCCAATCCTTCCAGCCCCACCCAGGAATTGCTGCTGAAATTGATCCGGCCGTCTCGTTGAATTCTAATTTCAGCCCAGGTTTGATGGCAAGGGACGGATGAATCAGAGCGGCCACTGGCTCAGGCCGTTCCAGCTCTAGGCCCAGTCGCATGGACTTCTCGAGCTTGCCGGTGCCTTCGTATTGGAGTGTGCCCACATCGGAGTGAATCTCCAATTCAAGGGGGTAAAGGGCGGCGTGTGGGGTGTAAGTGCCTTGCAGGTGAACGAAATCGACCCGGTGCTCCCGCCCTTTGGGGTGCATCATCCGGCCTTGACTCATGACCGCTTCAATGGCCATGGGGCGATCAGGTGCGGCAGATATTTGAGCCCAAACTGAACAACTTCCGCTCAAGTCATGAGGCAGCACGAGGCGATCGACTCGACCGAACAGCCCTGCGGTCCAATGCCCTTCGTTGCCAAGCGAAATCTCCAGCCCGCCGTGGTGTTCGCCCAATGTCGTGTACAGATCCCCAAAGCCCTCCCAGTTGTCCTGCGACTCGATGCTATAAGCCTTGCCCGTCCAGTTGATGATGCGGTGTTGCTGGGCGCTAATTTCCCAGTCACAGGATTCTATTTTCCATGTCAATGTGTCCTCGGCCCAGACGCCTTCAGCACGAGCGTTGCCATTTTTTGTCCCCTCTGCGAGCAGTTCGGCTCGCACAATTTGAAATGCTTGCCCCTGGGCAGTTTGAAGCGAGTCGGAGCCCGCCAAATGAAGAGTTCCGCTGAAGGTGGGATCAAGCATATTGGTGGGGCGAAAATCGCTCACTTTGTCCCAAAATTCGGGGGCTGCAGCTCGGCCCAGCCTCTTTGCAGCATCCCAGTTCATCGACCAACGGTTCAATTCCAGTGAGCTGAAATCTTCGGCGAGTCGGCCGTGGAATTCGCTGCCTGAGCCGGCCAAATGAAATTCGGCTCCGCCGCGTGTGTTGCTCCGAACTTCGCCGCGTGCATTTAGCGTGAAGTCGCCCAATGCCTCGACGGCAGCTTGGGCCTGAAGTTGATCCGGAAAAACACGGTCAAACACGCCCTCAAAATCTGAGGTGGCACAATAGGCAGAGTCAAGGCTCCATGCTTTCAAGTCGCCATCCCACTCGGCCCAGGCGGCTCCTCCACTGTGCTGTCCGAGTGTCCAGTCGAGTTTATAAATGCCCGTGTCGTTGCGGGCACACCACAGGTGGCCTCCCGGAAAAACGGGGTTGTTCGACCACTTCGCTTCTGCTCGGATGAAGGGTTGGTCCTTGCGGTCGCTCAGTTCGTTCACCTCGATCCAATCCAGGGCTGTTGCGTGGCCCATTGCGCGGACGTGAATGTTACGCACCGAGAGTGATCCGAGCGACCACGTTTGAGCCTTGTCTGACCCCGAACCATTCGAGGGGGGGCTGACAGATGTGTACTTCCCCCAAGTTTCCAAGTCCAGGTGAACGCCCTCGATGGAGACGGATTCAAGTTTGAGTTGCCCCTGACTCCAGTGGAAGCCGGACACGCCGAGTTGTTCGATGCGAAGAGGTAATAGCTCGGCGGAGCCTTGGGGCATAAGGACATCAATGCCGACAGCTTGCAGTTCGCGGTCGAACCACCCGATGCGTACGCCTTCGATTTCTACGTCCAAGCCTGTGGATGCGGCGAAGTTTGCGGCGGACCACTCAACGAGTTGGGATTGCACGGCTGGAAGGCTCACAGCGATGCTCAGCCCTACAGCAAATGCGAGGAGTCCGGTGACGGTCCACAACACGATGCGCTTAACTCTTGACATTTGTGCGCGCAAATTCCAAAATCTGTGCCAATCTCAGCGAACTTTGCATCATGAATTCTGTCCCCCCGATGGAGGAGCGCGTTGTACTCGGTGTCGAGTCCTCATGCGATGACACCTCAATGGCGCTTTTACGCGGCAATAAGTTGTTGGGGCAGGTTGATGCAGTCCAACTCGTACACACTGACTTTGGTGGAGTGGTGCCTGAATTGGCTTCACGCGCGCATCAAGTCCACATCGGCCCGGTGATGGATGCGCTGCTCGAGCAGACCGGTTTAGACTGGGCGGATATTGATGCGGTGGCTTATACGCGAGGACCGGGATTGCACGGTTCGCTGCTGGTAGGCAGTGCTTGGGCACGCAGCGTGTCGTGGGCACTGGGGGTTCCGCTGCTGCCCGTCCATCATATGCGAGCGCATATCTTGGCGCATTGGGTTGAGCATCCAGCGCATGACAAGAACAATGGGGTGCGCTCAGCAGCCCCTAATCTACCGGCCATGGGGCTAACAGTCAGCGGCGGCCACACCCAACTGGTCCGCATTGACTCGCCGTGGGACATGGAGGTGGTCGGCGAAACGCTGGATGATGCTGCGGGAGAGGCCTTTGATAAGGTGGCCAAGTGGGTCGGGTTGCCTTATCCAGGAGGGCCTGAAGTGGACCGCCGCGCGGCCTTAGGTGACCCTGCTGCATTCACGTTTTCTAAGCCGGTGGTGACCGGTCTTGATTTTAGTTTCAGCGGATTGAAAACCTCGGTTCTCAGCACCTTGCGCAAGTCCATTGACGCCGGTCGAGTTTTTGATGAGTCGGCGATCAACGACGTTTGTGCCGCCCTGCAGCAGACTCTGGTGGAGATGTTGGTTGATCGTTTGGAGCAGGCAGCGATTCAGTTCGACTGCAAGTCCATTGCCATTCAAGGCGGCGTCTCGGCCAATTCTTCCTTGCGAAAAGCGGCATTAGCATTGGGCGAGAAACAGGGCTGGTCGGTTCACATCCCGCAGTCTATATGTTGCACGGACAACGGGGCGATGGTGGCCATGGCCGGGCAGTTTCTCGCTGAGCGTGAGCAATGGGGGCGACTGGACGATGCGCCATTGGCTCGCTGGCCTGGTTTGGGTTAGGCCGGCGTTTGGGCGTGCTGAGTCTTGGACTGAAGGTGTGAAGAAAGCGGCTTCCAATGCACTTTTTTCCACGCCTCCGTTACCCATCCAGCGGCTTCTTCAGGCACGCCGATGTGGTTGAGTACGAGCTTGGTGTTTCCTGATTCTTCACGCGAAAGTCGGATGTCCACCACGCTGAAATGCCCTGCAGGGAACCGCTTGTGCGTCAAAGTCAAAACGATGCGCTTGTTCTTTACCAGTCGCGTAATCCAGCCCGATTGATTGCCGTTGCAAAGGGTCAATGACCCTCCCTCGTGGGGTTGAATGAAGGCCTCTTTCCCCGTAAAGTTCGTGTGCTCGTCTTGATCGATCAGCGCGTCAAATACTTGAGCCGGGCTCGCCTTCAAAAGAATAACTTGATAGATGTTTTCCGTCTTGAGTTTCATAGTCGGAGATTCTTTAGAGCCGGCGAAGGGGTCCACGCGGCTGCTTATAGAAAGGTAGCAAATGCTTCGAGCCTTCGACCTTGACACCAATAATTTTCGTGTCATTTTTTTTAAACGTGTCGTGTGGGTAAGGTGAGCCGGCTGGTCGTTCCAGCGTGTGTACTGGCAATGTTTAAGCGGCAATCGCCCAAATTATCAAGCAGTTGGAGCCGTTGCCGTATGATATCCGATGCGTGTCGACGCGCTTCTTTTGCATCCCTCCCGGGGTGCGCCGGAGCGGGCACCGAAATCGCATCTGGGGTGTCAGTGAAGTCTTCTGGCAGACCGTTATCTTGGATTTGAATTTCGATTAGCCCGTCGCGGACCTCGTGAATGCTCAAACCCAATACAGCGGGTACGCCTTGCGGTAGATGTCGCAAGCCATGCCAAATTGCATTTTCAATCAGGGGTTGCATTTCATTTAAGGCAACTAATGCCTTTTGGTAAAGACTTGCGTCAACAAGCTTTTGAGCTGCTTTAAGCTCCTTTTTTTGTGCCACAGCCGTATAAGAAATTAGGGCAGCTAGA
>JAQWTJ010000099.1 GCA_029242765.1 Flavobacteriales bacterium | reverse complement strand
GAACACCACGGCAAACACCATATCCACGGGCTTGGTCTTGCCGAAACACTGAGCGAGTTCAGCGTGCCACTTAAAAAAGAAGTAAATGTTCACGCCGGGTACGAGAATCCACAAAGCGTGGTGGTCAGGACGACCGATCATGCGCATGCCCGCAACGAGGTTGAATCCAGGCACAAGAGCCATCCACACCGGTTGATTGCCTTTCGAAAGAAGACGAGCTGAGGCGATGACGCTAACGGCTAAAACGAAAACGATCATCAAAAGTTGGGCACTTGTAATCATATCCCTTGGTTTTTGAGCTGTTCAGGCGCAAGCGAACTTGCATCTACGAGTTAGACGAATACACCTGTTAAGGGTTGCCTTAAAATCTGCATGGATTGTTAATACCCTGCGAATTACAACACCCCATTACAACTACCCAAGGTGCTTTAAGACCAGTTTATCGTTGATTTCACCGTCGCATAGGATAACCAAACGCTCCACGGCATTGCGCAGTTCGCGGATGTTGCCTCGCCACGACGCCCCCTGGATTTCAGACATGGCCTTCGACGTAACCTCGGGCTGTGGGACGTTCAAATCCGCACACACCATTTCCAGGAAATGCGCCACCAAAGCCGGAACGTCCTCGCGCCGATCGCGCAATGCGGGAACGTGAATAGGGATGACATTGAGTCGATGAAATAGGTCCTCGCGAAAACGTCCAGCCTCAATCTCAGCACTCAGATCCTTGTTCGTCGCAGCCACCACCCGGACATCAACAGTAATGTCCTTGTCTCCGCCGACGCGCTGAATTCGATGCTCTTGCAAGGCGCGCAGCATTTTTGCCTGTGCTGGCAATGCCATATCGCCAATTTCATCCAGAAAAAGCGTGCCCTTTTGGGCCAATTCAAACCGGCCCTTCCGCATTTTCACCGCCGAGGTGAAAGCGCCCTTCTCGTGGACGAACAACTCGCTTTCGATAAGCTCAGCAGGAATTGCAGCGCAATTCACCTCGATCATCGGGCCGTCCTTTCGGGCACTTTGATCGTGGATCATCCGGGCGACAAGCTCCTTGCCCGTGCCGTTCTCACCGGTGATCATCACCCGTGCATCCGTGGGCGCCACTCGGTCAATCATAGCCAAGATTTCTTGAAGTGCTGGGCTATCTCCCACCATCTGGACGGTCGAAACACTGCGCACTTTTTTACGTAGCACCACGGTCTCCTTGCGCAGGTCCTCTTTTTCTGTAGCGTTGCGCAACGAGACCAGCACGCGGTTCAGGTCAAGCGGCTTCTCAATGAAGTCAAACGCTCCAATGCGCAAGGCCTTCACCGCGAGGTCCACCGAGGCGTGGCCCGTCATAATGATCACGGGGGTGGTGACACCGCTCAGCGAGAGGCCTTCAAGCACTTCTACGCCATCTTTGCCCGGCATTTTTACGTCGCAGAAAATAGCATCAAACCCCCCGCCCAGTGCGACCTTCAGACCTGCCGTGCCGTCTTCAGCCTCGTCCACTTTATGGCCCTCGTACTCCAAAATATCCCGCATGGCCGCTCGAATTGGGGCCTCGTCATCAATGATAAGAATTTGAGCCATGGGCGTGTTGAACTGGGACTTGGCGTAGAACCGTAGCTTCAGTCCGGGAAGTTAGACGAAACTACTGAAGGTTGGCAAGTCCGACGTTGGGGCCAACTTCGAGCTCGTACAGGCCGATAGCAAACCTTCAGCCATGGCAAATCGCGAACAGAACAGTTGATCCGTCCCCGTTGCCCTCAAGGCATGCCGCACCAGGGTGGAGCCCAGCGCGATGTATGGCACCCTATCAGGGTGCAGGTTCGGAAGCTTACGCAAAGCGTTTTGGTGCATTGGAATCAGCCGGTCAAGCAGCGGAAAAAGTTCGGCAGAAGGCAGCAAGTCGGCCACCTCGTAACCCGGTAATTCGTCAGGGGTCAGCAATTGCTGAAGCGCTTTGATTGTGCCGCTCGAACCGACCCAAGCTCGGGGCGCGTGTGTAGCAGCCACCTTCAAAAAGGGCTTCATCTCATCGTCTATGATCGCTGCAGCCGACTCCAAGTCCTTTGGCGACCACCAGTCTTTCGGCTTGATCCAGTCGGTCAAGCGGGAAAGTCCGATGTGCAAACTGCCGGAATAATGCACGGTGTCCCCCGTCCAAAGCGACATTTCTACGCTTCCGCCGCCGATGTCGAGCGAAGCCAAGGTGCAATCCGACCAATCAGGGCCAGCGGCCTCCACCGTCTGCCGAACCCCGCGCTGCACCAGCGCAGCCTCAGTCAAACCGTCAATCACCTGGATAGGGCAGCCCAAGTCCGCGGCACCGCGCAGGAATTCGGCCTTGTTTTTTGCGTCGCGCACAGCCGATGTGGCCAAGCAAGCCAAAGAGCTCACCCCCGTATTGCGCATCGCCTCAACGAACATGCCCAGCGCGTCCCACCCGCGGCGCATGCGATCGCGATCAAGTATGCCCGAACGAAAAGAGCCTCGACCCAAATGGACGTAGCGGGGATGATGTTGAATTTTTTTCCATCCCCATTGGCCTTGTGCATCCAAAACCACTTCGGCGACAAGCAAAGAAAACGTGTTGGAACCGCAGTCCACCACAGCCAATCGCTGACCGGCCTCAAGGCGCTGGCCTAGAGACGACTCAATCCCCACGGCGCACCCACTTGATGAGGTCCATGTACCCCGGGTTTTTTCCGCGGTTCAACAAGCCAACACGGTAGATACGACCGGCCATTCGAATCATCGCCCAAGCCGTGAGCCACAGCAGCGCTAAGGAGCCGGCGAGCTCATACCACGGAACGCCCGAAGCAACACGTATCAGCATAGACACCGGTGAGGTGAACGGAATCCACGACAGCCATACCAGCAAAGGCAAGTCCGGGTTGCCGATGGTCGCCGAGCCGGCCATGTACGCGAACAATAGCGGCATCATCAGCGGCAAAGTGAATTGGGCGGCGTCTTTTTCGTTGTCTACTGCAGCACCGGCCGCTGCAAATAAGCCGCCGAACAAAACGTATCCGCCGATAAAGTATGCAATGGTGGCACCGACCATCACTGGCCAATTGATCTCGAGCAAGGCTCGCGTGAGTTCGTTTTCAGCCAGCATTGTCGTTAAGTCTGCCGCAGGCAGGCCCTGAGTGAATGTGCCCGCGTTGAACAGCAACTTGAACGCGCCCATGCCCAAAAAGGAAAGTACAGACCACGCAAGAAATTGCGTGAAAGCCACTGCCGCCACGCCGATGAGTTTGCCCCACAACAGCTGGGAAGGACGAACGGCCGCCAAAATGACTTCCACCACTCGGCTGGTTTTCTCCTCGAGAACCGACCGCATGAGTGTTGTGCCGTGGACAGCGATGAACATGAACAAGAAGATCGAGAAAGCAAAGCCGACCGCCGCCCGAACTTCGACCCCCCCCGAACCGGTTTTGATGTCCCGCGTGCTGAGGCTGATATCAAATCGCAACCCGCGGTAGGCCGGCCAATTCAAGTCTGTCGTCTCTAATACGCGCATATGCTCCAAGGCGAGCCCCAAATCGCGCGCAATCCAAGAGGTGAGCTGCACGCCTGGGGCTTTGTCATACCACAATTGGCCGTGCTGATTCTGAACCACAGCGTTGTCAAACTCAGCCACGGCTGTAAATCCTTGGGCCAACCACACGCTGTCCGCCGGCATCTCACGGGAAAATCGGTAGGTCAAGCCCTCCCGTTCTTTGAAACATGCAGGGCAACGTGGGACCCAATGCCCTTGGTGTTCCATAATGATCAGTCCGTCGTGATCGACCACGAGCACCTCGTGATCCACTTGAGATTCACGCACGACCAGAGCCAAGCCTACAACGGTGCCAACCCCGAGCAAAGGCAGCAAGATGACGCCTAAAATGAAGGACTTCTTTCGAACTCGCGTGATCCACTCGCGGTGGGCGATAGCCCAAATATGACTACGCATCTTGACTCGGTTGGACTGCTGAAATGAACAATTCCTCCATCGTGGGGCGAAGTTTGCGCACTTCGTGCACCTCAACGGCATCGGCCACACCGCGCAACGCCTCACTCAAGGTGTAGCCTTGGCGCAAGACCACCTGCGCGGTCCGGGCCTCGCCTTGAATGGACGGTCCCTCTGAAGCCAGGTGGTTCACTTTTCCTAAAACGCACGTGGCGCCCAGCCCCCTGGCAAAGGCCACATCAGAACCGCTGTATCCAATGGCATACTCTCCGTTCCAACCGGCATCACGCAAAGACTCAGACTCTCCGCTCATTACAATGTGCCCGTCGTTCAATAGCATCACCTCATCGCACAGGGCTTCCACGCTGGACATGTCGTGCGTAGAAAGCAAAACGGCGGTCCCTTCAGCTGCCAAGAACCGAATTTGCTCGACAATTAAGCGGGCATTGACCGGATCGAACCCGCTCATAGGCTCATCGAGAATCAAGACATCGGGCTTGTGCGCCACAGCACAGATGAACTGGACTTTTTGAGCCATTCCCTTGGAGAGGTCCATCACTTTGCGATTCCACCAACCGTCCACATCAAGTCGCTCAAACCACGATCGCATAGCCTGCACAGCCTCTTTTTTTCCCATACCGCGCAACTGGGCAAAATACAACGCCTGCTCCCCCACCTTCATATCCTTGTACAGCCCGCGCTCTTCAGGCAAATAACCCACGCCTTCCAAAGCCCTGCGACTCCACGACTTGCCGCCAATTAGCACCTCGCCGCGGTCGGCTGACAGGATGCCCATCACGATGCGAATCATTGTGGATTTACCAGCGCCGTTAGGGCCAAGCAGCCCCACGATGTGCCCCGGCATGACCCGCATGGAAAGATCTTCCAAGGCCCGGTTCTCTCCGTAGGCCTTGGCCAGAGATTTCACTTCCAATGCAGCTTCCATGGTTCGAATGTAGTCCTCGGGTTTTGTGAATCAGCTGAACATATCGCGAACCTTGTCAAAGAATCCACGCTCGCCGTGTTCAGGATCGGGCTGGAAATTCTCGGCATCGCGTAAATCCTCGAGGGTCTTACGTTCTTCATCGCTGAGGGCCGTAGGCGTCCAGACATTCAAGTTGACGAGCAAATCACCGTGGCCATAATCCGATTTCAGACCCTTGCCCTTCAATCGGACGATTCGGCCACTTTGTGTTCCCGGCGCCACTTTGATGCGCGCCTTGCCGTCGATCAGCGGCACCTCCACTTGCGCCCCTAAAGCCGCATCGGAGAAGTTGATGAACAAATCTTGGTGGAGGTTGCCCCCGTTGCGACGGAAAATCTTGTGCTCAATCTCCTCAATCACCACGAGTAAGTCGCCTGAAACACCACCACCAGGAGCTGCGTGGCCCTCGCCGCGCATCCGCATAACCGCCCCATCTTCAATGCCCGCGGGCAACCCGAGCGGGACGACCACCTCCTGCTTCTCCAAGCCATGCGCATCGGCTCCCTTGGGAGCACTCTTGACCCGTTGGCCCACGCCGCTGCAATCCGGGCAGGTGTGCGCCGTACGCATGGCGCCTAAAATCGTCTGTTGAACACGCTGAACTTGACCTTGGCCGCCGCAGCTGTCACAGGATGCATACTCCACCCCTTCAGCCTGCGTCATACGTTTGATCTTCACGCGTTTGGTCACGCCTTCTGCGATTTCTTCAAGGGTCAATTTCACCTTGATGCGGAGATCACCGCCTTTTACCCTGCGTCGCCCGCCACCGCCGCCACCAAAGCCACTGCCGCCACCGCGGCCGCCGAAAATGTCCCCGAATTGGCTGAAGATGTCGTCCATATTCATGCCGCCGCCGCCGAAGCCGCCGAAGCCGCCCGGCCCTCCGTTCATGCCGTCGTGACCGAATTGATCGTAACGCTGCCGTTTTTCTGAATCGCTGAGCACCTCGTATGCCTCAGCCGCAGCCTTGAAGCGCTCCTCCGCTTGGGCGTCATCCGGGTTCTTGTCAGGATGAAACTTAATCGCAAGCTTGCGATAAGCTTTCTTGATCTCAGCCTCCGTCGCTCCCTTGGCTATTCCGAGAACGTCGTAAAAATCTTGCTTTGCCATGATGACTGGACCTATCTGAACTGAACGTCGCTGAAATTATTTGCCCACGACCACCTTGGCGAAGCGCAGCACCGCGTCATGAAGAAAATACCCGCGCTCACACACCTCAATGACGGTTCCCACTTG
The DNA here is from genome assembly GCA_029242765.1 of Flavobacteriales bacterium. Lineage (GTDB taxonomy): Bacteria > Bacteroidota > Bacteroidia > Flavobacteriales_D > Sanyastnellaceae > UBA8752. Next base: position 11,827 of record JAQWTJ010000099.1, on the reverse strand, counting down.
CTTAGGCGTAGGGGCCGGTATCTGGGTGACCGCCTCGTGGTGGTCCGTATCAAATGGTTTTCCCACGGCGTCCATGGGCTTCAGGCCCTTAGCTTCCATGGCACTCCGAAATTTTTGGTGGACCAATTCCAACCCTTCAGCCAAAGCGTCTTGCCCTGAATTTTTTCCAGAAGTCGCACCCGAATCAAGGGAGTCAGCGTGAGCCTTCAATGCCCGATCAAAATCGTCGAGCACCGGTAGAAACGCCTCCATCATCTCACGCCCTGCATTTTGCACGGTGGCCAAACGCTCGCGTTGGGTGCGGCGGCGAAAATTGTCAAACTCAGCGTACAGCCGCAGGTACTTGTCCTGCCAATCCGTCGTGACAATATGCGGCTCCTGATCCGCCTTGTCGCTCTCTTCCGACTGGAGATCGGTCTGCGCATCGGCCTGTGCATCGCCCGATGCCCCTTTCTTGGCCGAATCCTGATGAATGTCTTCGTTCACTTGATCTTTCGTCTGCTCGTTCATGGTGCGCTATTGGCAATCCGTATGCCATCCCTGACGCGTGCGACAAGGTGTCAGTTCGCCCGAAAACAAAGGCAAAAATCAAAAACCCTTGACGTGCTTGTCGATCTGTATGTGCAGCTCCATGCCACGCAAATTCTTGGCGACAATCACCCCGTTCTCATCCACCAAAAAGCTCATGGGGATGCTACTCACCCCGTACAAAGAGGCCGCCTCGCTGTCCCACCCTGACAAGTCGCTTCCGTGGAAAGGCCAATCCAATTTGTCCTGCTTCACCGCCCGGCGCCACGACTCCATTTTTTTATCCAGTGAAACGCTAAACACCTCAAATCCATCGGCCGATTTGAATTTTGCCTTGCGGTACTTCTTATATGCGCTGACCACATGCGGATTCTCGCGGCGGCACGGGCCGCACCAAGACGCCCAAAAGTCCACAAGCACCAAGGTTCCCCTCAAATCGCTGAGCTTGATTGTTTCACCGTCCATATTCTCCAGCACGAGTTCTGGGGCCAAGTTGCCCACCTTGCTGCCCACTTTTTGCGCAGTGCAGTTCGTGGGGAACGTTGCCGTCAAAGCCGCTAGAAAAAGCGCGGACGCTATGGTCGAGAGTGAAAGAGTCGTTGCCTTCATAATCATATTCATTTAAGGGGAGACGCGTTCAATTTTCGCGCCTAAAGCACGCAATCGGTGCTCGATGTGCTGATATCCGCGGTCAATTTGGCCAATGTTGTGAATCGTCGAGCGCCCTTCGGCCGACAAAGCAGCAATCAAAAGCGACACGCCTGCTCGGATGTCAGGAGAAGTCATGGTCACGCCACGCAAGGGCTTGCGATCTAAACCGATGACCGTGGCCCGGTGCGGATCACACAAAATAATTTGCGCGCCCATATCGATGAGTTTGTCCACGAAAAAGAGGCGGCTTTCGAACATTTTCTGGTGGATCAGCACGCTGCCACGCGCCTGAGAAGCCGTCACCAACACGATGGACAACAGGTCCGGGGTAAAGCCCGGCCAGGGCGCATCTGAGACAGTCAAAATGGACCCGTCAATGAAGGTGTCAATCTCGTAATGATCTTGAGAAGGCACGAACAAATCGTCCCCTCGGCGCTCAAGTTGAATGCCAAGGCGCTTGAACACCGTGGGGATCTGGCCGAGATTATCCCAACTCACGTCCTTGATGGTCAGTTCGCCCCGGGTCATGGCCGCCATGCCAATGAACGAGCCAATCTCAATCATATCAGGCAAGCAGCGATGCTCGCAGCCGCCGAGTTGATCAACGCCCTCGATTATCAACAAGTTTGAGCCGATGCCCGAAATCTTGCCCCCCATGCGGTTGATCATCTTGCAGAGTTGCTGCAGGTAAGGCTCACAGGCCGCATTGTAAATCGATGTTCGGCCTTTGGCCAAGGACGCAGCCATCACAATGTTAGCCGTCCCCGTTACAGAGGCCTCTTCGAGCAGCATATCTGCACCCGTTAGGTGGTCGCATGTGGCGCGAAAGAACATCTCCTTCGCGTCGTATGTGAAATTCGCCCCCAGGTTTTCAAAGCCCGCGAAATGGGTGTCCATTCGACGGCGGCCGATCTTGTCACCCCCGGGTTTGGGAATGTAGCCCTTGCCAAAGCGGCCCAGCATCGGCCCCATGAGCATCACCGATCCGCGAAGCCCACCCCCTTTTTTTCGGTAAACATCCCCCTCGAGAAAGTCCACATCAATGGCGTCTGCTTGAAATCGAAACGAACCCGCCTCGAGCTTATCCACCTTCACACCCAAATCGCCCAGCAGCTCAATGAGCTTGTTGACGTCGACGATGTCCGGGAGGTTCGAAATGACGACCGGCTCAGAAGTGAGCAGCACGGCACATAAAATCTGTAAAGCCTCGTTTTTGGCACCCTGCGGCGTAATCTCCCCGTTCAGTGGGCGCCCACCTTCGATGACAAATGACCCCATGACTTAACGCCGACGATTCTTGCCGCGACCGCGACTTCCACCTTGACCGCTTCGACTTCCACCGCCGCGATTTCCACCGCTGCGACTGCCGCCCTTGCCTTTGCGCTTCATAGCGTCGCTCGTCTTGCGCTTGCTCTGTAAAATGGCGCTGGTCGAGGTCAATTCAACTTCAGCCGGTGCGTCGAGTTTTCCGCCCGACATCTCACGAAGCTGGGCCCGGATTAGCGGGTCCTCTACACTTTCGCGGTTCCACGTGAGGTATTGGCGCTTGAGCAAATTGGCAATCAACAGCGTCAAAGCCGCCTTTTCCTCACCCTCGGGGTACTCGATGCACTTGGCAATCAAATCTTCGACGATGCGGCCGTAGTAATTCTGCTGCATCGGCTTGTGCGGATAAAGCAATTTTTCAGGACCGGCGTCTTCTATCGGCTTGGGTGGCACAGGGAAGGGGGCGTCGATATCGAGTTCGAAGCCCGCCAAAACGTGCAAATGGCCCCACAACTTCTCGTCGTAGTCGCGCATTTCCTGGTCGCCCGGCACCAAAGTCCGCATCACGCTGATGATGGCTTTCGCGCATTTGCTGCGCTCTTCTTTGTCTTCGAGCTCCTTGCAGTGCTCCACCATACCCTGAACGGTTCGACCGTATTCGGGGATGATCATTTCAGAGCGCTGGCTGTTGTATGTGATGCCCTCAAGGGCTTTGGATTCCTCCATAAGTAAGTGTTTCAACGCTTTTTGAACTCGGCACTTTGTGCCCCGTAGTTCAAGAAGTACGTCCCTTTGGGGACGAGTCGAAGGTCTATATTATTGTTCTCGCCTCGGACCACTGTGGTACCGTAGGCGTCGATGACCTCAAAATGGGTCAATTCCGAGAAGCGAAGTTCTTGGGATTTCTTGTCATATGCAAACGTTATGGCCTCTGCTTCACGAATGAATGAAGTTTCTCTCGATTTAACGCGGCCACCGTCGAGATCCGTTTGGACCACACGGTAGCGATTCAGGCCTGGAACGTGACGCACTTGGGATGTGTACGACTGCAATGCATCGCTGCCTTTCCCCATCACGCGATCGACCTCAACCCAGCGCCCCCACTTGTATTGCTGGACGGCGTAGGGCAATGCCCCCTGCTCTGAGGCCACCTTCCAGGCCAGCTCGCCGGGGTTGTCTACAGTGATCGACCGAAGATCAAATCCAGCCAACGGGCGGACCGATTCAATGTTCAGAATGCGCGGTCGGCAGCCCTGCCGATGGGAAAGTTGAACGATGACGCTGCGGCCGATCTCAAGATCGAGGGCGTCCAAATCGATTTCAAAAGCGTGAGAATTGGTCTCATCGGTGGTAAGTACCCCGTTGACCCGCACCTCGTAACAACAAAAACCGACGCCTTGATCCCCCACCTCATTGACCACATACAGGTCCTCGCCTTGGTAAATACCGCTGACTTCCATCTGCTGGGCGTGCAATGCTGAAGTGGCCGCGACTGCAACAAGGGCCATAAGCGCCTGGAACGCAGGACGCCAGCTAAATGCGGTGAATCGATTCATGAGCTTGAATTGCGTCCCCAAAGTAAGCCAATCCGCGGCGCATTCACAGCCCCACTCCACTATCTTGCCCCCGTGTCGCGACGAAGAATACGATTGCTGATTTTAACAGGGCTGCTTTCCATCGGTGGAACCCTGATGTTGCAGTTGCTGTGGGTCGGCCAGGCTTACGACTTGAACGAGCGTCAATTCAATGACCGCGTGGTGATTGCGCTGACCGAAGTGGTCAACCAAATCCAAGGGATGCGCAGCGATTCGGCCTTGGTGGAGCCCGTGATGCAAGTCGGCTCAAACTATTTCGTTGCAAACATCAATGACACCTTGCACCCCTTTCTGCTCGAGGCGCTCTTGCAGGAGGCCTTCGCAGCGGTGCATTTAGACCAGCCGATTGAGTACGGGATTTACGACTGCTTCAGTGATAGCATCGTGTACGGAAGGCGTTTAGGCCAATTATCCGAGCGAAGCGAAGAGCTCGGCGAGGACGGCGATGAAGCCCTGCCTCGATTTGATCGGGACGGCCACTACTTCGGGGTGCTGTTCCCCGAGAAGGCGCAAGGCGTGGTGATGTCCCTCGGACGTTGGCTGCTGGCTTCGGTGCTGCAACTGTTGGTGCTGGGTACGTTCGTGTATGCAGTGGTGTTGGTGCTGAGACAAAAGCGGCTGAGCGAGGTGCGGGACGATTTTATTGGGAATATGACCCACGAGTTCAAAACGCCCATTGCGACGATTGAGGCGGCTATAGGACTGTTGGGTCGGGAAAGCGTCGATGGAGACGCCAAGGCGCGAGCCAAGTACAGAGCGCTCATAGCGGGCGAAAATCAACGGATGCGTCGTCAAGTGGAGCGCGTGATGGAGGTCGCGACACTCGATGGTGGGAACGCCAAATTGAAGCGCGAACGGCTCAACTTATCAGAGTGTGTAGAGGAAGCCGTTCTGGCGACCGAGATATTTGCGCGCGAGGCGGGGGGCGAAATTAATTGGATAACCCCCTCGCCTAGCAAGAGCAACCCTGCGAATGAAGGCCAGCCGCCGGTCGCCGAAGGCCTCGACCCCTGGACGGTGTGGGCCGATCGTGTGCACTTGACCAACGTCTTGTGCAACTTGCTTGACAACGCGGTGCGCTACACCAAAGGGAAGCCTGTCATCAATGTGGCCCTTCGCAAGTTGAACGATAAAGGTCGCTTTGAGCTGCAGGTGATCGACAACGGTATTGGCATCCCCAAGGAACATCTCAAACGTATTTTCGATCGGTTTTATAGGGTTCCCACCGGCGACCGGCACGATGTGAAGGGGTTTGGATTGGGCCTGCATTACGTGAAAAGCATGGTGGAGGCACACGGCGGGAGCATTCGCTGTGAAAGTGAATTTGGAACGGGCAGCACGTTCATCATCGAACTTCCGCAAGCCACTAATCTGTAATTTTCAACCGATGAGTAAAGCGCATATTCTTCTGGTTGAGGACGACCCGGCACTCGGACTTGTATTACTGGACTTGCTAAAGATGGAAGGTTTCAAGGTGGAGTTGCTTCGCAACGGTTCCGAAGCATTAACTGTGTTCTCCTCAGGCAGTTTTGACCTCGGCTTGTTCGACGTCATGCTGCCGGGCCTTGGCGGAATTGACCTGACGGCCACAATCCGAAAAACGGCACCGCAATTCCCCATCATTCTGCTGACGGCAAAAAGCCGGACAGAAGATCGTGTGCGCGGACTCAAAGCTGGTGCTGATGACTATATCACCAAACCCTTTGACAGCGAGGAGCTGCTATTGCGGCTGCGTGGACTGCTCAAGCGTAGCCGCCCTCAGGGCTCATCACCAGCAGGTGAAGCAAATGAGCGGCTTTCTCTCGGGCTATTCTCCCTCGATACGCGAGGGCTGATTCTATTCGGACCTGAAGGTAAAGGGGAACGGCAACTCACTAGAAAAGAAGGCGACTTGCTTCGGCTGCTCATGCAACGCGCCGGCCAAACGACAGAGCGAGAAGTCATCGCCCAACTGATCTGGGGGCGTGAAGGCTACCTTGTCGGCCGGAGCATGGACGTCTACATGACCCGCCTGCGCAAGTACTTAAAAGCAGACCCCAGCCTATTGCTGCGGAGCGTACAAGGCGTAGGTTTCCGTCTTGAACAAGTCCAACACAAGGCATGAAAATTTCGAGCATCAGCACCGTCCGTTCACAGCTCATTCTACTGGCCTTTCTGCTGGCCTCCACCCTTCAAAGCGCAGCCCAATGGCCCGTTGAAACCGGAGACCAATACGACCTAGTCACATTTGGCGTGGGCGCTTCAACCCACGGATTGCCGGTTTTTGTTTGCGTCGAGCAGAGCTACGACGACAGCAAATCGTACGGCGCCTTGCTCTCGTACAGGCATTACAACACCGATTGGCAGGTGGGAAGCTACAGCAACAGCTACGTCGGACTCGCGGCACGCGGCGACCAACACTTCAATCTGGACGTCCAGGGACTCGATCTTTTTGCCGGCCTGAACGTCGGTTGGTATTTGCATTGGTGGAAGCAAACTGGCGGCACCACCACAGGCGCTTCTGAGTACGCAAACAATGGCGGCTTGGGCTTTGGTGGTCAAGTCGGCGCACGGTATGCATGGAACGATCTCTCGTTCTTTCTCCAGCTCGGCGGGGGGAGCATCTTTTCTGGAGCCCTGATCGGATTGAGTTACAGCCTTTGATCTTGCCAGCAATTAGCATTATGAACAAGTCTCTCCGCGCTTCACTACTCTGCACTGCACTGCTGCTGGCCTTCTCATTGAGTTGGGGCTTAATTTCAGCCCAGACCCAAGCCATCGAGTCCATCCGCGCGGCCCACGTCACAATGGAAGCGGGACTTCATGCCCCTTGGGGCGACCTTGGCGATCGATACGGCGTAAGCAACACGGTGGGCGTTTCTTTCCGAGTAAAAACAACCGAACGCTGGATGAGCGGGTTCGGGGCGCGCTTTCTCACGGGTTCTGACGTGCGACAGGAGGGGCTTTTACAGAACCTCAAAACAGAGGGCGGCTACATTATAGACAACGAAGGCCGCATCGCATTGGTCACATCCCAGCAGCGAGGCACCCTTCTCACGGCAAGCTTCGGTCGACTATTCCCCATCGAGCCCGGCAATCCCAACACGGGCATCACTGTCGAGCTTGCAGGCGGCTACTGGGCTCATAAGATCCATTTCCAAAACCGCGGCAACCGGGTTACACAGCTCGCCCCGCCCTACGTCGAGAGCTACGACCGACTGGCCAGCGGCTGGACCCTGTGTCCGCGAGTGGGGTATTGGCATATGGACCCCCGCGGACGCGTTAATTTCAATGTCGGGCTCGAATGCTACGTCGGACGGACGACTCCGCGCCGCGACTGGAACGCAGACACAATGGATGCAGACACAGCGGTGCGGACCGATGGACTCTTCGGACTGTTTGCCGGCTGGATTATTCACCTGCGCGCCCGGCCCACCGACGAATTTTTCTACGACTGACCCTTCCATGCAAGCCCTCCACCACATCGCCATGCTCATGCTCGCCTTCGGGATGCGGGTGGCCGGTGCTTTGGGCCACAGCAAAGCCCGAAGGGGGGTGCGAGGGCGACGTGGCCTACTGAAGCGGCTGCAAGCCGCTGCCGAACAAAAGCCAGGCCCTTGGATTCACGTGCATTGTGCTTCATTGGGCGAATACGAGCAAGCGGCCCCTGTAATCGAAGAACTCCGCAAGACGCGTCCGGCCTCTTCCATTTTGCTGACCTTCTTCTCACCTTCGGGCCACGAGTCATGCCCAGAAGACGCGGCAGATCACATTGATTACTTGCCCATCGACACGCGAGGTTCTGCAATAGAGTTCGCTGCTACCATGCCCTTCGAGTCGAGCTATTGGGTGAAGTATGAAATCTGGCCGGCGCATTTGTTCGCGCTGCAAAAGGCCGGCGTTCCCACCCACTTGTTCGCCGCTCATTTCGTTGCAGGCCGTCACCCTTTGTCTTCATGGAGCGGCTACTACCGCAGGGCCCTTGCGACTTTTTGCACCCTGCAAGTGCAGGACCATTTGTCGGTTTCAAAGCTGGCCAATTTCGGGCTCCACGCCACCGCCACGGGCGACCCGCGCTACGATCGCGTAAAACGCCCTGCCCCTGAACTGCCCCCAGCATTGGACGCAGATATCACACGCTGGGCGGGCGGGCGCTCAATTTTGATTGCCGGTAGCAGCTGGGCGCCGGAAGAAGAGGCCTTGGCTGCGCTGGTAAGCGCGAATGACTGGCCCAAAAATTGGGGGCTATTGGTCGTCCCCCATGAGGTGTCACCGGAAAAAATCAGCAGCACAAACAAACGGCTGCGCGCCGCTTTGAGCGCCGAATGCTGCTACGTAATCGACCGCGTTGGGGTGCTTCGGGCATTGTACTCACGTGCAAGTCTTGCCGTTGTAGGCGGCGGTTGGGGGGCCGGCATCCACAATATCCTCGAGCCGGCCTCAGCCGGGTTGCCGGTGGCTTTTGGCCCCAAGCATGGCCGATTCCGCGAAGCGCAGCAACTCATCGACGAAGGCGGTGCACGCGAAGCGACCACGTCAGCTGACTTGCAGGCTATCCTTCGCGGATGGATCGGCGACCCCAACGCCCTCAGTCAAGCTGGCGCAGCGGCAGCCGCCCACGTCGCCTCAGCCTCCGGCGCAGCAGAGCGCATCGTCAAGACCGCGCATAGCGCAATGGCCACACGCAGCTGAGGCCGACTGATGAGACCTATCATCGGCTGCGCTGACGAAAGTCACCCGCGCCCCAGACCTCAAATGCAAGGGACGGTCTATATTCATCATACAGCTAACAATCAGCACCTTACCAATATTTTATGCGCAATTTTATTGCTCCCTTCGTGGCCTTACTGGGCCTGTTCCTTATGGCGCCATGCCTCAATGCTCAAAGCCAATCTTTGACCGATACATCGATAGACAACGCCAATGTCACCCGATGCAACTCGCACGAGCACCATGTTCAGATGATGGGCCTCAGCGCTAAATATGCTGCCAATCGTACTGCGGTCGAGCAGCAAACAGCAGCCTTTATTCAGGCCCGCGAACAAAACCGCAGCAGCGTCATGGACATCGTGACCATTCCTATTGTCTTTCACGTGATTTACAACGACGCGACGCAGAATATTCCAGACGCACGTCTGCTGGAGCAACTGCAAATACTCAATGACGACTTCCGCCGTCAAAACGCTGACGCTGACGGCACATGGGAGCAAGCCGCCGATACGGAAGTTGAATTTTGTCTCGCTACCACTGACCCCCAGGGCAATCCGACCGACGGCATCGTCCGTGTATCGACCACGGTGGGTTCGTTCGGCAGCAACGACGCCATGAAATTCGCAACCCAAGGAGGTTCAGACGCTTGGCCTGCAAGTGACTACCTCAATTTTTGGGTTTGCAACCTCGGTGGAGGGCTGCTTGGGTATGCTCAATTTCCTGGCGGTGCCGCATCGACCGATGGAGTGGTTTGTGGCCATTACTATGTAGGACTTAGCGGCGCGTCCAATGCGCCATTCAACCTCGGTCGTACTGGCACCCACGAGGTGGGACACTGGCTCAACCTTTACCACATTTGGGGCGATGGCGGTTGCAACATTGATGACGACGTAGCCGACACGCCGGCATCCGACGGGCCGAACTTTGATTGCCAAGCCAGCCACGAAAGCTGTGGAACAACCGACATGGTCCAGAACTACATGGACTACTCAGACGACCTTTGCATGAACCTGTTCACTCAAGGCCAGGCCGATCGCATGGCGGCCGTATTGGCACCGAACGGCGTTCGAGGCAGCCTGCGCAACTCAGACGGCTGTGGCGTGGTTGTGCCCGATTTTGATTTAGATGTGGCCATCCCCGAGGTGTTGACGCCAGTGGGCATCTTCTGCAACCCGATTGTGAATCCATCGATTGAATTGGCCAATGAAGGCGCCGTCACACTAACGAGTGCCACCTTGACCATCACGCTTGACGGCACCGAGATATCGACGACCGAATGGACGGGCAGCCTCGCCACTGGCCAGTCCACGACCGTCAACTTCGGAGACTACGATGTGGTGCCGGGCCAGCATACCATCACGGTAACAGCATCCCAGCCCAATGGTTTGCAAGACCAAAATACTGGCAACAATGCAGCCGAAACCGATTTCGAAATCCTCGATGGCTCGGGATCCACCATTACGGTCAACATTACCACCGACAATTTTGGTGGCGAAACAAGCTGGACCATCACTCCGGTCGATGGTAACGCCCCCGTAATCAGCGGAGGCGATTACGACAGCAACACCGATTACACTGCTGAAGCCACCTGTCAACCCACTGGATGCTACGTGTTTGAAATTCTAGACGCCTATGGAGATGGCATTTGCTGCGACTTCGGAAATGGATCCTATGAGGTGTTGATTGACGGAGAACTTGTAGCCTCAGGTGGCGTCTTTGGGGCCAGCGAATCTGTCGAAATCTGCGTTGGCGGGGGCGCCGATATCCAAGGCTGCACAGATACCGCAGCTTGCAATTATGAGCCAGATGCAACCAGCGATGACGGGTCGTGCACTTTCCCAGGATGCTCAGACCCTTTGGCTAGCAACTATGATCCACAGGCTGGTTGTCCAGGGCCTTGTACGTATGACTGTGATGGAGAAATTTTCTGCGGATCGGGCACATATTGGAATTCTGCAACTCAACAATGTGAAGTGACCTTTGCCGGCGACGCGGACTTTGATGGCTGCATCAACGTCACAGACATCTTGATGATTCTTGGGTCGTTCGGATCGTGCTTATGACCAGACAAGCAATTCTATTTGCCATTCTAACAAGTACTGAATGATCGTAATAAAACCTCCAGGAGACTGGGGGTTTTATTCTTTTCATAGAGTGTGCGGGCACCGAGAATCACATTTATCGCCCGAACTCCATATCGCACAAATGGATTAATCAGCAGACAAATAGGGAGGCACGACCCACACAGCGGCCATCTCAATTCTCTGTTTATCAGAATCTTAACCGCCAAAAGATGAAAACTTTTAATTCGATCTTACACAAAGCGTTGAAATACATGGGATTATTGTGAAAATTATTCGTTATGAAAAAATTACTATTCACACTACTTACATGCAGCTTCGCATTTAGCGCAATCGCGCAGGATGCCACTCAACCAAAAGGAACTTGGTATCTGGGCACAGCAGATGCAACACAAGTCTTCAACTTGTTCTCATCAAATGGGATGGAGGTTTCTCCATTCGTTGGATACGCAGTTGCGGATAACATCGCCATAACAGTTGGCCTTGACTACGCCTCCATGACCACTGAAGTGGAAGGTGGTGACGACCAGGAAATGTCTGCCAGCAACATCACCATAGGTGGAGCATATTTCTTCGGAGATGACTTCTATGCCCAAGCCGGCATAGGGTTAGGGTCAAGTTCTTCGACCGGTACGGACGATCTAAGTTCTACGCAGATCCAGATCGGACTGGGTAAATTCATTCCTGTAAAGGACATGTGGTATGTTTCCCCACAGTTCAGTTATGGCACAATGAGCACAGACGGACAGTCTGGGGCAGCGGCATCGATTGGAATTTCATTCGGAGCGCGATTCTAAGTGATTATCTCAATTTAAAAAGGGGGCTTCGGCCCCCTTTTTTTTTGCCCATAATTGGCTCATAATTAGACATGATATGCATCTTTATGACGGGCATACCATTCGTTTTTAATACACCATGGCCATCTTGGCTCTGCTCTCTGAAATCATGAGTGAAAACAAAAAAAAGCCCCCCGAAATGGGAGGCTCTTGTTGAGCGAGAAACGAGACTCGAACTCGC
>JAQWTJ010000095.1 GCA_029242765.1 Flavobacteriales bacterium | reverse complement strand
GATAATACTCGGTGCAGAAAACCCCGGAACCGTATTCACCTCCACGATATGAGCCACCCCCTCGTGGGTGATGAAATCCACGCGCGCCATCCCACACATGCCCATAGCGCAATAAACGTCTAAAGCCGTTTTCTGGATTTGACGTTGGGTCAGCTCATCAATATCCGCCGGTGTGATCTCCTTGCTTGCTCCCAAGTACTTGGCTTCGTAGTCAAAAAAGAGGTTGTCCGTGACTATTTCTGTAATGGGCAAGGCCATGGGCGGACCGCCGGGCAATGAGGGAATCACACCGCAGGTGAATTCTCGGCCAGAAAGGAAGGCCTCAACCATGATGGTCTGGCTCGCGTCAAAGGCTGCATCAAACGCTGCGGAAAATTCCAACGCGGATTCCACGCGCGACACCCCGATACTCGAACCGCTTTGGTTGCCCTTCACAAAGCACGGAAACCCGATGCGCTCGGCAATGCCCGCCGTCCACACATCGAAGTCACCTTCATGCTGCTCGCGGTCCTCCAAGGTGATTGCCACGGAGTCAGCCACAGGATAGCCCCAGCGGGCAAGCAGATCTTTCGTCCAAGATTTGTGGTGTCCAACGGCCATCGTGCGTGTGGGCGAGCCCGTGTAGGGCAGTCCGAAAAGAGCGAAATAGGCTCCAAGTTGGCCGTCTTCTCCAGGGGTTCCGTGCACCATCTCCAGCACCAAGTCAAATCCCACCTTCGACCCGCCAGGCGCGAGGGCCGTGAAATCAGCTCGGTTCACGGGCGAACGATGCGTTTTAGGGGTGTCCCATTCCGCTGTCCAGCCCCCGCGATCGATGTGAATGAGCACCGGCTCGAAGCGTGAGCGGTCGATGTGGGCGAGTGCATTTTGAGCGCTCGCGCGAGAAATGTCCGCTTCGCCTGAGTATCCGCCGCACGTGATGGCGACCCTGCGGGTTGAATGGGCCATGGTAATCAAATATTGCGCTTAAAGATCTTCGAGTAACACAGTCCAAACGCCCTGATCGCCCCTATGATTGCGCGTCCAAATGGGGCGAACGCGTCCGCCGTATGCTGAGATGTTGTTGTAATCGCCGAAAAAAGTCTTGCCGTTGGGAAGAAATCCCGATTCAGAAACGATGCGATTTACAAAGAAGCGGCCCCCGTTGGTGGAGGTGGCGACCACCACGTCGGTGGTGCTGTCGCTGTACGCCCGTCGATCGTAGAAAACGATGTGCACGTGGCCCGTGATGGGGTCTACGGCCATCCACGTGAAAAACTGTTGCTTGCCCGGCGGGTCGTTGTTTACGCGCACCGGATCCGACCAAGACGAACCGCGATCATCCGACCACACGAGCCAAATGTCCGTGTCATGTTCTCCGTTGCGCTGATCCGCCCAATTCACGTAAATCCTTCCAGGGAAGCGCGGGCTGCGGTCGATCGCCGTGACAGGCATGCCGTTCGCTCGGCCGATGCCAGAAATACCCTCCAAGTCCCAGCCTCCGATGATGCCCGTGATTGCTGTGTCGTCCTCACCCCAAGTCAACCCACCGTCGGTCGAAATATCGAACCATAGGTTTTGGTCGAAAGCCCAGGAAACGGCCAGTGTGTGCTCATCGATCCACACCGGAACGGCGCCCTCGGTTGTGCTGTCACTGTCGAGGCAATTGCCCAAAGCCGCACTGACACGAACCGGTTCACTCCAGCGCTTCGCCTTGCGATCCGAGGTGCTACACAATATGCGCGTCGAATCACCCACCGTCTCACTGCCATAAGCGTCAAACTCCGTCCAACAGACCGCAATGCGCTCCCCACTAGGACTGATTGCCGCCCATTCCTTGTCCTGATCTTTGCTTCCATTAAGGCCAATTCCAGAGCCGCGACTCCAGCGACTCCCCCCTGGTTTCAAGTGTTGGCACACGATGCGGTCAAGCAGCCCCTCATCGTTCCAGCCGTCTCCCTTGGGGTCGCTCAAATGCAAATAATAAAAGTCACCCTGCGGACCGGCCACAATGCACGGGTCGCCAAAGACCCCGTGGGGCGATTTCAACTGATCCTCAGTCCACGTGACGCCCGCATCTTCACTGACGTACACCTTGTCAAGAATTGCGCCGGCCACAATGCGGTCCGGATTCGTCGGGTCAATCGCGATACTCGGCTCGCACGGGATGTAGCCCTCTGCAACGGGGTTGTCGATGCGCACATTGGCAAAGGGGGGGTAGGATAAGGACTGCGCTGAAACCGAGTGAAGATTGAATAGACAGGCCCAAATTGCAAGGATGAACGGATGAACCAGGGTGGACGGATGAACAGAAAAATGACGCATACCTCACAAAAATAGCAACGAGCCCGCGTTGAATTGTTCCAGCGCCAATTGTTGTACCAAACAAGCGTTGTACAATTCAACACTGGTGCAGTGCAAATGGTTCGCCGCAGTCCGTCGTGTTCTGCTCGGCACGCGGAATGACTGGGGTGAAGTCGTTCTTTCCACCGCTACAGAATCATTTCTTGGAGGGTTTTCTCCGTGCGTAAATATGCAGGGCGTGATGCAATACCTCAATGCCGAAATGTTCCTCGAGCGTGCGTTTGATCTGATGAATGCGCGGGTCGCAAAACTCGAGCACTTCGCCGTTGTCTAGAATGATATGGTCGTGTTGGCGCGCAGGGTAGCCGGGCTCAAATTGAGAATTGCCCTCCTCGAATTGATGTTTTCTAACCAATCCCGCCTCCATAAGAAGCTCAATGGTGTTGTACAGCGTCGCTCGGCTGACCTTTCGTCCGGATTCGGCGAGCCAAGCCATAAGCCTGTCAATATCGAAATGACCGCCGTGAGCATATATCATATCGAGAACGGCAAAGCGTTCTGGAGTTCGGCGGTGGCCGCCCTTCTCAAGAAAGTCCTCAAGTCGCTTGCAAACTTCACTTCTCAACTCGTCCATTCGCGCTTCATTCTGATGCACCTTCCGGCTCAGCATCGGTTGCCGGTACAGGCCCACTGGCCGATTGAATCAATTCAAACTCCCGATTCAAAGCCTCAAGCGCTTCCATGATTGTCGCTTGAATCTCCAGCATATCCTCGTCACTCAAACCGTCAGGCAAGGTCGTCACATGGTGGTGGTCATGGTCACCGTGATCGTGGTCGTGGTCGTGGTCTTCGTGGCTGCAACTCTCACCCGGCATGGCCACCACCGTCTCATTCCACGTATGAAAATGACTGTCGAAATGCTCAAGTCGAGCAGAAGCTGAAGCCAGTCGACGGGCCAAGGCGCTGTCGCCCTTAGCCACGGCCGACTCAAAGTCAGCGTTCACCGTTTCCATCAAATCTTCCACATCGTGGTGGAGTTGCTCACCAATCTGCACCATGTGCTGATGCAGGGTCGCCGCCTCGTTCCAAATGGCACTCTTTTCCGGCTCTGAACAAGATGAGAAAATAGTTGTTACAAGCAATGCAAGCGCAGACAAATGCAGGAAACCTGGAGAGAGAGTGAATTTAAACATGGTGTAAAATTATTGCTTTTTCCCATCCATAACGCGTGAAGGAACGGGGTCGTATGCTGGTTCGTGCCAAGGATTGCACCGAGAAATGCGTCGCACAGTGAGCCACGACCCCTTGGCCGCTCCCCAAACGCGCAAGGCCTCTATTCCGTAGACTGAACACGTCGGGGTGTGCCGACAATTCGATCCGAGCAAAGGCGAGATGACCGATTGATAGCCCTTGACCAGAAACAGGAGCGCACGGGTCATCAGCGACAAATGCTCTGAGCTCCGAGGCACTTGATCCGCTTGATCCGCGGTTCTGATCTGGTCCGAAACACCGGAGCTGGCGCGGCGTTTTCTCGTGTACCTGACAATACTAAAAGCCGCCTCGTGACGGTCATCGGCCGGATGCTCCTCGGTGGTTTCCATATCCCATCGATCCGCATCAAAAACAGGAAAAAACGCGTCGCCTTCGTAAGACTTGTGCACGTGCGTAATCCACATTGTATCGACCAAGTCCGCTTCAAGGGCCAATGCATACACCTGTGCACCCCCTATCACATAAGCTTCAGTTTCACCTGCCTTTTCAGCCGCAGCGAGCGCGTCTGCAAGCGTGCCAACGACCATGGCGTTCACTGCTTCATACCCCAAGTTGCGTGTCAAAACGAAATTCGGCCGCCCTGGAAGCGGACGGTATTTGTGCGGAATGCTCTCCCAATTCTTGCGGCCCATAATCACGTGCCGTCCCCGGGTCATGCGCTTAAAAAACATCATGTCGTCGGGCAGCGTCCACAGCAGGTCGTTGTCCTTGCCAATGGCCCTGTTGGATGCCACTGCGGCGATGAGCGAAACGTGCATGTGGGCTGTCAAGTCGGTGGCTGATTAAACCGAAACGGCAGCTCGGATGTGGGGGTGCGGATCGTAATCGCAGAGCTCAAAGTCCTCGCCCTTGAATGCAAAAATATCCTTCACTTCCGGGTTGATCTTCATCGTGGGCAAGCTGCGCACATCCCGAGAAATCTGTTCGCGGGCCTGGTCCACGTGATTCAAATACAGATGCACATCTCCGAAGGTGTGGACGAAATCACCCGGCTCCAAGTCACAAGCCTGGGCCATTATCATCGTGAGCAAAGCATAGGACGCAATGTTGAAGGGGACGCCAAGGAAGGTGTCGGCCGAGCGTTGGTAGAGTTGGCAGTTTAAGCGCCCATTTTGAACGTGAAACTGAAACAGGCAATGGCAAGGCGGCAAGGCCATGTCATCGATAAACGACGGATTCCAAGCGCTGACCACGTGCCGGCGGCTGTGCGGCTGGGTTTTGATCCGGTCTACGAGTTGGGCGATTTGATCCGTGTGGGTGCCGTCGGGGTTGGGCCAATTTCGCCACTGGTACCCGTACACCGGTCCAAGGTCGCCATTCTCGTCCGCCCACTCGTCCCAAATGCGGACGCCGTTCTCCTTCAAGTAGGCAATGTTCGTGTCGCCCTTGAGAAACCACAACAATTCGTGAATAATTGACCTCAGATGCAGCTTCTTGGTGGTCAGCACCGGAAAGCCCTTGGATAAATCAAAGCGCATTTGGTGGCCGAAAAGGCCCAACGTTCCCGTCCCCGTTCGGTCGGGCCGCTCAACGCCTTCCTCCAGCAATTTCTCCAGTAAATCCAAGTATTGACGCATGGTATAAAAATAGTTCAGCTGCCTTGGACGGACAGCAGCGATTTAAGTTCGATTATGCGATTGGCTGCAGAAGTTGCACACATCGGAGTGGCGCTCGGAGCCAGGGCCGTTACATGGCCCATCTTACGGCCCGGGCGCACGAGCGCCTTGCCGTACACGTGGGGATACACCCCGTCCATAGCCATCGCCTCGGCCAGCCCAGCATAGACCGGTGTCCCCTCAGCTTCAGCCCCCCCAATCAAGTTGAGCATCGCCGCCGCCCTACGCGTCGCTGTAGAACCCAGCGGCAGGCCCAGCACCGCCCGAAGGTGCTGTTCGAATTGAGAAGTCACGTTCCCTTCAATCGTATGATGGCCCGAGTTGTGCGTTCTTGGTGCGATCTCATTGACCCAAATCGCTCCGTCCCGATCGAGAAACAATTCCACGGCAAGCAGCCCCACAAAGTTCATCTTCTCGACAATATCCAAAGCTATTGCACGCGCCTGTTCCGCCACCTCTTCCGAGATGCGGGCCGGTGCCACCGTGAAGTCCACAAGATTCAAATCGTTGAACACCGCCTCAACTACCGGGTAGGTCGCCACCTCACCCGCCGTGGATCGCGCTACAATCACCGAAAGCTCCATCGCAATATCAACGGCGTCTTCGAGCACGCTGGGCGCATCAAATCCGTAACGAGCGTCGTCCTCCGTTCGGAAGACCTGCACGCCGCGGCCGTCGTACCCGCCCACGCGCAACTTCTGCACTGATGGCAAGGCCCGCGTCATCGTCTCGGCCCGCCCTTCAATCAAGTGAAAGTCTGCCGTGGGGATGCCGTTGTCCGCGAAAAATTGCTTTTGCACGCCCTTGTCGCAAATCAATGCCAAGTGCTCGGGGTCAGGCCACACCTGTACGCCCATCGCCTTCAAGGCCGTTAAGCCTTCGATGGACACGTTTTCAAGTTCAACCGTCAACACGTCGAGATTGCGACCAAAATCAATGACTTCCTTTGCATTGTTCAAATCACCTTGGGTAAAGCGGTAGGCTGTACGCGCGCAGGGTGCGGCCGCATCGGGGTCCAACACTTCGACACGTAAATCCAGATTCTGCGCCGCCTGAATCGTCATGCGCCCGAGCTGGCCGCCGCCGAGCATCCCGAAGCGTACAGTCGACCCAAAACTCACATCGCACCGCTTCAATTTTTCGTTGCTGATTCCAGCACCCATGCCCTCATCCATGCTGCAAAGATATTGGCTACTTTCGGGCCGTGATTTCTCTCGACCATCTTTTCCGTCGTTCAGCCCAATTCACTCGCCTGGTGTTACTCAGCCTGGGGTTGACATGCATCGCGGCTCCCGCATCAGCGCAATCCGATTGGTGGATGGATAATATCGACGACACAGGCGCACGCCGTGACAGCACCCCGCCCCTCTCCGAACTCTCAACGATGAAGCGGATCACCTACGGTGGGTCGATGGCGATTCAATTGGGCACCGTCACCCTGCTGGGCGCTTCGCCAAAAATCGGCTACCGCGTCACCAAGAACTTGACAACGGGCTTTGGCGGAACTTACTACTCCAGCCGCAGCAAGGTCACCACCGTCAGCAGCTTTAAACTCTTTGGCGCCAGCCTGTTCGCGCGGCATCTCATCCTGCCCCGGATTTTCCTCCACACCGAAGCCGAACGCGTCAGCGCCGCAAACTCTACACCCGGCGCACTTCGAATCGACCCGGTCAACCTCCTGTGGATCGGCGCCGGCTACTACACCAGCATCACTCCACGCGCTGCAGCCGGCATGGTTCTGCTCTACGACGTCACGGAAAACCCCAACAGTCCCTACAGCAACCCCGACATCCGCGGCGGCATAACCTTCGGATTTTAACGACCTCTCCCCCCAATCTCTTCAACCATGGATATGCTACAAACCACCTTCTTGAACAACTCCATCGAGCATTGGCTCATCGGCCTGGGCTGGGCTATTGGTGGCATCATCGCGGCCAAACTCATTTACAAAGTAGCGGGGAAAATGCTTCGCTCTTTGACCTCAAAAACAAAGTCAAACCTCGACGATTTGATTGTCGACAAAGTGGAAGAACCGTTGGTGATGGCCCTTGCACTGCTCGCCATTTGGAAGGGCTACAGCGTGCTGACCTTCGGTGAAGGGGCCGACGAATTGGTGCGTTCGGCCATCAACGTGGCCTACGCCCTGAACATCACCTGGGGCATCGCTCGGCTGCTGGACGCCATAATTCTCAACTTTTTCATGCCGTTCACCCTCAAGAAGGAAAGCGCGATGATGGACCAATTCGCACCCATTTTGCGCAAAGGCCTGCGCTCGGGTGTTTGGATCATGGGCATCATCATGGCGATGAACAATGCGGGCTTCGACGTCGGCGCTTTGCTTGCCGGTGTGGGCATCGGAGGTTTAGCCTTGGCCATGGCAGCGAAGGATTTCGTGTCCAATATTTTCGGCGGGGTTACAATCTTCATCGACAAACCGTTCAAAGTGGGAGACCGCATCCAGATTGCGGGCTACGACGGCATGGTTGAAGAGGTGGGTATTCGATCAACACGGATTCGTACGCTGGCCGGGCGACTGGTGGTGGTGCCCAATTTCAAGTTCTCGGACAGTATTTTGGAGAATGTCACCATCGAGCCGGCGCGCAAGCATACAGTCCAGCTTGGCCTCACCTACGACACAAGCCCTGAACAGGTCCAGCAGGCCATCGAAATCCTGCGCAAAATCATAGCCGACCAAGGCTCCATGCTCGAACCTGAACCCGTTGTGTGGTTCGACAGTTTCGGTGATTTCTCTCTCAACGTCAAGTTGATTTACTACGTGAACAAAGCGGGACACTGGGCCAATACGCCCGGTGAGGTCAACTTAGAAATCTTGAAGCGGTTCAACGCTGCCGGACTCGACTTTGCCTTCCCAACGCAAACAATTCTGACGCCCGACATCGCGAAGTAGAAGCAAGCTCAACCAACCCGTGCGAGCTCAACCGACCCGCTGCGGATTCTCACTGATAAACGCGGCCCAGCCGCCCTTGCTGGCGCTGAATTGCGGCCGCCCCTGCTCATAATAGTGGCACAGCGCTACGGCCACCCCATCGGTGGCATCAAATCCGCGCGGCATATCCGCATCGGCAATCTTCAAGGTGCGCTGCACCATGGCTGCCACTTGCTGCTTTGATGCCGAACCCACCCCGGTGACCGACTGCTTGATTCGTCGCGGAGCGTACTCAGCCACGGGGATTTCATGGGACAACGCCGCTGCCAAAGCCACGCCCTGCGCCCGGCCGAGTTTGAGCATCGACTGCACATTCTTTCCAAAAAAAGGCGCCTCGACCGCAAAACTATCTGGCGCATGGCGTTCAATCAGGCCCACACAACAATCAAAAATTTGCTTCAGTTTCAGTGCATGGTCCGGCACCTTCTCCATACGCAATGCTCCCATTTCCAGCAATTCCACGCGGCTTTTGCCCTCCGCACGGATTACGCCGAAACCCATAATCGTCGTTCCAGGATCGATGCCAATAATAATTGAAGGGGTCGTGGAGGTTTGCGACACGGGTCTAAATTACGCCCATGCAACGCACCACTGCCTCAAGCCGTCTCAAGTTCTTCAGTACCCTCGGTGGATCGATCGTCATCTTCGCCTTGGCCGTAGCGTGGATTTGGCATGCGCTCGAGCAGGTGCCAACGCAAGCCTGGAACGTCCACCCCAAGTGGTCCCTGGTCTTGGTCGCTGCTTTACTCGTCCCGGCCAATTATGGGCTTGAAACCCTCAAATGGCATCGCTTGATGGGTTGGGGACATATGCAGGATCGGCTCAAAGAAGTGCTTTACGGCGTGAGTTGGAGTTTGGTCGGGCCACTGCGTTTGGGTGCCGTGGTCGGGCGGGTCGCCGCCGCCCCTTTAGCTCAGCGAAATCAAGCCATTCGCGCCTTCGCCTGCAGCGGAATAGCTCAGGGGATTGCCACAGCGTTGGGCGCTGCAGCCGCGCTTTGGTTTGTCGACTGGAACGTCTGGGGGGGATCCTTCGGAGCAGGTCAGGGTGCCGCGATGATCACCTCCGTTGTTGCCATCGGACTCACTGGACTTTTTTTGGGGTGGAGCCCCAAATTTTGGACCCGCCTGTCCACCCTTGGACGTCTCAGCACCTGGGGCGAATCACGCTACATCGCACTGAATTTGCGCTTTTTCGTGCTCGGCCTCAGCCTTCTGCGCTACCTGATTTTTCTGTTCCAATTCGTCCTGCTTCTCGAAGCCTTCCACCACGCTGGGGTCGCTCGGTTGGCCGGCGTGGACGTTTTCGAACGCGTGATCGACAACATGGTAAGCGCCTCGTTGACTTGGGGGTTCACCACCATCATCCCCTCACCCCTGCTCGGCGATTTGGGTGTGCGTGAGGCGGTCGCCCTGCACGTTTTCACCTTAGGTGACTCGGGCGATGCGCTCATCGTAGTGCTGGCCGGTGCCACGCTTTGGGTGTTGAACTTGTTCCTACCTGCCTTGATCGGCGCCGGCTGGGTGGCGGCCACTCAACGCAAATCATGAACTGCGGCTGGCTCAGCACAGCCATCGCAGCATTGGCCATGGCGCCGTACGCTGTCCGTGTGCTGGGCTGGCGGAGAGGGTGGAATAACCTTAGAACAACCCGTGGATCCGTAAAGGCGAGCGAACTCACGGTCGTCATTCCGGCTCGCAACGCATCGCAAAGCATCGCCCTACTGCTGGGTGACTTGGCTGCGCAAAGCCAAGCTGTGGCCCAAGTCATCGTCGTGGACGACCAATCCAGCGACCGCACGAGCAAGACGGTCGAAGATGCCATCAACGGGCAACCCACCTTTGAAATCATCGCCTCAGAGGGGGTCGGAAAGAAAGCCGCACTAATAACGGGCGTGGGACAAGCTGACACAACCTGGGTGGCCACTTTGGACGCCGACGTCCGCCTCGGGCCGGAGTGGTCCCGCGCGATGTGCGCCTCGATTCAACCGTCGACTGTGCTGCTCATCGGCCCGGTGCGACTGGGCCCGACGGCCAACTTTTTTGACGCGTTGCAGTCGCTCGACTACGCGGCCATGATGGGATGGGCCGCGGCAACGGCCGGGCAAGGGCGAGCGGAAATGGCCTCAGGAGCCAACCTCGTGTTCCGCCGATTGAACTACCCCGTAGCAGGGCTTCGCTGTGAACTCGCCTCAGGAGACGACGCCTTTGCATTGGAAGCCGTAGCCAATAGCCATGGGCCCAGCAGCATCCACTGGGCACACGACTCGGCAGCCGGGGTCAGCACACCGGCGGCGAGGAGCTTCAAGGCTTGGTGGCAGCAGCGCATCCGCTGGGGCGGAAAAGCCCGGCATTATCGGTCCAGCTCCCTCCTATTTACAGCCTTAATCGTGTGGACAGCAGCCGCCGCCCAGCTCTTGCTATTACTGGTGTGGCCCGCCGCCGGGCTACAAGCCATTGCTCTGAAGGCCACCGTTGATTTAGCGTTCACCCGGCCTGTGGCCCGATGGTTCACGTTGCCCGCCGCGCGCCGACCCGGCGTATGGCTCGCGCTCATCCTCCTTCACCCTTGGGCCATCATACTGCCGGGCCTGGGCAGCATCTTTCAACGGCCGACGTGGAAAGGCCGTAAAATTTGACGCCCAATGAAGCGAACTGCACGCGAACTTGCATGCCAAGTCCCTCCAAGCTCTTATGCGCACCCTCTGGTCATTCCTTCGCTCTGAACCCCCAGCAATGCTGGGTGCAACGTGGATTGCCCTGTGGGTTCTGGTGGCCTTACTCGGTTCGAGCATCCGCCCCGACCCCACGCCCCACGCAAACAACCAGCACTTGGAGCTGGCCCATTTACCGCCGGGCGCCACAGCGGAATTTGCAATGGTCGAAGGCCGAGAAATTTCGATCGACTCGGAAAATGCCGGCCGATTGCAGCCTGCATTCAAGCGGAATTACGTGCTGGGCACCGACCGCTTCGGCCGCGACTTCTTGAGTCGATTGATGGCCGGAGCAGGCTTGTCTTTGGCGGTGGGCTGCCTCGCCGTGATGATTAGTTTACTCATTGGCATTCCGCTGGGCGCCTTAGCAGGCTACCACGGCGGCCGGCTAGATGCCGCCATTTCTTGGCTTCTGCAAGTGATGTGGAGCATCCCCACCCTGCTGCTCGTGCTGGCCATCACGCTGGCCTTCGGTAAAGGCTTTTGGCAAGTTTTCGTTGCCGTAGGCATCACCATGTGGGTTGACGTAGCGCGGATTGTGCGAGGCCAGGTCTTAGCGGTAAAAAACCTCGAATGGGTAGAAGCCGGACGCGCATTGGGATACAGCTCAACACGCATCATTTTCAAGCATATCCTGCCCAATATTTCAGGCCCCATTGCCGTGATTGCCGCAGCCAATTTCGCCGCAGCCATCCTCATCGAGGCTGGACTGAGCTTTTTGGGCATCGGGGCACAAATTCCTATGCCATCTTGGGGCAACATCATCCGCGCGCACTACGGAGCCATCCTAACCGGATCACCACATTTGGCGCTGCTCCCCGGGGCAGCCATCATGTGCTTGGTTCTGGCATTCAACGCCTTGTCCGGTGCGATGGCGCGGCATACATTTGACACAGGCCATGAGCACTGAACACTTCGACGACAAGGGATCCCCTATTGACAATGGCGCGCGTATTTATGTAGCGGGGCATCGCGGCATGGTCGGTTCGGCCATCGTCCGTGCGCTCAAGCAGCGGGGCTTGGATGATCCCATTGCGTTCACTTCGAGCGAGCTCGATTTACGAGACCCTACAGCCGTACAGCGCATGATGGACCGGGAGCGGCCAACCCATGTGTACTTAGCCGCAGCAAAAGTCGGGGGCATCAAGGCCAATGCAGACGCTCCTGCCGATTTCATCTTCGACAACTTGATGATTGAGACCAGTGTAATCCGCGCGGCGCATTTGACGGGCGTCTCGAAATTGCTCTTCCTTGGGTCCTCCTGCATCTACCCGAAAGTGACCGCCCAACCCATCACCGAAGGGCAACTGATGACGGGGGCCTTGGAGCCGACCAACGCGCCGTACGCCTTGGCAAAAATTGCGGGAATTGAGCTGTGCAAAGCCCATCGAAAGCAGCACGGTTCGAACTTCATATCGGCTATGCCTACGAACCTATACGGACCCGGAGACAACTACCACCCGACGGGCAGCCACGTCATCCCGGCGCTCATCCGCAAGTTCCACAAAGCCGCTTTAAGCGGTGCCCCTGCTGTGGATTGTTGGGGATCCGGCACACCGCGTCGCGAGTTCTTGCACGTGGATGACTTGGCCGAAGCCTGCCTCTTTCTGATGGACGTATACAACGGTGAAGAGCACGTGAACGTGGGAACGGGGGTGGACATGAGCATCCTTGAGTTGGCCGAAATGATTGCGAAGTTGACGGGTTTCAGCGGTGAGATTTGCTGGGACTCTTCGCAGCCCGATGGGACCATGCGCAAGCAACTCGACTGCAGTCGAATTCACGCGTTGGGCTGGCATCACCAGGTGGAGGTGGAGGCCGGACTGCGAGCGGTCATTGACGACTATGCGGCGCGCCCGGATGAAGCCCGCAGCAAATGAGTCGAGGCGACCGGCAAGTTGAGCGCGTGTTGGCGCACGGGGTGATGCTGTGCGCGGTGCTGATATACAGCGCACAACTCAGCGCACAAGTGGAGCTGCCCCGAAACGGGGCCGTTTTTGAAAGTCCCGCCGACAGGCTCACCTTAGCCTCCGACACTGTTGATGCGCCTTGGACCCACATATTGAGACTGGACGGCCCAGTGCAACTCGTGGTCGACCCCTTGCTGGACCTGAGATTGGAAGGCGAAGTTGACGGCGAATCAAGCGAAAAACTGAAGGGCTACCGAAATGTGCGGGGCGTGCGTTGGGGCGGGCGGATCGATCAAAAGCTGGCCTTTGGCGGGATGCTCTTAGAGATGCAGCGCGCACCGGTGGGGGCCGAGGCCGATTGGTCGGCTGAGCGCGGGGGATTTCCTGGTATGGGTCGAGGGAAATTGAGTTATTCTGAGACGTCCGATGGCGACCCCTTGCTTGACCATTCCTTGAGTTCAGCGTGGTTCAAGTGGTCGGCTGCCGAACGGCTCAGCGTGGAATGGGGGCTGGGGTCGCACCGCATCGGGCGGGCCTTATTTAACGCGGTGCTCAGCGATGGGGTCGCACCTGCGCCGTACTTGGGTCTGAATTGGCGGGTGACAAAGCGCTTGACGATCCACTATTTACAGCGGCGAATGCAGGGGCCGCAGCGCCTGGCCGCCGACGGGGTCCGGGAAGGGCGTTACGAACCTTTGGGGTTGGGCGTACGAGCCATTTCGTACGCCGCGATGTGGAAAGAAGGCGCACCGTTCACACTCACTGCCGTGCAAGGGCGACTGGTCCCTGTGCTGGGCCGATCGACCGCAGAAGCGATAGCTGATCTGGGGCCTTGGCCGGTGCGAACCGATCAGCGAACGGACCAATGGTTTGCGCTGGACGCCGTAATGGGTTGGCCTTCCGGATCAGAACTTTACAGCCAATTCGTTCGCTGCTCACCTGACGGGGGAGCAAGGGTGGTCTTAGGTGGCGTAATCCGGCGCGATACGTGGAGCGCTTGGGGCGAAGTGAACGGAGGCGCAGGTGATTTTCAAGGCCAGGTGGCCCAGCCCATTGGAGGGGGCCTAACCTCGTGGTGGGATCCACTAGACAGCGCTTTTACACGAAGGGCGCTGCTGGGGTCAGCTTTTGAACAAGGGCGACTGCGGGTGGCATTGGAATTGAGCATGGGCCACAGCAAAGATGACGATGCCGTGACACGAGGCAGCTCAGCTCGCATCGATTATGCCATCGCTCCTCGCGCTGCGCGCTCTCCCATCGCCATCACCATCACCGCAGCGTGCTGGGACAAACGAACATGGTGGAGCTCAGGCCTCACTATGCCGCTGGGTGTAGGGCGCAAGACGCATTGAACCGCACACACCTGCCGCATCGTCAATTGGGTAATGCGTCGTAGGAGCATTCTGAAGCAGGCGTTCGAGCGTATCCTCAGTTGAAAGTTGTACGTATTTGCAGCCGTGATAATTATCACTCACAAACCCGTCGATGGTATAATACCACGGCAGATATTCGCGCTCAGATGATGGCATTTCTTCTCGCCTTTCTC
The DNA here is from genome assembly GCA_029242765.1 of Flavobacteriales bacterium. GTDB lineage: Bacteria > Bacteroidota > Bacteroidia > Flavobacteriales_D > Sanyastnellaceae > UBA8752. The sequence goes on along the minus strand of JAQWTJ010000095.1, from coordinate 33,519 downwards.
TTCTCCATGGTGGCTCTTCCGGCCGTGATTCGAATTGCTCACAATTATGGATTTGTGGACGAGGCTCAGGGCATCCGAAAGCTGCATGAGGGGCGTGTCCCCATTGTTGGAGGGGTGGTGATTTTTGCTGGCACATTAGTGGCTACAGGACTCATAGCCTCGCCGGAATCAAACGAGATGATGCCCTTGATGAAACTTGCCGCCGTGGCATTGGTTTTACTTTTCACAGGGCTGCACGACGATTTGGTCGGTCTGTCCCCAGGCAAGAAGTTGCTCGTGCATCTAGGCGTGGGGATCATCCTCATTCTAGGAGCCGACTTGCGTATCGCTGACTTCGGAGGCCTCTTTGGGATTGATACAATCGCCTACCCGATCAGCGTAATTTTCTCACTTTTCGTCTACATCGTCGTCGTCAATGCGACCAATTTAATAGACGGCGTGGACGGACTAGCAGGCGGTTACGGACTCTTGGTCTGCGGAGGTCTAGGAACATGGTTCCTTGTGACAGGTCAACCCGGATTTTCTGTGCTCGCATATGCATTGGCAGGCGCACTGGCTGCCTTCACCATCTTCAACACCAGCCCAGCCCGGATCTTTATGGGTGACAACGGAGCACTCGTTTTGGGCGCGTGCTTGTACGCCTTTTCAATGCGCTTGATTGGCACCCCGCAAGGAGACATCCCTGCGGCATTGCAGGGGCTATCGCTTCCGGTGATGGCCATGTCCTTTCTCGCCTACCCACTGGTCGACACCTTGCGGGTGTTTGCCATTCGTGTATTGCGTGGAAAATCGCCTCTGAACGCTGACCGCAACCACCTGCACCACCGCTTGCTGGGACTAGGTCTGGGGCACAAGGGCACTTCACTAACGGTGCATTTGTACACCATAGCCGTAATCGCCATGTTGTTTTGGCTGCCGCAAGACATGCCAACGATGGCCTTCAGTGCTCAGCTCGGCTTCGCTCTGGTGCTACCAGCAGCGGTAAATATCGCCGTGCGAACGCGTTCTGCACGCCGGCGCGCTACAAGCTCTTCGCGTTCATGAGGCCAAGCGGTGTTGGTCTGCTGGTTTGGGTCGTCACGGTCCACGGCCTTCTTCCAACACTGCACGCTCAACAGGAAGTTGCAAGCTCTGACTCTGCAGAAATTTCACTAGGCCTTGAAGCACAGAACTTGAGCTTGGCTGGCGGCTCATGGGAAGGCTCTTCTGACGATGCGTCGCCTGGCGTAAATCACCACACAAGCGTCTTCATCGCGGCAAAATCTGCAGGTTCAAAGCCAAATTTTGAAGGCAAGCTCACGTACGAGATGGCCCGGCTGTGTGTCCCCGGTGGAGCTCAAGTCATCCAAGCGGGCTTTGATAGGGCAACGGGCCCATACGGAAGAAGCGGCACACGAGTTCGGCTGCGCATGGCCGCCCAGATTTCACCTTCAATTCGACTGGTCGCCGGGCGCGACACCCTCCACGACGGCTACGGACTGCGGTCATTATTTCGCGGGGGACACGCTGCGCCTGTGCCCTTCTGTCAAACTGAAATCAACGGCGGTCGCCTCACCTACCGCCATCGAATCCAAGCGCTTTCCAGCAGCTTTGCAGTCTCCCACCGGCTTGAATTGGCCGTGGGTCACAGTTGGAAATTTGCGCTCTGGGGCGCTGTCATCTGGCCGACCGAAGGCGGATCAGGCCGTTGGTTCGAGCCCCATTATCTGGTACCGATAGCCGCCTTCCGACCGACCGAGTACAGCCAAGGGTCTTCGGACAATGCAATGGTCGGCGGGGAGTTCCGGCTCAACCTTTGCCCCAAACGAACCCTCCAACGCTACCTGTACGGACAATTCATTCTCGACGAGCTACTAATCGCCCATTTGACGGCTGGCGACCATTGGTGGGGCAATCAATGGGGGCTGCTTGGCGGCCTACATTGGGGCTATGAAAGTGAACATCACAAGGGGCATCTGCGCGCTGAAATTTCCGCCGTAAGGCCCTTTACATACGCCCATACCAGCGGTCAACTTTCCTGGGTGCAAGGTCCCACGCCCTTGGCCCACCCCCTGGGCGCTCACTTTGCCGAAGCGGTCTTGGCATCTGAACACCTCCACAAGAACTGGTCCTTTCACACGCTCCTGACCGCTTCAACGCGGGGCACAAACGGAAGCATTCCAGCAGATGGTGACAACGATAGACCCAGTGAAACGGCACCTTGGTTTGACGGGGCAAGCCGAGAATTGCTATACGGGCGCGCTGAATTGGGGAGAAAAATAAACGTCGGGTCAGAGCAGTTCACGCTATACGTTGCTGCGGTGGAGCGCCGACTAACAACACGCGAATACGGCGTGCAGATCGGCCTGAGAAGCGGTGCACCACTTCGGGCACTTCAGGCCCCCAACTGGTAAATCCTAAGGCGTACTTTTGCCGCGTGAAAGACATCGCCACGCTATTCAAATTGAGGCTCGGAACTTTTGTGGTGCTCAGCGCCGTGCTCGGCTGGTTCATGGGCAGTGACACAATCGGAGTGGTCCAGTTTCTAGAACTCACCGTGGGCGGTTACCTGCTGACGGGTGCCTCCAACGGCTTCAATCAGATCTTGGAGCGCCGGCAGGACAGTTTGATGGACCGCACCAAGAATCGGCCCTTGCCCACTGGGCGCATGCAACCGCGCGAGGCGGTGCTGTGGTCAAGCGCAGCCGGTGTGATCGGATTGGCGGCGCTGTTTCACCTCGGGGTAATCGCCGGAGGTTTGGGCTTGCTGGCCTTGACAACCTATGTGCTGGTCTATACACCACTAAAATCGCGTTCGACCCTAAGTGTATTCGTTGGAGCAATCCCCGGAGCCATCCCGCCCATGCTGGGATACGTGGCCGCCACGGGAGACTTTGGAATCGAGCCCGGCACGCTGTTCGCCGTGCAATTTATGTGGCAATTCCCTCATTTCTGGGCCATCGCTTGGGTCGCCCATGAGGACTACCTCAAGGTCGGCTACAGAATGCTGCCGTTCAACGAAGGACGCACAGCCCGTTCTGCACGACAAATATTGCTTTACACCATGTTTTGCATACCGGCCAGTATGTTGCCTTGGGCCTTGCCCGGGCAAGCGCCGATGGTTGGAAACATCGCACTGGGCGTGGCCGTTTTTTCAGGGCTGGGCTTCACCTATTTCGCGTTCAAGCTTTGGCGCTCAATGGCCATTGCAGATGCTCGGCGCTTGATGTTTGCCAGCTTTGCGTACTTGCCATTGGTTCAAATCATTTACGTACTCGACAAGATTCACTGACTTTGCATTTCTGAATTTCCACATGTCCGATTCCAATTCTGCCCCCACTTCTGGAGATAAATACACATTTGAAGGCCTGGACCCCGCCGTTCGCGAACGCACAAAAAAGATGATGATGTACTTCATCCTCTTCGCAGTGATCATGCTCTTCTCAGGTTTCACTTCAGCCTACATCGTCAGCAATGCTGGCCAATTCTGGGTGGATGTGAACCCTGGTTCTTGGTTTTGGATTTCCAATGCGCTTATCGTCACCAGCTCAGTGATGATGTGGATGAGCATTAAGTCGCTCAAAAGCGGCATGGCCAGCGCATCGTCAATATATCTAGGGCTCGTGCTCGTGCTGGGATTGGGCTTCGCTGGCGCTCAATTGAAAGGCTGGGGAGAGCTGCAAGAACACGGCATGGGTTGGAGCATTGATATGCAAGAGGACGGCCTGAGGGCTTTTCGGTGGAATGACTTGGGTTCCGTTCTCGAATCGGACGGGGTGTACGGTGAGGATTATTTGATCAAACGCAACGGAAAAGCGCTTCAATTCGACCCCGCGAGCAAAAAACTTTATGACGCTGACGATCTCCTGCGGGCGCAAGATTTAAGCACAGTCATGGCGCGCATGACCAATTCTGCGAGTGCATACATTTTGGTGATGGTGATGATGCACCTGCTGCACCTTGTACTGGGACTGGGGTACGTTGGGGTGAACGCTTGGCGCGTTGTGAGTGGAAAAGTGCACCAAGACGACACGTTGAAGCTGCGCATTTGTGGCATCTACTGGCACTTTTTAGGCGCTCTGTGGCTCTACCTCTTTGCCTTCCTGTTTTTGATCTTCTGAACCATTGAAAAGTCGCCGTAATATTGCGGCTGCAAAATCTGCATCAGTATGGCTGACGAGTCGAACAACAACAACTCCAATGACGTCCTCTGGGGCGGCGGTCAATCCCCTTTCGGGGTGACTTACGGCAAGATGATGATGTGGTTCTTCCTGGTGTCTGACGCTCTCACCTTTAGTGGATTGTTGGTCGCTTATGGATTTTCCCGCGCTTCGAGCACCGATCCATGGCCCATTGCTGAACAAGTCTTCCGAGCCCTACCAGGACTTGACGGTGAATACCCGCTGATCTACGTCGCGCTGATGACGTTCATCCTCATCATCAGCTCGGTGACCATGGTGCTCGCCGTTGAAGCAGGCCACCGCAACGACCGTAAGAGCGTACTTAAATGGATGGCCTTAACCATCGTCGGAGGCGCCTTCTTCGTAGGGTCGCAAGCTTGGGAGTGGTCCCACTTCATCCACGGTGGTGGAGGTGGATTCCAATTGGCCCACGACATCTCAGTTGAAGGGCCCGAGGGTGAAACCTTCAACCTCAAAGCAGGCGACATGGTCTTCATGGACCACCATTTCGGCCACTTGATGGAAGAGCACCTCGAGGGCAATCTACAAGTGGTGCTTTCCGATGATCACGGCCACGTGACCCTAACAGATTACAGCGACCACGGGCATTCCGTCGCCCTGCACGGTTTGAAGTTGAACAAGTACGTTGCCGGCGAAACACTCATCGAGGGTGCCGAAATGCTCAAGCTTTGGGAAGCGCGATCGGTCAACTATTCCTTCGGCGCAAACCTCGAAGAAAGTGAGTACGCTGAGCAACAGAGCTTCGGCAACTTTTTCTTCTTCATCACGGGATTCCACGGATTCCACGTGTTTTCTGGTGTGATCATCAATTTGATCATCTTCATCCAGGTCTACAAAGGCGTGATGGAGAAAAGAAAGCACTACGAAATGGTTGAAAAAGTCGGCCTCTATTGGCACTTCGTCGACTTGGTGTGGGTCTTCGTATTCACCTTCTTCTACCTCATTTGACCCGATAAATCATGGAGCGAGACGACCTCATTGTCAATGACAACTATGCGCTCAATGCGCATCACGACGAAGCCCACGGAAAAATCATTCGCAAGAAGATTTACTTCGTCACCTTCTTACTCTCAATCATCACAATTTTCGAAGTGGGCATGGGCATCATGTTCAAGCGCAACGAAACGTTCACGTGGACAAGCATCAAATGGATGTTCGTCGCCTTGACCTTGGTTAAAGCCGGTTACATTGTCATGTCGTTCATGCACCTCGGTGATGAGCGAAAGAACCTGCGCAACGCCATCTTAGCGCCATACATAATATTCATCATTTACTTGACGTACATCGCGCTCACTGAAGGGTTCGCCAACATGGCGATTGACGAACTCCTGCACTAAACACCGCATCACATGCGGCTTCGCAACATCCTGCTGGTCATTTTCGTACCGGGCTTGCCCTTGCTGCTTCTGGTCATGTTAGGCAAATGCGCCTCCCACCAGTTTGGAGCGCTGGGCTATTACGACCATTCAGGGGCGCGCATTGAAAGTTCCGAAGGCGCATTGCAGCTTTCCGACTTCGACCTCATAGACCAATCCGGACGCCGCGTCACGCCAGATTCTCTGCGAGGCACCATTTGGCTTACAGCCTTCTTTTCTATAGACTCGGCGAGTACGCCGCATTTGGCGCTGATGACCAAGCAGCTCCTGTGGCCCAATTGGCGATACCGTGACGAGGGCGACGTGGGAACCCTGTGCTTTTCACTTCGGCCGGAATTGGATCGACCCTCGGATCTGCAGGCGTACATAGACCGCAACACGCGATACAACGGCGAACCTGGAAAGTGGATTTTTCTAACAGGTTCAAATGCCGATATAGACCAAGCCATCGTCGAGAGTTTTCTTCTTGAACGCGATCCGATGGACCCCTACAATGTGGCCACCCTATTTTTGGTGGACGAACACGGATACGTGCGGCAGAAATACTTGGCCACCAGCGAGCATGAAATCGGCGAAGCCGTTGAGGACATTGCCTTGTTGAAGAAATACAAAAAACGGTCCCGATGAATCAGAAAACAGCACTGCACATAATCGGCGCCGGTCTGCTGGCCCTGTCGATGGTGAGCTGTAGTGTGGGTGGAGCTTCATCGCCACAAAGCTTGCCTTATTTCGGGCCGAAAGATGCCGTAGAGCTGCCCGACGGTTCAGTGGACACGCTGTACCACACCGTACCCATGTTTGCCTTGACCGATCAATACGGCGGCGAATTTTCACATCGAGACTTGCTCGGTCGTATACGCATTGCCGATTGTTTCTTTACGCATTGCCCCACCATCTGCCCGGCAATCGCTTCACAGCTTTCACGCATCAATGAAGAAATCAAAGCCAACGGGTGGTCGCCCGAGGTGGTGATTATCAGCCACACGGTCGACCCCCAACGCGACAAGCCCGCAAGGCTGCAGGCCTACGCCGAAAGACTGGGCGTCACCTCAGATGAATGGGTCTTTCTCACCGGCAAGCGCGGCGATTTGTACGAGCATATCGAACAGGGTCACTTCCTGACCGCCCTGCCTAGCGACACGGCTGAAGGCGGATTTTATCACTCTGACCAAGTGGTACTCATCGATCGCGGCGGACATATTCGCGGCGTCTATGACGGCACGGACACCCCAGAAATGGACGACCTGCTCGTCGATTTGCAGTGGTTAATCGAAAATAATCCAAGACCCTAAGCCATGACGATTCTTCAAAACAACAAGGCCCTCAAGCGCTTAGTTTGGATTGCATCGGTCGCCATTCCTGTCGTTGTTGCCCTGCTGTTTTCATTGCCTGCGCCAGGTGAGCTCGATGCTGAAACGGCAAGCAAGGTGTACTTGCTTCCCATGCTCAATGCCTTTTTCAACGGCACCGCCTTTTTCTGCTTAATCGGCTCCTATGTGGCTGTGCGCTCTGGGAAGCTCGCCCTGCATAGGACCCTCAACTTGTCTGCGCTTTCGTTGAGCGTTCTGTTCTTGGTGAGCTACGTAATATTCCACACCCTGACCGAGTCCACACCATTTGGAGGGGAGGGGGGCATCCGCACGGTGTATTTCACAATCTTGCTTTCGCACATCTTGCTGTCCATCGTGATTGTGCCCCTGGCCTTATGGACCACTGTCCGTGGATTGCAGGGCGAGGTGGAACGCCACAAGAAAATTGCTCGTTACACCTGGCCGCTGTGGCTCTACGTTACGGCAACTGGCGTTATCGTCTATTTGATGATCTCGCCGTATTATCCGGTATGATGCACAGAAGAACCGCCGTGCTCTTGCTCCTGGCCCTGGCATTTGTAGTGTGGGGCAGCCTTGATGTTTCAGCCCAATGCGTGATGTGCAAAGCTGTAGCTGAAGACAGTGCGCGCGATGGCAGCATCGGTCGAGGTCTCAACCGTGGCATTGTTTATATCATGGTTGTGCCGTACATCTTGCTGGCCAGCATCGGATGGTTCATTTGGAAGCGCCGAGAAGCATTGCAATGATTGGCAAATTGCCCGTGGGTTTTGTGCTAATTTCACGGGAAATTCCGCCGCATGTCTCGACGCACTTCCCCCAAGTTGATGGCCCTCTGGATCGCAGTGTTCTCAGGTCTTTTCTACGCTGCTCCAGCTGTTGCCCAGTCCAATAATCCTGATGCCCATTCCACCCTGGCCGAACATCGTGAGCCGTGGACCCTTGCTCAGGCCATCGACCACGCACAGCGCGAAAACTTAAGTGTTGCCCAAAGTGAGTTGACCGTTGACCTTGTGGGGCTTGAAGTGTCCGACGCCAAAGGAGCGAGGCTGCCAAGTTTCAACGCAAACGCCTCGCATGGATACAACTGGGGCCAACGCGTTGATCCATTCACCAACACCTTTGCCTCAGAACGCATCCGAAGCAATAGTATAGGTTTGGGTTCAAGCCTCAACCTGTACGCTGGCCGGTCAGCACAGCTGAATGTGGATCGCTCTGAAGAAGCGCTTTGGGGGGCAGCTCAAGACCTGGAGACCACCCGCAATCAAATCTCGATGAGCGTAGCAAATGCCTTTCTGGGCGTGCTTTTCGGCCAAGACCAACTTGCCATCACCCGGGGCAATGTGGCCAGCACCGAAGAACAAGTGGAACGTGTTTTGCAGCTGGTCAACGCAGGGGCTGCGGCCGAGGGTGATTTGCTCGACATACGCGCCCAACTCGCCGGCGACAAGTCCGGCGTTATCGCAGCGCAAGGGGCGCTTGAACTTGCTCGCTTAGGGCTAGCGCAAGTGCTCCGTTTGAGTGGGCCAGCTTCTGACAACATCTCGGTCGCCCGGCCTGACCTGAGTACTTTGGGAGGACTCCGCGCCTTGCCACAGCGCGAGAAACTGCTCACCTCAGCTCTGAGCGAATTTCCGGAAATCAAAGCCGCTGAATCGGCCGTGCGCACCAGCGAAATTGACCTGGCTTTGGCCAAAGCCTCGGCACAACCCTCCCTTTCTGCAAGCTGGAGCTATGGCACAGGGTTTTCAGGCGCAGCCATGGAAGGTGTGGGAGAGCTTGTGTGGTCCGAACCCTTTCCGATTGGTTACGTTGAATCGACATTGGATCCTGTCTTGAGTGCTGCCCAATCCTACAACGAGTACTCCGTGCGCCCTTTCTCAGACCAATTTCAAGAGAACCTCAACCAAAGTGTGTTCTTCTCCTTGTATATCCCCATTTTCAACGGGCACCGGACGCAGAACAACATCCGCCGCGCTGAGATTTCAATCGACCGGTCCGCATTGGCACTCGAGAGTGCACAACAAGTTTTGACGCAGTCCATTGAAAGGGCTCACAGCGACGCAACCAATGCGCGCGAAACCTGGCTCGCAAGTGAGGACGCCCACAATGCGGCCCAACGCGCTTTTGAATACGCTGAGTTGCGCTACGAACAGGGCGCCTCCAACCAAGTGGACTACACCCAAGCTCGCACCCGGCGCGACAATGCGCTAATGGAAGCCCTTCGGGCCCAGTACGACATGATTTTCAAGATGGCCATGCTTGACTATTATGCAGGGGGCGACATCCGCCTCCAACGCTGACCCTTGACTGCTTCCCCTCCAAAAATCTGAGTCCATGAACAAGCGCAAAATCATATGGATAGGTGGAGGCCTCGGCCTGCTCATTGCAGCAGCGGCGGCCTTCGGCACCGGACCCCAGGGGGCTATAGTCCAGACCGAAAAAGTGATCCGGCGCACCATCACCGAGACGGTGATTGCATCGGGACGCATCGGCCCTGAAGTTGAGGTGAAAATATCGGCCGAAGTAAGCGGCCAATTGATCGCGCTGCCCGTCCGAGAGGGCGATGTGGTGAAGGCCGGCGACCTGCTTGCGCAGATCAACCCCGACATTTATGAGTCCCGGCTGAGCCAAGCTGAAGCCGCATTGAACAACGCCCAAGCCTCAGCCGCCACCGCAGCAGCACGATTCATCCAAGCTGAAGCGGCCCATGGCGCGGCCGAATTGTCCTGGGCGCGGAGCGAGTCCCTCTACAAGCAGGGCGTGCTCAGCAAGGCCGACATCGAACAAGCCGAAGTGACCCACCAAAGCGCAACGGCTGACCTGGAGGCGGCTGCACAAACAGTGCGGTCCGCTGAATTTACAATTCTCAGCGCCCGGGCCACCGTGGGAGAGGCCCACGACAACCTCGACCGCACCGTCCTACGCGCCCCACAGAACGGGGTGGTGACAGCCCTAACCAAAGAAATCGGTGAGGGCGTTCAAGGCATCGGCTCCTTCCAAGGCGAGGTCATCATGCGCGTTTCGGACCTGACCTCCATGGAGGTCGATGTCGAGGTGAACGAGAGCGATATCGTCAAAGTCCACTTGGGCGACACGGCCTCCATTGAAGTGGATGCCTATTTGGATCAAACGTTCCGCGGTGTGGTGTCTGAGATCGGAAATACGGCGGTCAACGCGGCGGGTGGAACCACACTCTCGCTCAACGATGTCACCAATTTCAGCGTCAAGGTGCGGGTCTTGCCGCAATTGGCAAAAGACAATATCAAGGACGTGGCGGTCTTCCGCCCCGGCATGTCAGCCACTGTTGAAATCAGGACACGCACTATAACTGATATGGCTGCTGTGACCATTCAGGCTGTGACCATGCGCAACGACACCACCACCGTACAAGGCGGTTCAAGCGACGTCATGCAGCTTGTCGTCTTTTAACTGATCGACGGCGTGGTGCACCAGCGGAACGTGAAGACCGGCATTCAAGACAACAATTACATCGCCCTGAAAGAAGGGCCGGATGTGGGGGCTGAGCTCGTGGTCGGGCCGTATGAAATGCTGAGCCGTAAACTCGACGACGGCGATGCCGTTGAGGTTGAGGTCGAACTCGACACGAACGACTGAACCATGACGCACATCCTTTGCCTTGAGACCTCAACACGAAATTGCAGCGTGGCTCTGGTTGAAGATGGAGCTGTGAAAGCGGTGGCTGAAGTGGCCAGCGAGCAGTACAGCCACGCCGAGCGGCTCCACGCAATGATCGATGATATCGTGGGTGAGGCGGGACTGCAGCCGGGCGACTTGGATGCTGTGGCGGTCGGCGCGGGCCCGGGTTCTTTCACAGGATTGCGCATAGGAGCGGCTGCGGCCAAAGGGCTGTGCGCCGCATTGAACGTGCCACTGATTGCCATTTCCAGTCTAGAATTATTGGCTATTCAAGGGCGGACATCCGCCCCAAAAGCTCAACACGTTGTTCCAGCGATCGATGCACGACGCATGGAAATTTACACGCTCAACGCGCGAGGTAAGGCGGAGGCGGTCGTCGTCGAGCAGGGCTTTTGCCAAGAGCTTGAAGGCCGCGCCTTGCTCATCGGTGACGGAGCCTTGAAATGCCGGGACATGCTGGCTGACTCAAAGGTGGATTGGACTTTTCAAGAGGCCTATCCGACGGCTACGGCCATGGCCGGGCTGGCCACCGCCAAGTTTGAAAAAGAGCAATTCGAGGACGTGGCACGGTTCGAGCCGGATTACCTCAAGGCCTTTGTTGCGGGGCGTCCCAAAGACCCACTTGGGCTTCGCAAAACCGCAAACGGCAACGCCCAAAACTTGGGATCATGAACAGCCGCCTATTAAATTTCCGCCAACGCATAAGCCTGTTTGCAGCCGCATTGCTCTTCATCACGGGAATGAACAGTTGCCGCGAACCCGAAGGCGTCATTCCATATGTCGAGGTCAACATCGATCTAAACCTCCTGCTGCCCGCATACAACAGCCTGCAATTTCCAGGCAATTGGATTTACGTTTCCGGGGGGAGCCGCGGTCTGATTGTCTACCGCTATACGTTGGACGAGTTCGTCGTGTTTGACCGGCACAGCCCCTACGATGTCAGTGCTGCATGCCAATGTGTAGTGCTCGAGGACGGCTACACCATCGAAGACCCCTGTTCGGGATCCCAATGGTACATCTTCGACGGGTCAATTATCACAGGACCGACCACCGCACCGCTTGAACGTTACAATACGAATTGGATGGCGCCCGTGTTGAACATCAACAACTGAGCACCTCAGTGTGAATCAGCCCCTTGCCGCAAATCAATAGCGGTAGGCATCCCCCTTGTACGGTCCAGCCACTGGAACGCCGATGTAGTCGGCCTGCTCCTTGGACAACACATCGAGCACCACGCCAATTTTCTTCAGGTGCAAACGCGCCACCTCCTCGTCGAGGTGCTTGGGCAAAGTGTACACTTGGTTGTCGTAATTGGCAGCATTGTTCCAGAGCTCGAGTTGGGCCAGGGTTTGATTGGTGAAGCTGTTGCTCATCACAAACGAGGGATGGCCCGTGGCGCACCCCAGGTTCACAAGGCGGCCTTCAGCCAGCAAAATGAGGTCCTTGCCGTTGATCGTGTATTGGTCCACTTGGGGCTTGATCTCGTCCTTGGAGGCGCCGTGATTTGCTTCCAACCACGCCACATCGATCTCGTTATCAAAGTGGCCGATGTTGCACACGATGGCCTTGTCCTTCATGGCTTCAAAGTGTGCACCGGTGATGATGTCCTTATTCCCTGTGGCCGTCACCACGATGTCAGCCTCAGCCACCGCATCAATCATTTTCTTCACCTCGAAGCCCTCCATGGCCGCTTGCAACGCGCAAATCGGGTCAATTTCTGAAACAATCACGCGACAGCCCGCATTGCGGAGCGACTCCGCCGAGCCCTTGCCCACGTCGCCAAATCCTGCCACCGCAGCAATTTTTCCAGCCATCATGATGTCCGTTGCGCGGCGAATCGCATCGACCAAAGACTCGCGGCAACCGTACTTGTTGTCGAACTTGCTCTTGGTCACCGAGTCGTTCACATTGATGGCCGGCATAGTCAGCGTGCCGTTGCGTTGGCGGTCATACAAGCGCAATACGCCCGTGGTGGTTTCCTCGGAAATACCCTTGACGCCCGCAGCAATTTCGGGGTGCTTGTCCAAGACAATATTGGTCAGATCGCCGCCGTCGTCCAAGATCAAATTCAAAGGCTCACGCGACTCACCAAAGAACAAGGTCTGCTCCACGCACCAATCGTACTCCTCCTCTGTCAAGCCCTTCCATGCAAAAACCGGAACACCCGAAGCGGCAACCGCTGCAGCGGCGTGATCCTGGGTCGAAAAAATATTGCAAGAGGACCAACGCACCTCAGCCCCCAATTCCACCAAAGTTTCAATGAGCACTGCCGTTTGAATGGTCATGTGCAAGCAGCCTGCGATGCGGGCTCCACGGAGTGGCTTTTCCGCACCATAGCGTGCACGCAAGGCCATCAATCCGGGCATCTCAGCTTCAGCGAGGCGGATTTCCTTCCGGCCCCAATCAGCCAGCGTAATATCCTTCACCTTATAAGGAAGGGATGTATCGGTATTTGTAACAGACATGAGGTGTTAATTGCGGGGGCGAAGATACGATTCCCATGGCCTCAACTCACATCCAAACGCTTTTGTCCACACCGGTGCAGGTGGCGGTGCGCGCTTTTGCTGTGGATGATTTACAGCGTTTATCCGGGGGGTGGGCCGATTATGCCAATGCCCAAAGCCCCACGGCCAAGCGCCAGGCCGAACGCGCATGCGTCGCACAACTCTTGCAAGAACTTCGGGCCGACGGACCGCCTCAACGCGACGAAAAGCGCCGCCCCGTTGTGGAGGGCTGGGCGCACACCTCGATATCGCACACCGAAGGTTGGGCCGTGGTGGCCCACGGCGAACGGCCACTGGGAGTCGACATCGAGCGGCCGCGAAATCAACTGCTGCGCATCGCACCGCGAATCGTCCAGCCCGACGAAGCGTTGGATTGGCTGGCTGACCCGCAGGATCTGGCCGGTCTCACCCAAATATGGGGGGCAAAAGAAGCCGTCTACAAGCGCTTCGGCTCGGGGGTCGGCGCAAACGACATCTCAATAATGAAGCTATCAAGGGCGCTCAAGCCCGAAGTGGTCGCTCTCGCCAAGGACCAAAGCGCTGCCGCTGTCGCCCGGGTGATGCGGCCTGAAGGTGCGCATCACTTGGGCGTGGCATGGTCGGCCCTGCTGGACCCCAGCGGCGCACCGATGTGGATTGCTCTCGCCTGGGACTTGGAGTGAAAAGTTGCGTGAAAAAAAAACGAGGCCCTGGCGGGGACCTCGTCTTAAATGTACAGGCTCGAAAGCCACGTACAAATCGTTTTCGATTCTAGCGTTCAATGCCCTTGTGGCGGCGATCGCTGCTCACAGACAACTTCTTGCGGCCCTTGCGACGGCGCGCTGCCAAAACAGACCGGCCAGCAGCCGAAGCCATACGCAAACGGAATCCGTGCTTATTACGACGCTTACGGTTGGAGGGTTGAAAAGTACGCTTCATGACCTGGAGGTTTTCAGAATCGGGAGCGCAAAGATATGCAATCCCATGCAATACCCACCGCGCAATTCAAGGGAATCGAGATTGAGCTTAAGAAGGCGCGAATATCGACCTAAATTTGCGGTCTGATTCCATGGCACGATCGAGCAGAAACGGAACCCCAAACGGCGCAGAGCCAGGGGAACGCAAAAAAAAGAAGCTCAACCGCGAAGGATTGAGACAACTGCGGCGCATCACCCCTTACCTCGCGCCGTTCAAGTGGGGTATGTCGCTGGGCATCTTCTTGATTACCGTCGGAAGCGTGCTGACATTGCTGGTCACTCGGCTGTGGGGACGACTTGGAGGTGTGGGGCTGGTGCCCGGCATGGGCGAGGCGTCCTCGGGCGATTCATACATCGACCGGCTGGGCCTGGACACGCCCATGGCGATTGGATTGGGCATCGGCACAATTTTGGTGGTGCAGGCTGCATTGGGGTTCTTTCGGATCTGGCTCTTCGGCGACATGACCACACGGTTGCTCAAAAATTTAAGGGGCGACACTTTTGCGGCCATCTTGAAGCAGCCGATGACCTTCTTCGACACGCGCCGCGTGGGCGAACTCAACAGCCGCATCGCCGCTGACATCACGACCATCCGAGAAACCTTCACAGTGGTGATGGCCGAACTCATCCGGCAGACCATCATCATAGTCGGCGGCCTGACGGCGCTCGTGTTCTTCTCACCGCGCCTCACCCTGTTGATGCTTGTCACCCTGCCGCTGGGCATGCTCGCCACCATGGCTTTCGGTCGATTCATCCGGAAATTGGCCAAGCAAACACAAGAGGAAGTGTCCTTAAGCAACGTCATCGTTAGCGAAACGCTCACCGGCATTGAAAGTGTAAAGGGATTTGCTAGGGAGGCCTTCGAAATCGGTCGTTACCAAATACGCATCGAGGAAATTCGAAGAATTGCATTGAAAACCGCGCTGTGGAAAGGGGGGTTTGTGTCGTTCATCATTGTCGTCATTTTCGGGGCAATCACCGTGGTGCTCCTCGAGGGTGCGCGAATGCTGCAAAGCGGAGATCTTGACGCCGAACATTTCTTCAGCTTCCTGCTAATGACCGGTCTGGTGGCGGGCAGTCTTGGGGGTATTGCAAACGTTATTAGCAATTTACAGAGCGGTTTGGGGGCCATCGAAGAGGTCATGGATTTGTTGGAGCGCCCCGGCGAGCATTTGCGCCTTGAGGCCGGTTCATCAGCGCTACGAGACGATACATTTCGAGGCGAAATCCAATGGGAGAACGTCAACTTTCACTACCCCCACAAAGACGACGTCCAGGTTTTGCACGAAATCAACCTGCGCATTGAAGCGGGCCGTACGGTCGCATTGGTCGGGGGCTCGGGAGCAGGAAAATCGACCTTGGCCTCGCTCATTCCCGCCTTGTATCCTGCCAGTTCAGGCGCCGTGAAAGTTGACGGAATCAGCGTTCAAAACCACGACCTGACGGCTCTGCGCAGCCGAATCGCCATGGTGCCCCAGGAGGTGATTCTGTTTGGAGGGAGCATCAAGGAGAACATAAGCTACGGCCGACTCGGGGCCAGCGATGCCGAAGTTGAACAAGCCGCGCGAGATGCGGCGGCCTACGAATTTATTTGCGACTTTCCGAAGGGATTCGACACCTTGGTGGGCGAACGAGGTGTGCAGCTCTCCGGAGGACAACGCCAGCGCATTGCCATCGCTCGCGCCTTTCTTGCCCGGCCTGACATCTTGATTTTGGACGAAGCGACCAGTGCGCTCGATGCCGTTTCAGAACACGAAGTTCAAGAGAGCTTGACACGCCTGATGCAAGGCCGAACCTCCTTGATTATTGCGCACCGGTTGAGCACCGTTCGCGGCGCCGATGAGATTGTGGTGCTAGAAAATGGACGGATTGTTGAGCAAGGCCGACACGAAGATTTGATGGCCCGAAGTGGGCGCTATGCTGAACTTGTTGAACATCAATTGCAAAACGACGAGCCCAGCGAGCGTGCCGAGCCCAACAAGGGCGATGAGCCGAACGATGAAAAATTGGCCTAAGCCCCTATCTTCGAAGCACAGCCCATGGCCACACACGATACAAAGCCAACTCGACGCAAGCGCGCACTGATCACTGGAATCACTGGTCAAGACGGCGCTTATCTCGCTGAACTTCTGCTTGAAAAGGGCTACGAAGTGCACGGCATCAAGCGGCGCAGCTCCCTGTTCAACACCCAGCGCATCGATCATCTGTACCAAGACCCACACGAAGACGACATCCGGCTGCGGCTGCATTACGGTGATTTGACCGACGCCACAAATTTGATCCGCATCGTGCAGGAAGTGCAGCCCGACGAGATCTACAACCTCGGCGCAATGAGCCATGTGAAGGTCAGCTTTGACACGCCTGAATACACAGCCAACGCTGATGGAATGGGCGTCTTGCGTCTACTCGAAGCAATTCGCATTCTGGGCATGGAAAAGTCGGTGCGGTTCTACCAGGCCTCCACATCCGAGCTTTTTGGCAAGGTGCACGAAGTGCCGCAGCGGGAGGACACGCCCTTTCATCCACGGAGCCCCTATGGGGTGGCCAAGTTGTACGCGTATTGGATTGTGCGGAACTACCGTGAGGCGTATGGTTTGCATGCGTCCAATGGGATATTGTTCAACCACGAAAGCCCGCTGAGAGGAGAAACGTTTGTCACGCGTAAGATCACGCGAGCTGCAGCCTCCATTTCGATCGAACAACAGGAGGTGTTGCACATCGGAAACTTGAATGCCGAACGGGATTGGGGCCACGCCCGCGATTACGTCGAAGGCATGTGGCGCATGCTGCAACAAGATGAGCCGGATGATTACGTGCTAGCCACTGGACGGACCACATCGGTGCGCGCCTTCATCGAGATGGCCTTCTCGTGTGTGGACATCACGCTACGATGGGAAGGCAAAGGCTCAGACGAGCGCGGCTACTGTGCGGACTCTGGCGCATTGCGCGTGGCGGTCGACCCGAATTATTTCCGACCGGCCGAAGTGGATTTGCTTGTGGGCGACCCTTCCAAAGCGGAACGCCAATTGGGCTGGAAAGCCAGCTGCACCTTGGAGGAGATGTGCAGCGAAATGGTGGCCTACGATCTCGAAGAAGCGCGCCGCGAGCAATGCCTTCTCGACTCAGGACACACGGTCAATCGACCGGTAGAGTGACCTTTTCAACGGTCGCCGTCGCACCGTAAAGCAAGGCGCCATGCACTGATTTTTCGGGCGATGAGGCTTGAAGAGCCCGCATGTAGCCGGCCACTTGGCTTTTGTCCTTTTTCAGCTTCGCCTCGGAAGGGGTCCCCGTTTTGTAGTCCACCACTTCAATTCGATTGTCGAAGATCACCACGCGGTCCGGACGACCCACGGTGCCATCTGCAAGCAAAAGAGAGCGCTCGTTCATCACCCGACCGGACCCGTCAAACCATTGGCTGGCCCCTTGCAAATCAGCCACAGCCCGCACACAGGATTGCAGCTGAGCCCAGCTTTCTGCTGACATCTCGGACCACGGCCAAGGACGATCAAGCTCGCGCTGAAGATCTGAGGCCGTCACCGCACGCGCCAGAACAGCATGAACGGCTGTACCCAAAGCACTTGCGGACAACTCCCCAGGGGAAGGGGCCTTGTAATCGGGGCGAACCGATTTCACCTCGGCCGGTCGACCAGCAAAATCAAGAGCCGCATATTGAATGGCTTCCGGGTTCTTCAACGAGCCCATCGGAGGCTTTTCGCCCTCCTCACGGGGAAGAGCAGCTGCCAATTTTCCAGTGGTGAAGGGGGCCTCGGTCAAGTCACAATTGAACTTCTCCTGCAACACAAAAGCCAAGCGCGACGGCATTCTTGTTCCGTCCTTGCGTACAGCTTTCTTTAAAGTCTCATCCTGTGTGAAATCGATTACACAATGCAATCGCACCACGGCGCGGGTCATGGCCACATACAAATTGTTCAAGTCGTCAAATGTCTTGAGTGCCACTTCCTTGTCGTAGGCACCCTGCCCCTCGGTCCCTTTGAACTTTGAAATCTCGGCGATCAAACAGGGCAGCTCAAACCGCTCCGAGTCCAAGGATATGCCCAGCAAGGAGCTGGGTCCGGGAGGCGAATTGAGCGCTTGAACGATCACCACAGGAAACTCCAAGCCTTTGCTCTTATGGGCCGTCATAATTTGCACCGCTGCACGATCCGGCATCACGTGGATGCCCTCCTCTTTGCCCTTTCGATGCCAATACTCCAAAAATCCTGACACGCCATGATCTATGGCCTCTCGCGTGGTGGCCAACTCCAACATGCTCTCAGCATGGCTCGGATATTCTTCATCTGCTCGAAGCGCGTGAAGGGCTGCAGCCACAATTTCTACCAGCGGAGCACTGGCCAATTGTGCGGGGTCAAACGAGGGCAAGAGCTTCTGCAAGACGTGATGAATGTCGGCCTGGCCCTGGAGTTCAAGCCACAGGGCGGCCTCATTCCAATGCTCATCGCGCGCAACAATCAGCGCTCCACAGGCTTGAATAAATCGAGCTACAGCCCCCGTATCCAGCGGGTCGTTCAAAGCTGTAAGCAAATTCACTACAGCCAGCGGGGCCGGGTGCTTACCCAACTCCAAACTCTGCTTTGTGAACGCCGGAATCGGCTGGTCCAATCCCGCTAAATATTCAGCAAAGTCCGTCGCCTCAGAATTTTTTCGGACCAGCACGGCCACGTCCCTACCGTCAAAACCATCACTCAAAGCTCGACGGATCCGCTGCTCCATCCAAGCCCACGTTTTCCGTTTTCGATCCTCATTCACACTCTCAATCACGGCCCCTACTTCAACAAAACCTGGAAACTCCTTCCTGGGCAACTGACGCGCCTTATCATACGGCTTGCGGTATGCATCTGGCAACTCCTCGGCCATGGCCTCAAACAGCACACTATTGAAGTTCACAATGTCCGGGGAGGAGCGCCAATTATCCCCCATAGGCGGGGTGTTCTCACTGCGAATCATAGCGCTTTGGGCATCTGCAATCGCCACAGAGTCCCACGGATTTTCAATTTCTGGCAGGCGCATAAGCTGCTCAAAGTCTCCGTTACGCCAGCGATAAATAGCCTGCTTTGGATCGCCCACCACCAAGCTGAGATGATTCGTAGCCAAGGTCTCCGCCACCAGCACAGAGAGGTTCTGCCACTGCGTAATCGAAGTGTCCTGAAACTCATCAATGAAAATATGCCGGTATCGCTCGCCGGTTCTTTCAAACAAATACGACGCCGGGTTCTCCCGGATAGTTGTCGATACCATCTCATTCAATCCTGAGAATGTGCGAATATTTTCCTCGTCTTGAATTTCAACTGCTGCTTGGGAAATGGCGTTTAAAGAGGCAATCAACGGAATCTGCTGAACGATCAGCTGCTCAGTTTGAAACACCACACCTTCCGGACTGTCTGTCAAATTCAAGACCTCTTGGATGACACGGCCGATGTCCTCGTTGAAGCCTGCTGCCAGTTCCGCCGTACGCGGAGAAGCGCTCTTGGCAGTGTAACAATCCGCCGCCCTTTGGTTAATCAAAGTGGGGACAGGTGGGGCAATAGAGCCCGAAGAGGTTTTGGCTAAAAAAGTCTTCAGCGAAGAACCCGAAAACTTATCGAGCAAGCATCCGTCGTCGATGCGCACGTCCTTCAACTTTTTTTCAAGCTCTTCGGCCGCCCCCATGGCTCGCCTCTTCATGGCGTACAACTTCGGGCGAAGCTTGCTCCGCAGGGCGAGCAATTGGCCCGGCGTCCAAGCACTCAAGTCGGAGAGCTGCACCTTCATCTGCTCCTGCTCCAAAGACTTACTCAATTTCAAAAGATGGCTCCTGACGTTGGCGCTACCGCCGTCCTCGACCGCCTGGTCGATGAAGTCTCGGAGCAAAGTGGTCAAGGCCGCGTCGTCGCCCTTTGCGGTCGCTGAAACACGCTTCAACACGCGCCCCACAGCATCGCCGAGGAGCCGGTCCGTATCAAACTCCATCCGAAAATCATGCTCCAAGCTCAATTCGGTGGCAAAACCCCTGACCAAGCGATTGACGAAGGCATCAATTGTCATAATGGACAGGTCCGCAAAGCGGTCAAGCATGGCCAAGTGGACGGTTTGGGCCCGTTGCTTCAGCGTATCAATCTGATCCGGCGTCGGGCTATCGCCGGCCAAACAATCAAAGTAGTCGCTCTGCTCCGTCGATTTTGCAAGCACATCCAACTCGTCCAGCACGCGGTCCCGCATTTCTTGGGCGGCCTTCACAGTGAAAGTGAGCGCCAAAATTCTCGTGAAGTACAACGGCTCAAACTTCTCCCCGGCAGCCGTCCTGAGGCAGATGCTCAAATACTGCTCGACAAGCTTGAAGGTCTTGCCTGAGCCCGCTGAAGCTCTTAGGATGATAAACGAATTCAACTGAAAATCAGATCGCAAAATGAGGAGGTTGTAAGGTCGGACATCTAATTCAAAAAAAGCAACCCTAATCACGCAATTCACGTTCTGGATTTGATTCCTTTGTGCAATGCGATTGTTTTTTGAAAAAGCTGTAGTCCTCGTTTCCGTGGTGGCCCTGTTCCCAAGCTGCTCTGAACCTGATGTTGAGCCTCTACCTGGCAAGGTGGCACTCACGGCCGACTTTACTTTTGGAGGTGAAGCCGTAGAGCTCGGGGCAACGGCCGAAGACGCTTTGGGATACAACCTTCGTCTAGAAGGCTTTCGGTGTTACTTCGGCAGCGTCGAGGCCTTGACCGCCGACGGGCACGTCGAACTGTCGGACATCGAATTGTACAACACCGGAGACAGCGCGTGGTGGGCGTGGGAATTGCCCGCTGGTGAGTACACCGGTTTACGCCTTGGAATTGGCGTGCCGGCGGATTTGAACGTCGACATCGACCCCTCAACATACCCCAACGACCACCCTTTGGGTGTGGGCGGATCAGGCGGCATGTTTTGGACGTGGAATACGGGGTACATTTTCACCAAATTTGAAGGGAAAGCTGATTTAAACGGGGGTGAGAACTTTGATACGCCCTTTGCAATGCACGTGGGCGGCGATGCGTACTTCAACGTGTTGGAATTGGACGAGTCTTTCACAGTCGAACAGTGCAGCTCTGTGGGCTTCAGCCTTCGCGGTGAGATTCTCGACGGATTGAGCAATGCCGACGATACGATTGACTTGTCCATTGACGCCGTCACCCACACGATGGACAACCTCCCCCTAGCCAATCGTTACAACGCACTGTACCTAGCCTCTTTGACTTTGGAGCGGAAATGACGAACGGCGAACTTAGGATTGTAAGCTTGACGGGAGTGCTGGCGGCGCTCGTGTCACTGAGCAGCTGCACCAAGTGCCCAAAATTTGACCTCCCGGCGGGCCCCACGCCTTTGGAGCTGTTGATCCCTCCGTTCTTCCCGCCCATGGACATCCCGGCACACAATCCGCTAACCGAAGAGGGCGTGGCCTTGGGGCGCCTGCTGTTTTGGGAAAAGACACTGTCACTTGACAGCTCCATGAGTTGCGGGTCGTGCCATTTGCCCGAGAATAGTTTTGCTGACCCCAACCAATTTTCAACCGGCGTGACCGGTGCACTTGGCGGACGAAATGCCATGGCAATTGTCAATACGGGCTGGGCGCGCGACTATTTCTGGGACGGACGTGCGCCGACACTGGAAGATCAGGCGCGCGACCCAGTCCCCCACCCTGACGAGATGAACTTGGCCTGGGAAGTGGCTGAGCAGCGCATTGCCGCCAACCCACTATACCCGCCGTTGATGCTGGCCGCCTTCGGGAGTGAAGAAGTGAGCCAGGACCGCATCGTGATGGCGATTGCTCAGTTTATGCGGACCATGGTTTCGTCAAACAGTCGCTTTGATCAGTGGCGTCGGGGCGAGTTGGAATTGACCGCCGAGGAGTTTTTGGGCTACGAATTGTTCAACCGCGAAGGCGGCGATCCTGAGCAAGTGACCGGCGGCGAATTTGGGGCGGATTGCTTCCACTGCCACAGCGAAGCCGGACTGCAATTCTCAGATTACTTGCCACACAACAATGGATTGGACTCCGTGTTCAGCGACTTCGGAGTGGGAGCCGTCACTTTGAACCCTCTGGACCATGGGAAATTCAAGACCCCGACCTTGAGGAACGTAGAATTGACGGCGCCGTACATGCACGACGGGCGCTTCACAACACTTGAAGAGGTGGTGGACCACTACAATAGCGGCGGTCTGCCCTCGGAAACAATCGACCCGTTCATGAAGTACACCACCGGCGGCTTGATGTTGCCTGACGTCCACAAAGCAGCGCTCATCTCCTTCCTTAAAACACTGACTGACACCGCATTTGGATCAACTGCAGAATTCTCAGACCCGCACGAATAATCGTCTGTGAACAACTCGAAAAGACGCCGATTTGCCCGCCCGAGTTCACCGGTAACTTGGGGCAAGTGCCGCCCGCTTTTATTGAAACCCTGAAGCGGGAGGCCACGTATACTGCATATGGCCCCTTTCGCTCCTCTCGCCCAAATATTTCAAGCCATCCGGGGGCGGGCTGTAACACTGGGGTGGGGCTTGCTTGCGCTGAGTGGAGCGCATTCAAATCTTCAAGCCCAATGCCCACAGTTCACCGGCACAACCGTACTGGATGGGGTGGCTGTAACGGCGGCACAGCCGCATTGGTTTCAATGCATTGACGGGGTCAATGACAACCCCCAGCCTTTCACTTTCGAACTCACGGCCTTGCCCGCCGCCCACACCGGTGTAGTCGTAGACTGGGGTGATGGACAGAGTGAAATCATCGGCAATTGGGATGGCAGCGCACTACCGCACACCTATACACCGAGCATTTGGGCGACCTATGAAATCATGGTCACCACGAGTTTCTGCACAGGTGGAACGAGCGGGTTCTTGGTGCATGAACTTGACAACCCGAGTGCTTCGCTGAAGTACGGTGACATCAACGGGGGATGCACCCCCTTTGAAGGGCTGCCAAAAATTGACATCGACCGAGGTTACTCATCCACTTGGAACTTTGACATCGCATGGGGCGACGGGTCGGGCAACACCGCCTATGCGATGTCGCAAATTCAAGCCGGAGCTCCCTTTGGCATTGACCCCTTCACTTCGGCCGACGGGGAGACCATCCACCGGCTCTCGGGCTTCTCTCACATCTATGACAACCCGACCTGTGGAAGCGGCGACTGCGGGCACACCCTGCTGCTGACGTATTCCAATTACTGCCTTCGATATGCTGCTCAAGAGGACTTCAACGGAGAAATCGCAGGCCCCTCCACACTGGAAGACGGGCTAAGCGATGCTTTTTTGACGTGGAACCTTGATGTGGCGGCAATTAACTTATCAGATGCGGTCCTGTGTTGGCCCGAGGACCAGGTGCAAGTGGCCAATGCCTCGTGTGCCAATTGCTGCTCGGGGGGGCAAGGAAACAACACCGCCACCAACGGATTTCAACGGCGCGAGCGATGGGACTTGGGTGGAGGGTCGTGGGGCGGAGGTGGATCCGACCCAACGCTTTGGACCGGATGGGAAGCATCGTGCGAAAGTCAATTGGCCCATAACATCAGCTTCCCTGGAACGGGCGAATACACCCTTACTCTGCTAACTGAAAACCTGTGTGGCGTAGACTCCGCTGAAGTGCAAGTGCGCGTGGTGGAGCCCCCGACGGTGAACATCACGGCCGCATCCGAGCCGCTCTGCCCCGGAACACCATTCCAATTTGAAACCGTTGCCTGGGGCTATAGCCCGCCCGCCGCGCCGGCCGACTTCGCGTTTCACTTCAACTGGGGCGACGGCGCCTCCTCACCGAATATTCCCATGGTCGGAGGGATGATCCCTTTCGAGCAGCTCGTCGGGCAAAGCCACCCCTACGCTGCGGAAGGTAATTTCTCGCCCAGCGTCACGGTGTACGCCATCGATGCCATTGCGTGCACGGCCACCGACGCGGTAAGCGTCGATGTATTGGCCGCTCCCACTTCCGACTTCACCTTGCCAACTGACAGTTGCACTTCAAGTTTAGACGTGCAAGCCATAGACGCTTCCACAGACGCGATCACGTGGGACTGGTCCCTGGTGAATCCGCCCACTGACTTGGGCTCGGAAAGTCAGCCTGTTTCTGTCCAACTCAATGGGGTTGGGACGTATTGGTTCGAGCTCACCACAACATCGGCCGCGGGTTGCAACCACACGGCCAGCCAGAGCATTTCGCTCAACGCCTTCCCTTCGGCCAATTTTTCCTCGCTTGCAGCATGCTTCGGCCAAACCACACCGCTGGACCCCTCGAGCTCAACAACGGACGTTGATTTTGGCGGTGGAATTGTAGGCTATGATTGGACTTTCCCAACGGGCAGCACCCAAGGCTCAGACGCCTCGAGTGCTGAGTACCCTGATCCGGTCTTCACCAGCCCCGGCACGTATGCCGTCGGGCTGACCGTCACCACGGCGGGCGGCTGCACGGACAGTATCACGGGCGAAGTCGAAGTGCTGGACAGCCCCGTCGTGGAGCTCAGCTCGACCGACACCACCGCCTGTGCTCCTTTGACGCTGGCCCTGAACGCGAGCGACACCACCGGCACCTTGGGCAGCGGTGCTCTAGTGTGGAACTTCGGGCACGGGATCGAACAAAGCCTGGACGCCGATGGCACGCACACCTTTCCCCACAACTTCACCGACGACACGGTGACTTACACTGTGAGCGTAGCCGCTGGACTCGCCGGTTGTGGCACCGCGGAGAGCATCACCGTCGACATCTTGCCCTCGCCGGCGGTGTGGATCAACGGCGGGCAAATTTGCTCCGGTGAGACCTTTTGGTTTGAGGCCGACGCTTTCGGGGTGGTGCCTGGGACGGATTGGGCTTGGATCGTGGACCCTGTCTACAGCAATTTACTTGGAACGTACGGCACGGCTGAGAGCCAATTCCCGAACTGGAACTACGTTTTCATCAACCCCGGCACGACCGTGGACACGGTGAATTTCACCTTGGAAGTGAGCCATCCAGGCGGGTGCACGGCCACTGAGTCGGCCACCCTGTTCGTACAACCGGCCATGAGCGTAGACCTGGACGACGTGTTGCAGCTCGACGGCTCCCACTGCACGCCCTACACGCTCGAAACCGCAGCTTTGCCCGTATTAAACCCGGTGTGGGATTTCGGAGACAGCAACAACGAAGATTTACCCGGGGCTACAGCGCACACGTATTTTTCACCCGACACCTTCACGGTGGTGCTCGAAGGCCAATCCTTCTTTGGCTGCTGGGGCAGCGACTCCCTTGATGTGGTGGTGCACGGTTCTCCTGAGGTCGGGCTCGTTTCAGCGGGCGCCGTGTGTGCACCGGGAACTTCTGTGTTGACGCGAACGCAGGGGCCCAGCGACTGGTCCGTGGAGGACTGGAATTTAAGCGTGGACCTGGGCGGAACGACACCATGGAACGGGGCAGCCGACACGGCGTTGGTGTTGGAAGCCGGATTGCACCTCGCTACGGTGACCGGGGTGAACGGCTTCGGTTGTGAAGCGAGCGCATCGGCCGACGTGCTGGTGCACGCCGAGGTCTATGCCGCCTTTGCGCTACCCGAAAGCGGATGTGCACCCGTAAATGTTGATGTGAATGCGGAGTCAAGCGGGTCAGACGATGCCATTTCCACCTGGGTGCTTCATTCTCAACTGGGTGCGGACACTACGACCGGTCTGATGCCCGGCGGACCGGCCTGGTGGACCAGCGGAGGAGCCGACTCGGCCACATGGTTGGTCGAGCATTGGGTTGAAGACGCTACAACAGGTTGCAACGCATTTTTCAGCGACAGTCTGGTGGTCATCGACCAACCCCAAGGTGCATTGAGCGTTGGGGGCTTGTCGGGTTGTGATGTGGTGGCTGAATTGACCTACTCTGGAACGGCTGAAAACTATATGTGGATCACTGGTGACCCCTTCCAACCAGGCAGCACCCAGACGCCAGGGCCCAGCCTCACACACATCTATGGCAACGCCTTGGGAACGGGCTACTGGGCCACAGCCACCTTGACCGCCTCCACAGGGGGGTGTATGGACTACGACGAATTGTCCTTCGAAGTGCCCGCTTGGGTGATTGCAGAAATGGGGCTGCCGGCCTCGGTATGCTCCGGGGACGAGATCAATTTGGACAACCTGTCTTTGGGGGTTAGCAACGGGGGCGCTGCACCCCTGGGCACCTGGACCTGGACGGTAGATGGAACTGAGATGGTGGCGTTTGAACCTTCGGGGGTGAGCCTGGAAGCTGAGGGCACATCCGACGAGGTGGCGGAATTTCAATTGATTGCCGTGCATCCTGAAACAGGTTGTTCGGACACCGCGGTGGGGCAAGTGGTGGTGCTGGGCACACCCGAGCCTTCTTTTCTGATCAATCCCAGCGTCATTGTGGCGCCCGTTACAGGGGCCGACTTGGTGGACTTGAGCGTGGCGGCTGCAGGGTCCGAGGCGGTGTGGAGCGCCAGCGCTTCGGGTGTTGTTTCAAGCGATGGCGCAGGCGTTGCGGTGAATTGGGATGTGGAGGTCTGGGGCGAGCAGAGCGTGACGCTCGAGCTGAGCAACGCGGGGTGCGCTAATTCCGTTACAGAAACCGTCTTGATTATTCCACTACCGCCGTCGATCGAAATTTTTGGCGACACCACGGGGTGCACACCGCTTCAGGGCATTTTCTATTCGGAAGTGGGCGGGGTGGCCGATAGTGTGGTGTGGACCTTTGGTCAAGGGGCTGGTGGATCCAGCGCGGGCGCCGAACACGTCGTGTACAACAATTTCGGAGCGGCGCTTCTTCAGGGCTACTTTGCGCCCGGTTCATACCAAGTATGGGCGACGGCGTACGGGCCGGGCGGCGTGAGTGTGAATGGGCCCTTGCACATCGAGGCCTTGGAACAGGTGAACGCCGGATTTTCTGTCTTCCCGTTGGTGTGCTTGGAGGCCGGTGAATCGGCACATTTCACACCTTACATCGCCTATCCCAATGCCCAGTACTCCTGGGATTTCGGAGACGGCTCTACGATGGAAACCACCGGCGGTGCACCGGTGACTCACAGCTTTGAAACGGCCGGATCACCCATTGTACAATTGCGCGTCGACCAAGGGCTTTGCACGGATTCAACCTGGCTGTCATTGTGCGTCGAGGACTTAATTGGCGGCTCGGTAAGTATGCCCACAGCTTTCACACCACTGGCCGGAGGTGGCAGCACTTCTGGGGGGCACATCGGCCAATACGATGTGCGGGACAACGACCTATTCGCACCGGTGATTCGTGGAGATGTATTGGCCTATGACTTCAGTGTGTACAACCGTTGGGGAGAGATGATTTTTCACACCTCTGATCCCGAAATAGGTTGGAACGGGCAATACCAGGGGCGGCTTTGTAAACAAGACGTGTACGTATGGAAAGTGGCCGCCGTCTTTTTCGATGCATCATCGGTTGAGTACGCCGGAGATGTGACTTTAATTCGAAGATGAGATGTGGAATTTGAAGCACTTGAAGGCCCGGGCAGACCGTCCACACGCGCAGACCGCAACGCCTTGGGCACATCGCGCTCAAGCCGAGAACCGCCACAATAAAATCTGGTCGGCTATGATCTTTCGCTCACTCACATCGACTCTAATCGTATGCACGGCCCTGCTGCTTCTATGTTCAGAAGGGCGGGCACAGGACCCGCACACCACCCAGTTTTATGCAACAGCACCCCAGCTGAACCCCGCCTTTGCCGGATCCACCGAAGAGAACCGAATCACGACATTCTATCGCAACCAATGGCCCGGCATCCCCGGGCGCTACGTCACTTATGGATTTTCCTATGACGTGTACATCCCTAAAATCAGCAGCGGGTTTGGGGTGGTTTTCTCTGCAGATGAGGCGGGTACAGGCCAATTGGGATCCAATAATTTCGGGTTGCAATACGCTTATGAATTTAAAGTCACTCGGAAGTTGCACGTGCGACCCGCGTTGCAATTTGGCTGGTCGAGCCGAGGCTTGCTGAATTGGAGCGCGCTTACATTCGGCGATGCGCTGCATCGCGACAACGGCTCCGCGTCACTGGAGTCGCTATCACGCTATGAACTCGTTCAGAACTTCTTTGACTTTGGCGCTGGACTCCTGGCCTACTCAGAAAATTATTGGATTGGATTCTCCTCGCGGCACATCAACCGGCCCAACGAGGGCTTCGTGCTTGGTGCCAGCTCACCAATGCCAATGTGGAGCAGCGCTCACGGCGGATACCGTTTCGCCATGGAACCCCGGGCTGGTGGACTGGAGCGCGACCTATTGCTCGCCTTCAACTACCGCCACCAAGGAGAATTCGACCAACTCGACATCGGCTTTCACTTCGACAACCACCCCATCACCTACGGCGTGTGGTACCGCCAGCTGCTGCTGAAGGAAAACCCCGCTCAAAGTGCCAACCACGACGCCATCGCGCTACTGCTGGGCTACTCCGATGCCAATTGGCGTCTGGGATACAGCTACGATTTCACCGTAAGCGACCTGAGTTGGGGGGTCAGCGACGGCGCCCATGAGGTGACTCTGACCTACACCTGGTTCACCCCTTCGCATCTGCGCAAATCCCGACCGCGGGTCTTGCCTTGCGCCAAGTTTTAAAACCAGCTGCAGCTTTTGCAGCAGCACCGGCTCACCAAATATTCACCTCGCGTTCGAGTTGCACGCCGAACTTAGCAAAGACGCCCTGCTGCACTTCTTCAGAGAGCTGCAGAATATCACGGCCGCTGGCACCGCCCCGGTTCACCAGCACCAAAGCCTGCTTATCGTGCACCCCGTAAGTGCCACGGTCGTGCCCTTTCCACCCCGTCTGCTCTATCAACCAGCCCGCCGCCACTTTCACGCCCGACGGGGCATCATAGCTTGGCACAGTGGGGTGCTCCTTTTTCAAGCGGTCAAAAGCCGATTGGCTCAATACGGGATTCTTGAAAAAACTGCCCGCATTGCCCAATACGGCAGGGTCAGGCAACTTCTCACGCCGAATCGCCATCACCACTTCAGCCACATCCCTTGGCGTGGGCGCATCCACACCGGCCGCCTTCAAGCCTGCGGCGATCGCCCCGTAGTCCAGACACAACTCCGGCTCTAGCAACAGGTCGAAGGCCACGTGCGTTATTACAAATTGACCCAATAAATCGCGCTTAAAAACACTCTCACGGTAAGCAAAACCGCAATCGGCATAATCAAATCGACGCAAGGATCCCGTCGACACCTCCACGGCCTCAAGCCAGGCAAAACGCTGCTCAATTTCCACCCCATACGCCCCAATATTCTGCATCGGAGAGGCTCCCACTGAGCCCGGAATCAAAGCCAAATTTTCCAATCCACTCCACCCTTGCTCCAACGAATACATCACCAGCCCGTGCCAAACACACCCCGCTCCCACCTTGATGCGCACCTGGCCAGACGGCGCCCCGTCGATGGACTCAACCCCTTCAATGGCCATTCGCAAAACCGTTCCCTCAACATCGTTCGTGGCCAAAATATTACTCCCGCCGCCCAACACATGCAAGGCATCGCCACGCTCAGACGCCCCTACGATTGCCCCTCGAACCTCATCAACTGAACGGCAGTGCACCAAGCGCTCCAGCGATGCAGGCACCCCGAATGTCGTCCAGTCGGACAAACACGTTCCACGGTCATTTTCTGACTCAAGCCCTTTCATTTCAGCAACTCCAAAGCTTCAAAATCTCTTCGCATCTGATCATACTCCTCCCGGCATAACGGAATAAACGCACCCGAAGTATCGGCGAGCAAATCCGCAATGCGCAGGCGCTGCGGGTAGATTTCAGCCACCAAATTAAAAACGCGGTACTTCGACCCAAATTTTTGATGTTCGACCCACTCCCCCGGCGATAGCACGGCGTATATTGACTGCCGACCCGGGCCTGCAAACCACTGAGGAAACTTCTTTTCCATCGGTGGCAAGTTCGGGGTTCTTCCTCACAATTCACGGCCTCTGTCCATGCCAATTCCACCCCTTTCCCACGCCACAACCTTTGTAGGGCGTATGACGGCGTGGGTCAAGTCTCATCCGCAAGAGACCTGGGGCGATTTGACCGTGTTGCTGCCCAACAGTCGCGCCATCACCTTTTTGAAAACTGAATTGGAGGTTGGTGCAAGGCCCGGAACTTGGCTGCCTGAGCTGTCCACTTTAGGCCAATGGGCTCAAGGACGCACCGGGCTTAAGTCGCCGCCGCAACTCGAGCTGCTCCTAACGCTTTATGAGGTTGCTCAAAGTTTCCCAGCGGATTGCGGCCTGCCCGAATGGAGCAGTTTCGATGCGTTCAATATGTGGGGCCGATGTGCCTTGGGCGATTTCGCCGCGATGGAAAACCACTGGGGAGCTGGCGGCTTGACACCCTCATTGGTCTTCACGAACCTGCAGAAAATCAAGGACATTGAATCGTGGAGCTTTGACAGTGCCGAATTGACCGTGGATCAGCAGCGATTTCTAGCCCAATGGGACATGCTTTGCCCTTTGATGGAACGTTTCACCGAGCGGCTCGCTGAACATGGTCATGCGCTGCCAGGCCGGATTCTGAGGGACTGTTTGGCTACGGACATCAGCGGAAAAAACGTACTGATTGGCGGCTTCAATGCGATGACTCCGGCCGAAAAAAACGTACTGGATGCCCTGCGAAGCAGTGGCGCCACCGTGCTGTGGGACAGCGACCGCTCCATTGTCGACAACCCCGCCGTGGGAGCTGCCTTCGTCCGCCAGCATGCAACGGCAACCGAAAATTCCGCCATCCCCGACCAGCTTCAACACGGCGAACGAACACTGAAGGCCGTACGGTGCAGTGCGCGTTCAATGCAAACCCAGTACGTCCAAAAGGTCTTGCGCGAAAGGTTGGCTGAGGGGCAGACTGATTTCCGAAGAACCGCTGTGGTGTTGCCCAAGGCCGATCTAGTTCCGCAGCTCCTTCTCGCCTTGCCCGAAGGCTTGGGGGCGGTGAATGTAACAATGGGCGTGCCGCTGAATATGACACCGGTGGCCGACTTTCTGTTCTTGGCGCTTTCATTGGCCGGCGATGCACCGCGCTTCCGGCACGACACCTTGCGCGCCTTACTCAGCCACCCCATCACCCGAAAACTTCACCCTGAAGTGCCACGCGAGGAGCGGCAGTTGCTGGAGAAAATGACGCGCAAATTCATTTTCTCTGTCGGCCAAACTGACCTTGAGGGCATGCCGCATATCTGCCGCGCACTGGGGCCTTGGCTGGACATTAAAAGTTCGGACCGGGCCACGGAACACTTCGTTGGTGCTCTGTGCAATTGGGCTGATGGGAATGCGCTTCAAGCCTTAAAAGACCCGTGGCTATAGGCGGCATGGTCAGGGCTACAAGATGTGCTGTGCCTGTATCTTCGGCAGCAAGAGCGCGCTCCGGAATCACTCAATTGGCTGGGTTTACGCTCGCGTCTCACCCGGATGCTCAGCTCAGCATCCATCGACCTGGCCGGCGAGCCGATCGAAGGCCTACAAATCATGGGGCTGCTCGAAAGTCGAGGGTTGGATTTTGACGAAGTCTTCGTGCTCGACGTGAATGAAGGGACGCTGCCCAGCGGGGATGCACCGCCGACCTTTTTGCCCCTGGATTTGCGGCGTCGATGGGACTTGCCCGGTCGCTCGGACCGCGACAAATTGTATGGCTCGCATCTCATTCGACTGCTCCACACCGCTCGCACTTCGCATTGGGTGCATTTAGATGATCAATTGAACGATGCTGAACCCAGCCGGTTCATCCGAATTGTCGATGCGTGGGCCCAACGCGACGTGCCCAATATCCATGTGTTGCACCAAATGATTTCTACGCGTTCGCCTGGAAGTGCGCCCGAAACACCGGGATTGGAGTGGAATGAGGACATGCACAAAGCCTGGCACACCCTGATTCACGAGCGAGGAATCAGCCCCTCAGCGGTAAATAAATTGTTATCCTGCCCCCGTCAATTTCGCTACCGCTATCTGCTCAGATTGGGTGAACCGCCCGAAATTGAAGAGACGATGAAGGCCTCCACCCAAGGGAGCATCGCCCACGCCGTAATGGAGAAGGTCCTGAAGGAGGCCCTGGGGCGAGACCTGCGCAAGGAAGACTTGAAATTTGAAGCCAAGGCGCTGTCTAAGCTCGTGAGCGAGGCCTTTTTTGACAAGCAAAGAGAAAGGATGCGCTATCCAAAATCTGCAACTGATAGCGGTGAGAATCATCTTCTATTGGGCCAATTGACAGCCGTTGTTCGCAAATGGCTCCAGGATGAAATTGAAGAAATCAAAGCCAAAGGCAAGGGACCCACTGTCATTGCTGTAGAGCAGCCCCTGGAAGCGGAAATCGAGTTGAACAAGCCCCTCAAAGGCGGGTCCAAGCTCAAGATTCTCGGCAATGCGGACCGTGTTGAACACCCGGCAGGTCGCCCCAAGGACCTCCGCATCATCGACTACAAATCAGGCACCGTGGAAAAGGGTGACGTGCGTTTGAAAGATCAAGATTGGGAAGAAAAACTCCGTGAAGGCAAGAAGGACAAGGCCGTTCAACTGCTCATTTACGCCGTCATGGCTGCGCAAGCCCACCCTGAGGCAAGTGAAATTCTCACTGGAATTCGGCCTGGAAAATCCAAGTCAAAAGGGATCCTGCACTTGGAAAAAAAGGTGGGGAAGAACTGGGAAAATTGGGGCGCTCGCGACTCATTCGAACCCTTTGTAGATTGGCTTGAAGCACTGCTCCACGAGACGGAATCCTCCCAATGGGTTGTGCATAATCCCGATGCCAAGTACTGCGACTTCTGCTTGGGCGTCGAGTAATTTGCAAGCCTATGCAGGACCGCAGCCCAACAAATCAAGGCAGACGCACCGTTTCTCCCCAAACGAATCCTCGCAAGCCTCGCGTCTTAATCGTGGCCTTTTATTGGCCGCCTGCTGGGGGGCCGGGGGTGCAGCGCTGGCTGAAGATGTCGCGCTACCTGCCTGTCTACGGGTGGGAGCCGGTGATTCTAACGCCCGAGAATCCCGACGTGCCCGCTATGGACGAGGGCCTGCTCAAGGAGGTCGACCCCTATATGATTGTTGAGCACGTGCCCATCTGGGAGCCCTACAACCTGTACCGCCGCTTGCTCGGCCGTAAAGTGAAAAATAAGTCGGGGAAATTTGCCTACTTCACTTCTGACAAGGCACCAGGACTTCGAGAGCGCTTTACGCGATGGCTCCGTGGCAATTTCTTTATCCCCGACGCACGCTTGTTCTGGATTCGGCCAGCCGCCAAGCGTGCACTCGCCCTGCACGCTGAGCAGCAGTTCGACGCTGTCATCACCTCCGGACCTCCCCACAGCCTTCACCTGATTGGCCGGAAAATCGCACGCAAAGCTGGCGTCCCCTGGATGGCTGACTTCCGGGACCCGTGGACCCAAGTTTTTTACTGGGAGGACCTGTATATCGGGCGGATTGCTAGCCGCATCCATCGCCGGCTCGAGCGTAGCGTAGCCCGCCAGGCCGATGCCCTGGTGGTGACATCTCGTTCGGCGGGCGACCATTTCAAACAGC
>JAQWTJ010000001.1 GCA_029242765.1 Flavobacteriales bacterium | reverse complement strand
CGCTACCGGCGCCGCCCAGGGGTACCGTGTGGTCCTTGTAGCGCTCGATTTGAGATGCAAATACTTTCAAGGTGGCCACCACGTCGGGCATGGCCTCGTGCGCATCTTCAAGAGATTCATCGCAGAAAAACCCCAAGGCAGCCCGCAAATTGCGCGGCTCCATCTTGTGAAAGATGGTCTGCACATCGACCAGGGAGCGGCCCTCTAAAGAAAAATCCACCCCTGCGCGCAAGAACTCCTCTACGAGGATTGGCACGTCAAAACGGTTGGAGTTGTAACCTGCAAAATCACAGCCTTCCAACCATGCATTCAAGCCTTCAGACCGTTCCGCAAATGTCTTTGCCACCGCCGCATCCGCATCACTGATTCCATGAATCGCTGTGGCTTCAGGCGGAATGGGTTGGCCGGGATTCACAATCAATCGCCCTTGGCCCTCAGCCTTATTCGGCACCATAACCGAGCTGCCGTCGGGCATAAGCTTGATGAAGGCCATCTCTACAATACGATCGGTCGCCACATCGGTTCCAGTGGTCTCAAGGTCGAAAAAAACCAGCGGGCGCTGCAGCTTGATCGAGAGTTTGGGCAGTTGAATTTCCATGGTCAGTGGGCTCAAGCGGGTCAGTCGATTCGGGTCAATACGATGTTCAGAGCGTGGCCGCTGGCCCCTTGCCTTTGCCAATCTAAAGAGAAGTCCACCTTTTCAATCCAATCCACACCGGTGGCATCAAGGGCCTCGCGGATCGCCTCGCGGCCGTTTTCAGCCCGGCGACGCGCCAGCGCTTCGTCTACATCTGTACCACCGGCCGATGAGCCGGTCAGTTGAACCAGCACATGCGCACCTTCAGCGAGAATTGCTACAATATGCTGAGCCTCGGTCTCAGCAAACTGTCGTTTTAAACGGTTGCCGGCGGGCTCGACAGCGTACTTCGATGCCGAAATTTCAGTCCGAACTGTTGCCGGAGCCGGTCCAAAACTACTGAATTCTAGCACCTTTCCACAAGCTGCGATGCCCGCATTGCACGGCACATCCAAGGCCACAATTTGTCTCTGGTAGTTGCCCTCGTGCAAGATGATTTGGTATGCGCGACACGCCGGCAGGGTCATAACAAACGCAGCTTCAGCCCCGTGTGGCATATAGGTGCGAGAAAATCCTGGCGCCCGCGCCTCCACTACAAACTGTCCGAAATGAGAACCCGTACTCTCGATTGTTCCTCTGAACACCGCACGATCGCCCACCGCCTCTTCTATAAACTCCACCGCAAACAAATCCAAGCCACCGTGTCCCGATGTGGATGAAGCCACAAAGCCCTGACGCCCAGAAGCATCCAGCGAAATGGAAGTCTCGTCTTCTGGTGTATTCAAAGGCGCACCCATGTTCAAGACGGTGCCCCACGAACCGTCGAGCAGGCGCTCGCACCGGTACAAGTCAAACCCGCCAAATCCCGGATGGCCGTTGGACGCGAAATAGAGCATGCGACCATCGGCCGAAAGCACCGGACTTTCTTCCTCACCCGTCGTGTTGATGTGCGGGCCCAACGTTGCAGGCATAGACCACTTGCCGTTGGGCAGCAGCACCACACGGTACAAATCTCGGCCGCCTTCCCCATCGGGCCGATCGCTTACAAAGTAGCGCTCCTGCCCATCAAAGGTCTCGGTCATGTGGGTCTCCCAATACTTGCTATCAATCGGAGCACCGATGGCCTCCGGCGGAGACCAGCCTGTAGGCATGCGCTTGTTCTCGTACAATCCTCCGCCCTCGTTTGCGCTGGCATAGGTCACCAAAGTGTTGCCGTCCGAAGAAATACTCACCGATGCCCGGTCGCCTTCGTCAAGCCCCAATCGAAGTTCCACAGCCGGCCCCCAGCCATCGCTGTTGAGCTTGCTGTGATAAACCACTGCTTCTTCAATGGTCAAGTCCCCTGTGTTGAGGTTGGCCTTTCGATGGCTGGTAAAAAACAGTTCGCCCCCGTCGACGGACACCACGGGCGCGTAGTCGTCCAATGGCGTGTTCAATTCAGCCAAGTTGGTGAGCCTAGCCGTTGAAGGGCGGGCCATGGCCTCAAGGGCAAACAGGCACGACTCCTTTATATGGGTGGCCTGCGAATACAAACGGTGGAGGGCGCCAACCATGGCCAGCAGTCGGTCGGCTAGAATCACCGCCTCGTGGTATTCACCCTCAAGTTGTCGCGCACGCACCGCATCGCCGAGAGCTTCAATTGGAGGGCGCTCCTCCAAGGGGTTCATTGGATTGTAAGCCGTAGCAAAACCGCCTTGAATAGCTTTCAAAAGTGGAGGGACCGCCTCGGCGCGGCGGCCGGGAATTTCGAGCAAGCAATGCCCGTAGAGGTACAAATAGTTGCGATTCGAAGGGTGCTCCTTCAAGAGCTCACTCCAGACACTCGCCGCGCGCTTCCAATGCCCCTCAAGCATCAAACGGCTCGCCTCGGTGAAGGCCTTTGAATTGCCCGACAAAATGTTCACCTCGGGGAGAACTTCCGTCGAAAAAGCAGGCCGGGGACACAAGCCGCCGAACAGCAAAACAAGCAGGGCCACGCGAGCGGCCTGCAAAATAAATCGTTGCAACATCGAGGGTAATGTACGATTTTAACTGACGGGTCGGCCCAAATCGAAGGCTTCTAAATAGTCGGCCACACAGCGCACAAAACTGCCTCCCATTTGTCCGTCCACCACCCGGTGATCATAGCTGTGTGAGAGGAACATGCGATGTCGAATAGCAATCATATCGCCTTCAGGCGTTTCCACCACAGCGGGCTGCTTGCGGATGGCGCCCAAGGCAAGGATGGCCACCTGCGGCTGGTTGATGATGGGTGTGCCCATGACATTTCCGAAGGTGCCAACGTTGGAAACGGTGTAGGTTCCGCCAGAGATGTCATCGGGAGAGAGCTTACCGGAGCGGGCCTTTTGGGCCAGTTCGTTGACCTTTTCTGCAAGTCCGGCAAGGTTGAATTGGTCCGCATTTCGAATGACTGGGACGATGAGATTGCCCTGTGGGGTAGCGGTTGCCATGCCGACATTGATGGACCCTTTCTGGATAATCTTGTCTCCGTCCACCGAAGCATTCACGCCGGGAAAGTCGCGCAGCGCGCGCGCCACGGCCTCAATGAAGAAGGGCGTGAAGGTCAATTTTTGGCCCGTGCGCTGGGCAAATTCGACCTTGTTTTTGTTCCGCCAATTCACAATGCGCGTGACGTCAGCCTCCACAAAAGAGGTCACGTGCGGCGAGGTCTGCACCGAGCGAACCATGTGGTCGGCGATGAGCTTGCGCATGCGGTCCATTTCAATAATCTGGTCTTCACCCGTGGACACAACGGCCGGGGCATGAGCAGGCTGCCGATTTGTAGTGCCCTGGGCTGCGGGGGCGTTTGTCGAAGTGCTGCGGGCCGTGATATAGCCCTGCATATCGTGCTTGGTCACGCGCCCTTCAAGACCCGTGCCGGCAATCGAATCGAGCTCGGATTGGGCAATGTTCTCAGCTTGCGCCATGCTGCGCACCAAGGGGCTGTAAAATCGGTCACTCGAAGTGCGAGCGGGGGACGCCGCCGATCCGTTGGTCGACGCGAGCGGGGCCGCCACGGCCGTCATCACTTCAGGAGCTGGGGGAGATACTGGCGGAGCTGCTGCGGCCGGGGCTGCTTCCTCAGAAGCGGGGGATTTGGAGGCCGAAGGGCTCGACTCGCTGTCCAATTGGAACTCACAAATCGGCTGCCCCACCTGGACCACATCACCCTCGGCCACAAGCCAACGAACCAGCACGCCGGCCTCAGGCGCCGGCACTTCGCTGTCCACCTTGTCCGTGGCGATTTCAATCAGCGCCTCATCGGCTTCAATGCTCGCACCCGGTTCAACCAAGCATTTGATGATGGTCGCCTCAGCGACGCTTTCGCCCATCTTAGGAAGCAGGATCTCCATGGATAAAATTGTGGCGCAAAGGTATCAATTGTCAAGGCGCGAGCAGCTATCCGGGCCGACGGATTTCAACAAGTCGCGCCCAGAGCGTCTCGAGGTCGCGTGTCCACCGGTAATCTTTGGCATACAACGGATCCAAGCGCTCCGGGTCGCCCTCCCCCCCGCTGACAGCCAAGGTATCCAAGACGCCAGGGGACAAGTCGGGCAAGCGTTCTGACCCCGGCCAATTCCGGTGAAATCCCACCCAGGTCTTGCGGCCGCAGAGCACCACAGCAGCTGCCGTAAGCCATGCGGCGCGGCGGGCCAAGAGCAGTGGCACGAAGAAAAACCACATCGCCAGTGAAGAGACCACGTCAAAAGCTCGTTTTGCCCGGCGGCGGTCGGCGCGGGCGATGCCATCGGCGCCCCAGGTGAAGACGTCCTCGCGCTGCAACTCATCATCGCCGCCAAGCGTGCACCTGCCGAACTCAGGGACGATGCGCACGTCAATGCGCACGTCACCCATCGCCGCACAGGCCGCTACGAGCTGGGCGCCCGTCAAGTCTCCGGCCAACAGAAGAACCCTTTGAGCGCGCGCCTCTCGCGCCAATTTGGGAAGGTCCGCCGCCTGAAAATTCGTCGTGGGCTGCTGGCGTATCATCAAATTCGGTCCTTGGGCTTGTTCGAGCATGCGGCAAGCTGCCACGGCGCGTTCGCCGTCGCCTACCAGCAACAACCGCTCGCCCCGACCACTGCGCCACGTATACCGCGACGGTTTGAACCAATGGGCGAGCTGCCGTGTGAGCACAAAATAAAGCGGTGCAGCCACCGCAGAACCCAACGTCACAACCCGTGAAAAGCGCCACGTCTCCGGCATCAAAGCGTACAAAAGCAGTACAGCCACCGACCCCGCACCTGCACCGAGCACCAATGAAGCGCGCCTCCAGGGGCTGTCGTACCCGCCTGCCCATGCCACCGAAAGCACCCACAAAAAAGCATAGGCCAGCGCCGCTCCGCTAACAAGCCCTTCTGGCGCCACCGTTTGCATCGCCGCGCCGTACAAGCCCGCCGCCACCAGCACCGCACCCGCCAGCACCGCACCGTCAAACACTGGCCAGCCCAACTTCTGCACCAAGCGCCGCCCGGCCGCTAAGCCCGCACGCAACCGAATCCCCACCGATACCAACACGTTCATCCACATGGCCTGCCCACCCCCGAAATGTTTGCGCGAAAAAATGCGCATCGCCTCGTGAAAAACCCGCACGTATGCCAGACTCCCCGTTTTTGTGCTCTCCCCTTTGAAATGAATAATCTGCGTCCCGGTGAAATAGTGGTTTTCCCACCCGCCTTCAATGAGCCGCCAGCTCAGGTCAATGTCCTCGCCGTACATAAAAAACGCCTCGTCCAGCAAGCCCACCTCATCCAAAGCTGCTCGCCGCATCCACATGAACGCCCCGCTAAGCACCTCCACTTGCGCCGTTTGATCCGGGGCAATATGCCCCATATAGTACCGATTCATGTTCGGATTTCGCGGAGCCAGACGCCACAGCCCGCTCAAGCGAGAAAAGGAGGCCCACGGCGTAGGCAGCCCGCGCTTGCTCTCCGGCAACCAGCGACCCGTACCGTCCACCATCGGCACGCCCAGCCCGCCGAGTTTTCCGTGCCCGGGCCGTTCACCACGCCCCTCCACATATTCCAGGATGCGAACAAAAGCGTCCTCAGCAACAATCGTGTCGGGGTTCAACAACAGCACCCACGCCCCTGTGCTCTTGCGAATGGCCAAATTGTTGCCCGCGCTGAAGCCTAGGTTCTTCTCGGAAGCAATCAAGTGCACTTGGGGAAAATGTTCACGCACCCACGCCACCGAATCGTCGGGCGAGGCATTGTCAACCACCCACAAATCGCCTGAACCCAGCCCCTGCTGCGCCAGCGCATCCAATGCCCGCTGCGCTGCTCGCAGGCACGGATCAAGGTGCTTGCGGACATTGTAACTGACGACAATGACGCTGAGAATCATGACGCGTCTGAATTGGATTTGCTCGAACTGGAATACAAAACCCGCTGCTCAAAGGAGCGAATCAAGGTCAAATCATCGGCGTACTGGATTTCATCGCCCACGGCCACACCGCGGGCAATCGAAGTGACCTTCACGCCGTGGCCGGAAAAACGCTTGTTGAGGTAAAACGCGGTCGTGTCGCCTTCCATGGTCGTGGGCAACGCAAAAATGACCTCCTGTATTTCACCCGAAGCCACACGGGCCACCAAAGAGTCGATGCGCAAATCGCCTGGCCCCACCCCATCCATCGGAGATATCACCCCGCCCAACACGTGATATCGGCCTCGAAAATGGCCCGTGCCTTCGATGGCGAGCAAATCGCGTAAATCCTCAACAACGGCCACCAAATTCTCAGTGCGACCGGGGGTCGTGCAAATGTCACACAAGTCCGATTCGCTCAAATTCCCACAAATCTCGCACGCGCTTACCCCCTCGCGCATGGCCACCAAGGCATCGGAAAAGCGGCGCACATCATCCTCACTGCGCCGCAACATATGCAACACCAAGCGCAAGGCCGTCCGACGGCCCACCCCCGGAAGAGATGCCATTTGATCCACGGCACGCGCTATAAGTCGAGAGGGAATTTCCACGGCGACGAATTTACTTCGCAAGTTGCTAGATTCGCCCTTGTGACTCCACTCTTGATTCTCGGCGTAGTCGGCGCCTATTTTGCCCTGTTGTTGGGCGTTTCCCATCTCACAAGCCGGAGGACCTCCATGGCAGACTTCGCCTTGGGCGGTCGTCGATCCCCCTGGTATGTGGTGGCCTTTGGCATGATAGGCACCTCACTCAGCGGCGTGACCTTCATTTCCGTTCCGGGCTGGGTCGAAGCCCAAGAGTTCGCCTACATGCAGATGGTGCTGGGCTACCTCGCCGGCTATTTCGTCATCATAACCGTCTTGCTGCCGCTGTATTACCGTTTGCGACTGACGAGCATCTATTCCTTTTTGGGCGATCGAATTGGCACCCGCGCCTACAAGACCGGTGCGGCGTTTTTCCTGCTTTCCCGCACCCTCGGGGCGGCGTTCCGGCTCTTCCTTGTGGCCTTGGTTTTCCACGAAGTCGTGCTGGCGCCATACGGGCCGACGGGCGGTTTTTGGGGCGAGTTGCGCTTTGCCGGGCTGGTCGCGCTCACCTTGGCACTCATCTGGGTATACACGCATCGAGGTGGGATTGCGACGCTGGTGTGGACCGATGCCTTGCAGACTTTTTTTATGCTCGGTGCCGTGGCCTTGGCCGTCGTTTCTGTAGCCCAATCCCTAGACGTACAGTCCCTCTGGGAAATTCCGGACTTGGTGCACAGCAGCGGGATGACGCGCTGGCGATTTTTCGACGACTTCGGCGATGCGCGTAACGGCGTGAAAATGTTCGTGGCCGGGGCGTTTGTGGCGGTCGCTATGACTGGGCTGGACCAGGATATGATGCAGAAG
>JAQWTJ010000057.1 GCA_029242765.1 Flavobacteriales bacterium | reverse complement strand
CTGCAAAACCCGTGTAAATTTCTTGGTCCGCAGTGTGCTTCAAGGTGTTTAACAAGGGCTGAACCTCCCGTTGCTGGAGCACATGCCGCTGGGCCTTACTCGCCTCAAAGTCAAGCCGCGCTGAAACCCGGTAGCCCTCGTCCGTCCAAGTGTCCACATGGACCCCCAACTCCACGTCTCCTTGCAGCAGCGGTAACAAATGGGTCACGTCCACCTCCCAGCTCACCGAGTCTTCCCAATGCGGGATATAGACCGGGCGGTATTCGTCCGTTCTCTCTTGGTCAGAATAATGCCCCACACCGAAGGGTGTGAAGAAGCGCATCAACTCGACAGCCGGCTCGGTTTTGTCAGCTGACAACAGCAACAGTGCGCCCTGCTTGTCCCAGGGGTCGCCTGCCGATTTCAGGCTCACCCGTGCCCAGACTCGCGGTTGCTTCTTAAAGGTCGGACAATTGACATGGGCCGTGAGAAGCCGCCCGCCATCAAGCCGCTGCCCGCCTTTTTCTGCCCACGCTTGCGCTTGCACGGAGTCCGCTCCAAAGTGAACGTGTAAATCGTTGCAGAACACCACGCTCACATCTCGGGAAGTGCCGTTGGGTCCATAGCTGATGGGCTCGCCGCAGGAAATCAAAACCAAAGACGTTATAACAAACGATGTGAAAATCTGGGGTGAAAAATTGAATGCGCTCATCGCGGCGTAAATTCGTGAAAATATTCAAACCCTGAACCATGCTCAAGGACATCAACAAAGCCACGATTCTGTTTTCGGCCATCTTTTTAATCCTCGGCTACTTGCTGGGCCACTGCGAGGACTGCGGAAACAGCGGATGTGACGACCGTGGCACTTCTTGTCACTACACCCAATGCGACAAATCGTCAAGCTGTGAAAAGTCG
Organism: Flavobacteriales bacterium; assembly: GCA_029242765.1. GTDB lineage: Bacteria > Bacteroidota > Bacteroidia > Flavobacteriales_D > Sanyastnellaceae > UBA8752. Next base: position 21,083 of record JAQWTJ010000057.1, on the reverse strand, counting down.
TCGAAGTGCAACAAGTCGAAGTGCAACAAGGGCAAGAAGGGTGATAAGTGCTGCAAATCTAAAGGCGCCCACGGTGAACACCATGGCGTGTGGGTCGGTGAAGATGGCGATGTCGTGGGCGAGGGCGAGGTGCCTGCTCCGCCACCCGTGACTGAAGAGCACGAGCACGGCGACGGGCATCACAGCCACAATTGATTCAAAGGGCTTTGGCCACGCGGCCAGCTCCAAGTTCGAACAATAAAAAACCTGCGGCGAGAAAGCTGCAGGTTTTTTTCGTGCCCGGATTTGCGGCGAAATGCACCGTGCTCGCTGAGACGACTAAAGCTCGCGAGACACCGGATGCCGCCGCGCTTCTTTCCACCGCCCACCGGTCAAGTCCGGAATGTCCACGCGGGCCGATCCATCCGTAACGGATTGCTCGCTTAGGGCGCCCACCAGGCTCCATAGAGCGCCGTCGTACACATTGAGATCTAAGGATTCGCCCAGGTTCAAGCAACGGATGAGGCGGTACATCATCACGAAGTCCATCCCGCCATGTCCAGAGCGATTCTGCGCCACTTGCTCGCTGAGGCGCGTCCACAAGGGGTGGGCATAGCGGTCTCGCATTTCTGCTGTTTCAGCATCGTCGAGCCAATGGTGCGACCAAGAAGGACCGTGATCCACATACAATTTTGAGGGGTAGCCGTAGTGGGCCGCGCCCGAACCAATCACCTTGTTAAGCCGTGAGTATGGGCGGCCCGAGTGCGTGTCGAACTGCAGCATGATGCTGCGACCTTGGGCTGTCTTGAGCAATGTGGTGTTGACGTCGCCACATGCCACCCCACTGGCCATCGCCCGAATCGCCTCGTCCCCGTCGGCCGCCATGGCCTCTGACAGTCCGGCTTCCTTGGAACTCATAGATACGAGATGCGTCAAGGTGTCTCCGCGCAAAATGTCGAAGTACATACACACCGGACCGAGACCATGGGTGGTGTACAAATTGCCATCTCGCTGCAAATGATGCTTCAAGCGCCAACGGTCTTCATAGTAGGTGGGATCGAGCATCATCACACGCAAGTCGTGCAGATAGGCACATTCAGCGTGGGTCAGTGTTCCAAAAACCCCCTCTTCAATCATGTTCAGAATCCACAATTCCTCTTCGTTGTAGCAGCAGTTTTCCAGCATGATGCAATGCCGCTTCATTTTCTCAGCTGTTAAGACCAATTCTAAACTGTCATTCACCGTGTAGGCAATGGGCACTTCAGAGGCGACGTGCAGTCCGGCGCGCATGCCGTGCAAGCTCATAGACGTGTGCCATTCCCACGGTGTGCAGATCAGCAATAAGTCGGCTATGTCGGGCGAGCAGGCCGCTTCCCAGGCGTTGAGTGAGCCGGTGAAGATGGCTGGCTTTGTTTTTTGAAAACCAGCAACTTGCTCCATGGCACGGCTGATTTTCTCACCGTTCACATCGCTCAAAGCTGTGATCTCGGCGTGCCCCTCTTTTACGAGCCACTCGAGCATGTTGATGAGGCTCGTCCCGCGATTGCCCACCCCCACAACCGCCACGCGGACCTTGGTGATTGGCTCGTGCTTCAAGTCGAAGGCGCTGCCGTCGATGCCGATTTTTCCAATGTGTGCAGATAAGTCACTGCCGGCTTCCCAAGAGGCCTCGGTTCGCCCTGAGCCCAAAGCTCTATTTGAAGGCAGTATGGCACCGAGTCCCAGTAACCCCCCAGCTCTGATGAATTTTCTCCTTTTCATGTGGCCCTCAAGATAGGGTGCCGTGTGTCACCGTAGGCCGCTGCTTCTCAGGCGCGACCGAGATGTTTGAGCATGCTGCCGTGCAAATACAAGGCCCTCCCAAAGGTGACGTGGTCCCTGTATTTGATACCGAACTCCTTCGCCGTCTGCTTCACGATTGGCGCGATTTTCGGGTAGTGAATGTGGCAGACTTGCGGGAAGAGGTGGTGTTCTATTTGGTGGTTGAGCCCGCCACTGAAGAAGGTCAACAAGCGCGACTTCACACCGAAATTAGAAGTGGTGTTGATTTGGTGGGTTAGCACATCAGTATTGATCATCGCGCCTTTCTCAGCGGGGAAGTAATCGTGGTCTTCCATCACGTGCGCCGGTTGGAAGATGATGCCCAGCAGTACGCCGGCGACAAAATGCATGAGGAGCCAGCCGCCGATAACTTGGCCTACACCAGCTCCAGAATACATGATGGGTAGAGCCATGGTATAGCCGTAAAACGCCACTTTGGTTAAAATCATCAAGACCATTAAACGGCCAAATTTTCCTCCTGAGCGCTTCAACAGCCCCTGCTTTTTGTAGCTGAACAATTGCAAGAAGTCCTTGTGAATCGCCCAAACCAGTGTCATAAGTCCGTAGAAAAACCAAGCGTAAAAATGCTGATAACGATGAATCTTGTAGCGAGGCTTCAGCGGAGAGAAACGCAGCACTGCCCCGGGGTTGATGTCGTCGTCCAGCCCGTCGATGTTCGTGAAGGAATGGTGCAAAACGTTGTGCTGAATACGCCACATTTCGGCGTTGCCACCAATGAACTCAATTGATCGGCTGATCACATTGTTGACCCACGATTTGCTGCTGTAGGCCTTGTGATTTGCATCGTGCATGACATTCATGCCAATTCCAGCCATGCCCACACCCATTAGCAGGTAGGCCGACCAAAACATCCAGCCTGTGCCCAAGATGCCGAAGGCCATCAGTCCCCACGGGAGGAACATCAATGTGGCGTAAAACACGGTCTTGAAAACCATGAATGCGTTGGCGTGTCGGTTGCCGCCGTTCTCCTCAAAGTAAGCGTCGATGCGCTTGCGAAGTTCCTTGGAGAAGCCCGTGGTGTCACGGGCAAAGCGGACGGTGGGAAGCTGCAGTTCAGTTTTGCTCATACTAGGAGGAGTTTCAAATTCCACCACAAAAGTACGACTTATTGAATCCTCCCCGCTGACTTGGATATTGAACTTATTACGAGCGCATTGGGGTCAATGGCCGCGGTAATCGATTTTTCGAGCGCGAATGGCCTTGGGCGTCACCTCGATGTACTCGTCATTGGCAATCCATTCCATGTACTGTTCGAGCGACATTTTCTTGGCCGGGGCGATGCGCAGACTCTTGTCTGAGCCTGAGGCCCGCACGTTCGAGTGCTTCTTTCCTCGGGTGAGGTTCAGATCGACATCACGGTCGCGAGCGCATTCTCCCACCACTTGACCGCGGTAGATTTCCTGGCCCGGATCGATGTGGAAGATGCCGCGGTCTTGCAACCGGTCAATTTCGTAGGCGCGGGCTTGACCGGTGTCCATCGAAACCATCGAGCCGAGGGCTCTTGTGGCTATATCGCCGGCATAGGTGTCGTAGCTGTCGAAGCGATGTGTCATCACGGCCTCGCCCGAGGTGGCGGTCAGCACCAAGTTCCGAAGACCGATCAAACCGCGCGATGGGATGCGAAATTCTATATGCTGCAGATCGCCTTTCGGCTCCATTACCAGAAGCTGGCCTTTGCGCATCATTGCTAGCTCGGTCGCCTTGCTAGCAAATTTTTCTGGCACATCGATGACCAACTGCTCGAAGGGCTCGTGTTTGACGTCGTCAATTTCCTTGATTAACACCTGGGGCTTTCCAACCTGCAATTCGTAGCCCTCGCGGCGCATGGTTTCAATCAGCACGGACAGATGTAAGATGCCCCTTCCATAAACAGTCCACTTGTCCTCGGAGTCGGTAGGTTCAACCCGCAAAGCGAGGTTTTTCTGCAGCTCCGTATCAAGGCGCTCCCGGATGTGGCGGCTGGTCAAATAGTCGCCATCGCGTCCCAAGAAAGGTGAGGTGTTGATGGTGAACAGCAAGCTCATTGTGGGCTCGTCTACAGCAATGCGCGGCAGCGATTCAGGGTTTTCAAGATCGGAAATGGTGTCGCCGATTTCAAAGCTGGTGATGCCGCTGATGGCGCACAAATCGCCAGCGGCCACGTGTTTGACTTTTTCTTTTCCCAAGCCGCTGAAAACGAACAGCTCCTTTGCTCGAACCTTGCAGACTCCGTCGGCAGTGCACAAGGCATAATCTTGATTTTCATACAAATCGCCACGGTACAGACGGCCGATAGCAATCCGGCCCGTGTACTTTGAGTAATCCAGCGAGGTGATTTGCAACTGGGGTAATCCCTCGTGGTACGGCGCATCGGGGACCACGCGCAGGATGGTGTCCAGGAGGTAGGTCATGTCCGTGGCGGGCTTTTGCCAATCGCTGCTCATCCAACCGTGTTTCGCCGAGCCGTACACCGTCTCAAAATCCAGTTGATCCTCGGTGGCGTCGAGGTTGAACATGAGATCGAAAACTTGTTCGTGGACGATGTCCGGGGTGCAGTTCTCCTTGTCGACCTTGTTCACGACCACGATGGGCGTGAGGCCGAGGGCCAGGGCTTTCCCTAGAACAAATCGCGTTTGTGGCATCGGGCCTTCAAAAGCGTCCACGAGCAGCAGCACGGAGTCGGCCATCTTCAGCACGCGTTCAACCTCGCCTCCGAAGTCCGAGTGACCGGGGGTGTCGATGATGTTGATCTTGACGCCCTTCCATTGGGCCGAAACATTTTTTGAAAGAATGGTGATGCCACGTTCTCGCTCCAAATCGTTGTTGTCCAAGATCAATTCGCCGGTTTCCTTCCGCGGATCGATGACATGGCAGGCGTGAATAATCTTGTCAACCAAGGTTGTTTTTCCGTGGTCGACGTGTGCGATAATCGCGATGTTGCGGATTCCACTCATGGAGGTGTACACTGGTGGACGGCAGTGGTGCCGTTCAAATTGGCCGCGAAATTCGTTCATTATTCGACGTCCACCACATTGAGGCGATTACCTTTGACGAAATTCTAGTTATGCGCGACTCTGCCATTGCCGCTCTGATTGAACAAGAGCAATTCCGTCAAATTGAAGGCGTTGAGTTGATTGCCTCGGAGAATTACGCCAGCGACCAAGTGATGGAGGCCCAGGGGTCGATTCTGACGAACAAGTACGCAGAGGGCTTGCCTGGCAAGCGCTACTACGGTGGTTGTGAGGTGGTGGATCGGGTGGAGCAGTTGGCCATCGACCGCTTGAAGGAGCTGTTCGGAGCCTGTTGGGCGAATGTGCAGCCGCATTCGGGTGCCTCGGCCAATGCCGCAGTGATGCTCGCGTGTTTAAAGCCCGGTGATACGATTCTGGGCTTTGATTTGTCGCACGGCGGGCATTTGACGCACGGCTCGACTGTGAACTATAGTGGCAAACTCTACCAACCGACCTTTTATGGCGTGGACCGCGAGACGGGCATTGTCGATATGGACAAGGTGGCTGCGGCGGCCCGGGCTGAGCGCCCTAAAATGATAATTTGTGGCGCTTCAGCCTACGCCCGGGATTGGGATTATGCAGCGTTTCGGGCCATTGCAGACGAGGTGGGCGCTTTGCTGCTGGCTGACATTTCTCACCCTGCAGGACTGATTGCCGCGGGGCTTTTGAACGATCCGATGCCGCATTGTCACATCATAACGAGCACGACACACAAAACGCTGCGCGGTCCACGGGGTGGTGTGATTATGATGGGGCAGAATTTTGATAACCCGTGGGGGATCACCACGGCCAAAGGCACGGTACGCAAGATGTCAGCGCTTCTGGACAGTGGCGTATTCCCCGGCATGCAGGGCGGACCTCTCGAACATGTGATTGCGGCAAAAGCGGTCGCCTTCGGAGAGGCCTTGACGCCTGAATACAAGTCCTACTGCAAGCAGGTCATTTGCAATGCAAACGCCATGGCTGAGGCCTTTGTCGCTCGCGGCTATGATATCGTCTCGGGTGGAACAGACAACCACATGATGCTCATTGACCTGCGAAACAAGAGCGTGACGGGCAAGCAAGCCGATGCGGCACTGGACCAAGCCCACATTACGGTTTACAAAAACATGGTGCCTTTCGATACGCAATCGCCCTTCGTTACATCGGGCATCCGTGTGGGCACGCCAGCGATTACCACCCGCGGCTTAATGGAGAGTGATATGGAGCAGCTTGTCGATTGGATTGATGCGGTAATCGGCAGCCATGAAAATGAAGCTGCCATTGCACGGGTGGCCGAACAAGTTCGCGCTCGGATGCGCGATTTGCCTTTGTTTGTAGGGGGCGTCACGGCTTGAATACGGAGTCGGCATTATGAAGAGAAGCTTGCCGGTTGAAGTGGTTGTGTCCTCTGCGGCCGACGCTGCGGTTGCCGCCGAGGGCGGCGCTGACCGCGTTGAGTTGTGCATGCATTTGGAAGTTGGTGGGCTGTCTGTTTCGACGGCTGCCGTCCGGGCGGTCTGCCTCGAAGGGCTGCCGGTTCGGGCCTTGGTCCGCCCTCGAGAGGGTGGATTTGTGTACAGCCGTAGCGAACGGGCCTTGATTGTATGTGAAGCCCAGAACGTTTTGGAGGCCGGTGCAGAGCGGGCCGTTGTGGGCGGTTTGACTGCCGACGGGCGCATCGATGAGCGATTGGTGGCGGCTCTGCTCGATGTGCTGCCTGCCGACCGGCTGGTCTTCCATCGTGCGATCGACCGGGCGGCAGACTATGAGGCGGCGCTTATGCAGTTGTGTGGCTTGGGACTTTCTGAAGTGCTGACCAGCGGTGGCGCGGCCCGTGCTATCGACGGGCTCAGCTTCCTCAAATCGGCGGCACAAAGCGGCTTGTCTGTCATCGCAGGCGCTGGAGTCTTGCCCGCCCACGTGCCCGCTCTTTCGGCCTCGGGCGTTCATGTCATTCATGCTTCCTGCCGCGAGCTCGCCTCGAGCAAGAATCCGCCCTCGTACGTCGACCTGTCTCGCGTCCAGGCCCTCGTTGCCGCTGCGCGTCTTGAACGTTTATAGGATCCGAAGCGATGCCCTCAGAGCGTCAAGTTCAGGCTGAGGCTGATGTTGCGGCCGGGTTCTGCAATCCCGATGTTCTTCAAAAGCGATAGCTCCGGAATGTAGGAGGTGTTCAACAAGTTGCGCGCGGCCAGACCGACTTGCAGACACTTGCTCAGATTGGCGCCAAGTGATAAGTGTAGCAGCGTATAGCCGTCGAAAACAAGGCCGTTGCGAGCATTGCCAAAACAAGCGTCCGGGCCTGAGAAAAGCGCAAGTTGATTTTCACGGCGCGAAGACACGTTGAGGTACCTTTGAGTCGATGTCCTCAATGTCAGCGTTTTCCAAGTTTTTTTTGACCTCGATCAGTCTTTTGTTCGTCCTGTTCTCGTCGTGTCTAGACGCTGAGCGGTCGGACAGCAACGCGCCGGCTGGACTTTTAGTGGGCGATGCGCAGAGGTTGATTCCCTGGCCGAGTTCCGTGGAGTTGAGGGGAGGCGCGCCTTGGGTTTTTGATTTGCGTCAGATTCAGGCGGAGCTGGATTTGTCCGATGAGGCTGATGACCGATGGGGCGCCGAAGGCTACCAGTTGGAAATCGACAGTGCGGGCGCACATATCACGGCAGCAACAAAGGCCGGTCTGTTCTATGGCCGTACGACCTTGCGCCAGTTGCGCCCTACGCTTTGCGAAGGCGACCCGGGTTGCCCAAATGGCTATGCATTGCCGGCATTGATAATTGAAGATGCTCCCTCTTTTTCCCACCGCGGTCTCTTGCTGGATTGCTGCCGCCACTTCATGTCGGTCGATTTTGTAAAGCACACAATCGACGCATTGGCCCTGCATAAGATGAACGTTCTGCATTGGCATCTCACAGAGGATCAGGGGTGGAGGGTCGAAATTGATGCGTATCCAGATTTAACCCTTGTCGGAAGTCAGCGTATCAATCCGGACGGCACCCCGCACGGCGGTTATTACACGAAGTCGCAGATTCGCGAGATTGTCGCGTACGCGGCTGAGCGTCACATCGAAGTCATCCCTGAAATTGAATTGCCGGGCCACAGCCGCGCGGCTCTGGCGGCCTATCCTTGGCTTTCATGCACTGGCGATACGTTGCCCGTTGCGAATCGTTGGGGCGTATTCAAGGATATTTATTGCGCGGGCAATGATTCGACGCTCGCCTTTTTACGCGCCGTTCTCGACGAGGTTGTCGAGCTTTTCCCTTCGACGCGCGTGCATATCGGGGGGGATGAAGCGCCTAAGGTGCGCTGGGAGGCGTGCCCAAAATGCAATGCGCGCATTGCTGAAGAAGGGCTTCACGACGCGCACGATTTGCAGCGTTGGTTCATCGAACAAATGGGTGAGCATCTGGCCACGCACGGGCGGACCATTGTGGGTTGGGATGATATATTGGAGGGGGGATTGCCCCGTGGAGCAACGGTTCAAAGTTGGCGGGGCATGGCCGGAGCCGAGCAAGGTGTGGCCTTGGGGGCCGACGTGGTGGTCTCTCCTACGAGCCATTGCTATCTCGACTACCCGCTTCGTTCCACCGACCTCGAGGAAGTCTACAGCTTCGATCCCGCGCCGCCTGCATTGCAAGGGGGGCCGGGTCATGTGCTGGGAGGCGAGTGCAATATGTGGTCGGAGCATGCCCCTGAGCACCTTGTGGACTCGAAAGTCTACCCGCGTGCCATTGGCTTGGCCGAAGTGTTGTGGTCGGGCCGCGCCCACACCGCCCGAACCGGTGCCTACGACGAATTTCTTGCCCGCCTCGATGGGCACTACCCGCGCCTGGACGCCTTGGGCGTGAATTACGGCTTGGAAACGGTTCCCGTCGCTCTCACACTCGCTCCGGCTTCTGCAACAGAGGGCTCGGGCTTGGCTGCCACCGTCTCGGCTGCCATGCGTCAAATCTCGGGCGAAGTCTCGTGGCGCACGAGCGGGGGTGAAACCTCACTCGGCCCACTCGACACGCCCTTCACGGTGCAAGGCCTCGGCGAGCTCCAGGTCCAATTGACGCACCGTGGCAAGCCCGCATCTGAACAGGAATCCTTCTTCGTTGCGGCTCACCTCGGCGCCTTCTCAGACCTCGTCTTGGATTACGAGCCCAGCCAGCATTACACGGCCGGCGGGCTCCAAGCCTTGGTTGACGGACGCCGCGGATCGTTGGACTTCCGGGACGGCGCGTGGCAAGCCGTTCAAGGCGAGCCGATGATTGCCACAATCGATTTGGGCAGCGCGCAGCCCTTGGAGCGCCTCTCGGCTCGGTTCTACCATTACCAAGACGCCTGGATTTTCACGCCTTCTCAAATCCACTGGTCCACATCGCTGGACGGCAACAGCTGGACGTCTGCCTCGAATTGGATTTCGCCCGCAATGCTGGCGCCCGACTCGGTGCAGGACATCCGGTCTCACAGCTCCGACGATATGGGCGGCCGACTGGCGCGCTATGTAAAGATGGAAGCGGTCAATGCGGGCCCGTGCCCGGATTGGCATGCAGCCGCGGGCCAGGCGTCGTGGTTATTCTGCGACGAAATTGTCGTTGAGTGACCAAATCTCGAGCGGCTCGTGCTCGACCCGAACGCGCTGCCCCGCCAGTAAATCAAAACCGTTGAACTCCAGAGGTTCGGCCTCTGCGCACATCAGCCAAATGTCTTTAGCGAAGCGGTCGCTTTCGACCCAGTACCCACCGCCTTCGGCCGGCTCCACGGTGATGTTTGCCGGCTCCAGCGCGATCTCCTTGACGGGCACATCCCAATACCTCCGCCTTGCCACAGTTCCGTTTTCGCCGCGCCACTCGACGTCGAGATACGTTCCGCTCTGGCAGGGGTTGGCCAAAACCATCGGTGTGACGTTAAGCTGAAAAAGTGGCCAATCCATGGCGTTTGAGAAAACGGTATCACCCTCCAAATTCACCACGTCCAGCCGCAGCAATCCAGGACTGTCGGGGGCGACGCCTCTCAACTCGAGCCGCTTATCGTCCAGTGGCCAAACATCAATCATCGCTGGTGCAAAGGCGTTGCGCAATGCATAATGCAGCGGTTTCCATCGCCCGGCCGCATCCACACTCGACCAAGAGGCCATGGGCGAGCAGTCGTTCAGTTGCCAAACCAGCGAGCCGCCGCAGCGCTCCGGGTGCAGTCGGTGCGTCCGAGCCCCAAGACTCACGCCATCGCTCTGCACGAGCCGCGTCAAGGCCGACCAATGCTCAAAGCTCAAATCTTCCACCCGCCCCGCTCGGTGCTCGTCAAAGTGCGTTTGTACGATGTAGGCGTCTAAAATGTCGAAACCACGGGCATGTTTTTCGTGAGCCGCCACGGCCCCGTCAGCCCGATACATAGTGAAGGGGTGGGGCACGGCCAGGGCCCATGTGGCAGGTTCAGGGAAGGATTGGCATCCAAATTCGCTCATGAATCGAGGGATGCGAAAGCGCAAGGTGTCGAAAGGCATGCCGTCGTGCCAAACGCCCCAATCGTGGGCATCGCCGCTGCGTTGAAAGTCGGGGTCGCCGCGGCCCAAAGTGGGGGAGGAGGGGTGGTAATGGCTTCCACTGTAGGCGGCCACCGCTGCGGGCAAAACGCTATGGAAAATTGTGTCATAAGCGGCTTGCAATTGGTCAATCTCTGCATCGTCCAGCCCGTCCTTCCACCCCCACCGAGCCCAGCCCTCGGCTACTTCGTTGTTGCCGCACCACAGCGCCACACAGGGATGCGCTCTGAGTCGCCGAACTTGGTGTTGGACTTCAGTACGCACATTTTCAACAAATCCCGAATCGCCCGGCACCATAGCGCAAGCAAACATGAAGTCTTGCCAAACCAGAACGCCGTGTTCGTCACACGCCTCTAGCAGGGCCTCCGATGCGTACCGACCTCCTCCCCATACGCGCAACATGTTCATATGGGCCGCCACGGCATCTTCCACAAGCCTTTGTTCTTGTTCGCTTGTGATCAGGGCCAATCTTGGATCGGCCGGCACCAGGTTGGCCCCCGCAGCAAAGATCCGCTGCCCGTTGAGTAGGAAATCGAATTTTGAGCCGTGCTCATCCATAGCGGTGTCCAGCTCGACGGTTCGAATGCCCACCATATCAGCCGCCCCATGCCAAGCCCCGTCCTGCACGGCGACCTCCAGCCTGTACATTGGCTGCTCGCCCCGGTCGTGCGTCCACCAAAGTTCGGGCGCGTCAACGGCCCAGCTCTTTACAACTTCCTCGCTCCCCATGCCGTGCCCGTCATCTACGCGCTCGCCGTCAGGCCCGAGCAACCGCCACGAAAAGGGGCTGCGCTTATCAACGTTCAGGGTGAATCGCACCAAGCCATCGGCCCGCACGGGCCGACCGTCCACCCATTCAATCCGGCACGTCTCCAACCCCAGACCTTCCACTCGCTGCCTCGCTCCAATTCTCAGCGCTCCCACGCTCATGTCCTTCAGCACGGGCCCCCAATCCCAGCCGAATTGAAACTGCGGCAAGCGATGTATGGCCCTTGCCTCTCCCAGTACGCCCTCGCCCTGGGCCGGTTCAAACCTTATCCTCAGACTGTTTCCAACGGAATGCAACAGCGAATCCACGCCCCATCGGTGCGGCATAAATGCCCCAGAAGTCGTTCCCAAAACCACGCCGTTCAGTTCCACATGCGCATAAGGCATCACTTCGTCCAGCATCAATTCCCATCCGGCCCAAGTCCCCTTCGAGTTCCGCTTGTTGCTTCCATGCAATGCAAATCGATCGCTTTCAAAAGTCCAATTCTTCTCGCTTGCCCACTGCACCAGAGCTTCACCATTGCCCGAGACAAACGAAGGGATTTTTCCCGCCTGTTCAAGGGCTCCGTACAGGCTTCCTGGCAATGTTCCTCGCACTTCAATCGCCGGCGACTTGCAAACCCAGCGCCCTTCTAAAACGCGCCCTGACCCCCGTCCGGACCCTCGATCTGTCATCTCTGCGCCGTGCTCCGTAAACATCACGAAATCAGGCGAATCATGTTCGCCAGCTCCACAGCCACTTGAACACAAACTCAGACAGATCCCCGATGTCACAGCGAACAAAATCACGAAAAATCTCATGACTCGAAAGGTAGCTATGGATGAAGAAAAGGGTGCAAAAAAAATCCGCACCGGTGGGGTCAGAGGGCCGAAGCCTTTCTTTCCTTTTCCGGTGCGGATACTCTGAGTCAGACGTCCCGATACCCGTTGAAGCGTATCGTTCTTTCCGACCTTGACTTGGGCCGAAGCCCTTCGCCAATCCACATGGACCTTTCCGCTCAAAGAGTTTCCAGATCCGTGGGCCTCTCGGCCCGACGATCGGTGTGGAAGAGGGCGAGCCATCAAAACCAGGGTTTGAACCCTTGTCTTGCGACCCGTTCAGAAACTTGTTCCGAACTCTCCTCCGAACTAAAAGTTCGAAGAATCGCTTCAGCCCGAGGGCCTCCGCATCGCCATTCTCACATTGCTTTCTCGACTACCCAGAGGGCAGACGTGTGCCACGCCGTACTGCATTGCTGCCTTACGTCGTTTTCGGCGAGGTAATCCTAGTCCCACTGGTGAACTGAATCCCTCCACGTCGTTGCTCGCACAACGCCTCCTCCGCCGACCCATCGCTTGACCGAAGTCTTGCGAGATGCTATTTAAGCAGTCCAACCATTCTCAGGCTGCGGGCCCCACTTTGGAGCGAATACCGGTCGCCGTTGCGATCAGACAGATGGAAGCTTCTCTTTCGAGTGGCCAGGTCTTTCGCTTGCGCTAGGACCGTATTGGGCTGCCATCCGGGTGCAATAAGAGACCAATTTTCCATTCACCAAGCAATTCCCACCCGGAAGCAATTCACCTTGAACTAACATCGGTTATCAACAATTGTTCATAACCTCAACATCCCCTCAGATCGGTCAGATTATGTGCAGAATCTTCACAGGTTGTGGGAGGGCAAGGGATGCACCAAAAGCAGACCATAACATTATTCAATCGACATCAGAACTACATTGCCCCCGCCATGCTTTGCCATCTCCTCCTTCTCGCCACTCAGCTCACGGGGCAGTCCGCTGCAATCGATAGCCTGCCATTGCTTCGAACGACCACCCCCCGAGATTTCACGACGCACCACTGCCATGGTGCCCACGGCTCACACGCCACACACGGAGCAAACAACGCTCCACACACCGCAACACGCGCCGAGTATGATATGGGGCCGTCTATCGCCCGCAGTGACAGTTTTGATGTGATCAGCTACAGGCTGGAGTTGGACGTTACGGATTATGGAGGGCAGACCCTGGAGGCCAAAGCGACCATTGAGGTGGATATACTCCAGGAGCAGGCCACCGACTTGTGGTGGGACTTGATTGATGCCTTGCAAGTGGATTCGATCCACCGCAACGGGGAGCCTGTTGAGTTCACGCACGCGCAAAACGAATTGCATATGGAGATGCCCGAGGGCGGGTGGATGCCACAGTGGGGCAACAGCCAAACCATCGAGATTTGGTACGGCGGCCAGCCCGGGACCGATCCGTATTGGGGCGGATTTTACTTCGCATCGGATTACATCTACAATTTGGGAATTGGACTGACCAGTATGCCACCCCACCATGGAAAGGTGTGGTACCCTTGCTTTGATACGTTTGTCGAGCGCGCCACATACCGCTATGATGTGACCAGTGCGGGCGGCCGCTCGCTCCATGGGCAGGGTACATTCTTGGGGGTGGACAGTCTCGGGGGGGACACCGTCATGCGTTCATTTGAGCTGATGCACCCGATCCCGACGTATTTGAGCGCCATTGCTGTGGCTGCGTATGCGGATTGGGATACAAGCAGTACAGGAAGTTATGGGGAGAACCCCATTCGGTTGACTTCGAAACCGGCCCAACTCGAGTCGATGAAAGCGCGCTTTGAAGACCTGCCTGTTGCGATAGATGCGTTGGAGTATTGGTGGGGTCCGCAGGCATGGCAACGGGTTGGTTATGTGATTACAACGAAGGGGGCGATGGAGCATCCGACCAATATCGCTTACCCAATGAGCATGCTTTCGGAATCGAATTACCAGAACGAAGGCCTGTATTCTCACGAGCTGGGCCACCATTGGTGGGGCGATCAAGTGTCACCGCACGTTCACAACCACATGTGGATCAAAGAGGGTTTTGCTGAATACAGTTCGCACCTGTTTGAAGAGATGCTTCACGGACGGGAGGAGATGGTGGAGCTTGTAAAAGACAATCAACTATTCGTGCTCGAGCAAGCCCATATTGATGACGGTGGCTTTTGGCCGCTGTCGCCCATCCCAGACGATCACATCTACGGCCGCCATTCATACAACAAGGGCGCATCCGTTGTGCACAACCTGCGCAACTTCTTGGGTGACGAACTTTTCCGCTCGGCTTGTTCGGATGTCATTGCAATCCACAACGGCGGTACGTTCGACGCAACAAGCTTGAACGAGGCGCTCACCGAAGCCTCCGGCGTCGATCTCACCCCATGGTTCGAGGCGCACATATTGCAACCCGGCTTCTCGGCCTGGGTCATTGACTCATCGTCGACCCAGCCCTCGGGAGCCTCCGCCTTCACAACCACAGTCCACCTCCAACAAAAACTCAGGGCCTGCGACAACCACCACAACGCCGAACCCCTGGATCTGACCATCTGGAATGCGGCAGGTGAACGTGAAGAACTTCAAATTGTGGCTTCTGGTGCAACGGACGTTGTCACCGTCGAACACAACTTCGAGCCCGCCCTTCTCGCTCTCAACGCCAACGGACGCCTCAACCAAGCCCGCATGGACATCACCTACACAATCGACGGCACCTCCTCGCTGCAGAACCTTCCGTGGGTCGATATGCGAATAGGCTGCGACGAAATGGCCGAGGGGGATTCAGCGTTGATGCGCGTTGAGCATTATTGGACTGCGCCGGACGCCAGCGCCGCCGCCTTGGCAGAACCCTACGTCGACGCCGTCTCCAACACGCACTTCTGGACCATCGATGGGATTTGGCCTGAAGGCGCGCTGTTTGACGCCCGCCTTAACTACGTGGGGAACGACCCTGAAGATCTCGACTTCGATTTGTACGGTAGCAGCGAGCTGCTCGCCTTCTTGGCTTGGCGTCCTTCTGCAGCGGAGCCCTGGCAGGAGTTCGATGAATACACCATTCAAATGGGCAACACAACCAACGGCACGGGCCTCTTCAAAATCTCACGCCTCAAGAAAGGCCAATACTGCTTTGCAAATGGCGACGTGTCGGTCGGCCTTTCCGAGTTGAACGCAGCAGGCCAGGGGCCTGCGGACGCCGCTTCGCAGGCCCGCGCATTCCCCTCGCCGGCCGCCTCACACCTCGAACTGCATTGCGGCGCTTTTGACTTCGCTACAGGCGATCTCACTTTACAAGTGTTCGATGCACGAGGGGCTGCAGTGCATAGCTGCCAATTGTCGCAGCCGCAGTACCGTCTCGATGTGAGCGCATGGCCGTCCGGCATGTACCGCGCCGTGTGGACAGCTGGCGCCTCAGCTTCAACTTCAGATGAAAAGGCCGCGACTATGCAGGTGGCTTTTGCCGTGCAATAAGGCGCACCACCTCAGCGGTCCCTTGGTGGAACGGGCCTTCGTCGAGTTCGACTTCAAACGTGCCAATCGCTACGATTTCAAGGGCTGAAAAATCCTCGCGCAGCATCTTCTCAGTGAAGAGCATTGCTAGGTCGGAGGGCCCGCCGCTATCGTGTGTGAGTTGGCCCGGGCCGAAGCCCTCAAGAACGAGCAGTCCACCGGGTCGAAGCCAATCCGTGCAGCGCGCGTGAAAACGACGACGGGACTCATCCTGCTGATGGAAGTAGAACAGGCCCAGCACGTCGAATTGTTCGCGTGTTGAGTACGATTTGGCTTGCGCGACTTCCGCCTGCAAGGAGCCCGCTGTATCCGTGCGTTCAAGACCGGCATTCTCTGCCCACTGGTGCGATTTCTTTACACCTTCAGAGCTGGCATCAAAGCTCTGAACGTTCCATCCGCAGCGTGCGGCATGCACGCCATTGCGCCCTTCTCCGTCGGCCGGGAGGAGCATCGTTCCGGGCGGTCTACTCGAAAGGAATGCGCGAAAAAAAGCGTTGGGTTCACGGCCGTATACGGCGTCACATTCAGCATAGCGCCGGTCCCAATGGGCCTTCACGTCGAAGTTTTTCATCTTGGTTTCAAAGTGTCAAGCCGTCAAACCAATCGTCCATGTCGCGGATCACTTCGGGGATGCTGTTGATCAAGAAATAGGTCGATTGGACTTCTGTCGTGATGAAGGGCGTGGCCATGATTTCCGCAAGGTCAAAGGGGCGAAGCGAGTGGCGCAGGGACCAAGCGTGGTTCGTTTCTCCGAAGCTGGACATCAGGCCCGCGCCAATAATCAAGGCGTTGCCCCCTCGGTCCGCAACGGCTCCATCGCTGCCCGGCGCTCGCACAAATCCGAACTCTACAAAATACCAATACAGCCTTTGCAGTTCTAACACCCGCTGCTCGGCGTCCTCCTGCACTGACTGCGATAAGGCGAGACCTATTTCCCCGAAGCGCTGCATGAAGTCCGCAAAGGCCGGGTTCATCAGCGGCGGGACGTGGCCGAAGGTGTCGTGGAACATGTCGGGCTCTTCGATGTAGTCGACTTGGTCGGCGCGCCGCACCCACACTGATGTGCAGAATTTCCGACGCGCGAGCAGGGCAAAAAAGTCCTCCACAGCAATCAGGCCGGGGACGATGGTGAGCCCCCACCCCGAGGTGGCGCCAAGTTGTGCAGCCATGGCATCCACGCGAGGGATGGTGGCCGAGGTGAGTGACTCCATGGAAGTGAGCCCATCGAGGAAGATGTCGGATGCCTTGCCCGATAAATTATCGCGCTGCCTTTCGTAAAGAAATTGCCAAGTTTTATGACGATCGTCAGAATACTGGGACTGGGTCAGCACGGGTTCGCTCATTGCCGAGAAGATAAGAAGGGAATACCTTTGCCGCTCAATTTAGAGCGATGAATTTGGTGGTGAAAGCCGAGCAGCGGCAAGAGTGGATGCGGGAAGTTACAGCCTTCGGTGATGCTTTTTTAGCGGGGCTCAAAGACGGTCCGGCCTTCAATGCAAGCGGCCCCGAACCGGGATCG
Source organism: Flavobacteriales bacterium (assembly GCA_029242765.1). Classification (GTDB taxonomy): domain Bacteria; phylum Bacteroidota; class Bacteroidia; order Flavobacteriales_D; family Sanyastnellaceae; genus UBA8752. The sequence continues at coordinate 4,161 of JAQWTJ010000057.1, read as the reverse complement.
CTTGAAATTGATGGCCAACAGCACGATTTGACATCCCTGCTCAAGCGATTCAAGGAACAGGTCGTGAATCAGGGCTTGAATCCAGCATCAGGGGGGCATCTCGGATACATCCCCGGCGGTGGTTTGTACGCCTCGGCGATGGCGGATTACTTGGCAGCGATTACCAATGAGTACGCTGGTGTGCGCTTCGGTTCCCCTGGTGCCGTGCAGATTGAACACGAAGTTTTACGGTGGATTGGTGGTCAATTCGGCTTTCCAGAAGCCGGTACTGTTGGCAATTTGACTTCCGGCGGTTCGATTGCCAATCTAATTGCGATCACCGCAGCGCGCGACCGCCACGAAGTCCTCAAGAACGGAAGTTCGCGCCACACGGTGTACGTCTCTGAGCAAGCGCATCACTGCATCCTGAAGGCCTTTCGCATCACGGGCCTGGGCGACACCTTATTCCGAATGATTCCTCTCGATGAGCGCCACCGCATGCGGCCTGAGGCGATGCGCAAGCAGATTGAGGCGGATCTCGCTGAAGGTTTGCAGCCCTTTATGGTGATCGCCTCGGCGGGGACAACTGACACGGGTGCTGTCGACCCGTTGGACGTGCTCGCGGACCTTGCTGAAGAGTACGCGATGTGGTTCCATGTTGACGCGGCCTACGGCGGCTTCTTCATTATGGTGGATGCATTGAAACCTCTATTCCGTGGCATCGAACGGGCTCAGTCCTTGGTGGTTGACCCGCACAAGGGGCTTTTCCTTCCATACGGTGTCGGCGCGGTGCTGGTTCGCGACGCCGAGGCGGTACTCAAGTCGCATCACTACACGCCCAATTACCTCCAAGATGCGTTGGACGTGAGCTTTCCGGACAGCCCCGCCGACCTCTCGCCCGAGCTCACCAAGCACTTCCGTGGCTTGCGCGTGTGGCTCCCCTTGCAGATTCACGGCGATGCGCCCTTTGCCGATGCGCTGGCCCGCACCGTTGAGTTGACGCATTATTTCCGAGACCAAGTGGAGTTGCGTGGATTCAAAATTGGCCCTCCTCCCGATCTAAGTGTCAGCTATTTCTGGTACCCCGCGCAGGCCAACAACCTCGGTTCCGACGATGATTTCAATGCCCGTTTGATGACGTTGATGCACCAAGACGGCGATGTTTTTCACAGCTCCACGACCGTCGGTGGGCGTTTTGTCATCCGCGTGGCCGTCCTATGCTTCCGCACAACGCGCTCAACAATCGACCGCTCGCTTGCCATGATTGACCGCTGCATGCTCCAAGCCTCGGGCAAGTGATCTCTATAAGCTGAGCATTTTCAGCCGGCTTACCAGTTCACCAGTTTAGCACGGCGACCTTACGGCGCCCGGCCAGCCACAGACGCTCGCCGTTGGGCGAGAAGCGGCAGGTGTAGAAGGCGCTGCTCAGAAGGCTGTCCGAGATCCCGCTTGAGACGCCGCCTGACCCGTTGTCCACGCGAGTCCAGCTGTGGCCTCCGTCAAGGGAACGGTGCAGCCCGGCACTTGGGTGCGAGCCCGCGCACACGCCCGCCCATTCACGCCCGCCTGAACCGGGCCGGTGCTGTACGCATGAGAAGTAGCCCGGTCCGGTACCCTGGGCGAGAAGTTCCCAAGTGGCGCCGCCGTCGTGGGTGATGGCCGCCCGCCCCGAGTTGCGAGGCATATCTTCCCAGTCACCGCCCCAAATGATGCCGGTCTTTGAATTGGCAAAGTCCATAGTGAACGCGCCGGTCATGGTGCCGCCTTGTACAAGCGGCGTGTCGAACACGCTCCAGGTTGTGCCCGCGTCCAGACTTCGGAAGACCCTCGATGCGCCGCCCCCGGAAACCATCCACACCGTGTCGCCCATCGCACATAAGTTGGTGTTGGATGCGGCAAAGGCTGCTTCGCCAGGCCGTGCACTTGGCATGTTAGAACAGTCAACGCGTTGCCAAGAGGCGCCGTAGTCTGAGCTGGTTAACACTGCGAGGCAGCTGTCGATGGGGTCGCCCATGGCCACGAGTCGCCCGTCGCCCAAGTTGATCATGGCGTCGAAGAAGGCTGACGCTGCGTCGCAGCGGTGCACGAGTTTGGCCTGCACAGCGGACGACGTCTCAGCCGATCCGGCCGTGCCGTCAACGGCGTAGAGCAGAGCGGGGGAAGTGATGCCCAGTACGAGCGCCGAGCCGTCATCCCGGAGGGCGAGCGAACGGAAGGCCAGTTGAAATGTGGAGTCGGCCAAGGGGGTGAGGTCGGAAGGGGGGGCGATGTTGACGTGATGCCATCGGCCGCCATGGAATTCGCCGACGCAACCGTCACTGCCTGCGTACCACACTTGGCCCGCGGCGCCGACATCCAAAGCCCGGGCGTTGCAGGGGATATCCCATGTGGTGGCCTCCGACGAGCAGCCCCAGAAACTGGCGCAACAGCACAGCGCAATGGCCCATTGTTTCATAATTACCATGCCGAAAACTACGCTAGGGATTGAAAAGATGAAGGCAGGGGGTATATTCGGGGGCGATGCGAACCCTGAGACTTCTTTTGCCACTCACGAGCTTTGCAATCCTTGCCCAAGGGTGCGTGCACGACCCTTTGACTCCGGTGTATGACCCGACGGTTGTTTTCATTGATCCGCCGTGCAGTCCCGATACGGTTTACTTTCAGCAAGATATTCTGCCAATATTGAAGTCGACTTGTGCTCGTCCAGATTGCCATGATGTGGCGAGTGCAGAAGAGGACGTGATTTTGGTAAGCTACTCGCATTTGATGGGTGACGACGAGGATTTGGTCGTGCCAGGCAATCCGTACGAAAGCGAGTTGGTGGAGGTGATGCTTGCATCCAGTGACTACGACGTTATGCCACCTCCGCCCAATGCGCAGTTGGATCAGACCGTGATTGACATGGTCATTTTGTGGATTGAGCAGGGCGCCTTGAACCTGAGTTGTGACGGCTGTGATACGACGGATGTAACATATGTGTCTCACATTGCACCGTTGTTGGCGGCGCGTTGCAATACGTGCCATGGAGGAGCGGAGCCACAAGCTGACTTGGACTTGGGGACACTTGCTGCGGTGACAGGGGCAATTAGCTATCAGGATTTGATGGCTTGCGTGAATTCTGAGGCAGGCTTTGAGCCAATGCCTCCGCCCTCTGGGCTTGATGCTTGCAATGTGCGAAAGCTGGAGATATGGATCGAAAATGGCATGCCGGAATGAGAGTGAATGTGTGGGTCATGGCGACTGTGAGCGTGTGCGCTTTGTTTTCTTTGGAGGCTTGCTATTACGATGTGGAGTGGGACCTGTACGGCCCGCCGGTGGATTGCGGCCAGGTGGAGGCAGGATATTCTGCTGTGATTGAACCGATGTTGTCACTGAATTGCAAAGGCTGCCACAGTGGGACCTACCCGGATGGCGATTTGCTTCTGACGACGTATGAAGAGCATGTGGCAGCGGCTGAAATGTCGCTGGAGCGAATAAGCAGGCCGGCCACAGCAACCGGCGCGATGCCGCCCGGGGCGCCCCTGCATCCGTGCAATGTGGAAGCCTTTGAACAATGGATACTAAACGGAAAACTCGATGACTAAGATTGCTTTTTTGCTTGCACTTCTGTCGGCTTGCCTTTCGCTGACAGCTCAACAATACGTGACGCGCTCGGCCCAGGTGCACCTGCTTTCTACCACGCCCATCGAGGATATTGAGGGGCGCAATGTGCAGGCGAGTATGATTTTCGACGGTGCAACGGGTGAAGTGGCGGTTCAGGTCCCGATCCTAGGATTTCACTTTGAGCGGGCCTTGCTCGAGGAGCATTTCAATGAAAACTACATGGAGTCCGACAAGTTTCCAATGGCCTCTTTTCGCGGGACAATCCAAGGCTGGACGTTGGCCCTAGCTGAAGGCGAGTCGCGGGAGGTGCTGGTTAGCGGAGCCTTTGAGGTCCATGGCGAGAGCGTTACGCGAGATTTTGAAGGCACGGTGCGCCTCGAAGGCGGTCAGTTGACAGTGGAATGTGCTTTCGAGGTGCGGCCTGAGGACCACGGGATTTCCATCCCCGGTGTGGTGCGAAATCAAATTGCGCAGATTATTTCCATTGACGTGTCCGCTCAACTTCTGCCGCGATGAAATTTTTCAGGTCCATTTTCCTGCTCTCGGCCCTGCTTTCAGCCGTTGCCCTGCCTGCCTCGA
>JAQWTJ010000098.1 GCA_029242765.1 Flavobacteriales bacterium | reverse complement strand
TCGTAAATGGCTCCTGGGCCGTTGCACACCTCGCAGGCGTCGAGTGTTCCTATGCAGTCGTCCACGTCATCGCATATGCCGTCAGCATCTGCATCGGCAGCGCACGCGCCGCCGCACTCGCCCAGCGCATCGAGCTGGTTTCCGTTGCAGTCGCAGTCGCCTTGTGGAATCTCGGTGCAGCCGCAATCGTAAATGGCTCCTGGGCCGTTGCACACCTCGCAGGCGTCGAGTGTTCCTATGCAGTCGTCCACGTCATCGCATATGCCGTCGGCATCTTGATCTGCTTGGCACGCTCCGCCGCATTCGCCCAGCGCATCGAGCTGGTTTCCATTGCAGTCGCAGTCGCCTTGAGGGATGTCAGCACAGCCGCAATCGTAGATGGCTCCTGGGCCGTTGCACACATCGCAAACATCTGCAGTTGCGCATGAGCCGTCATCAGAAGTGGCCAAGCTGCTGTAGTTGCACGCCAATGAATCTGTGCAGCCGTAATACAAGCACGAGCCGTTATTGTACAGCGCCGTCGCGGTATAGTTATAAGCTGAGGTATCAGAGCAACCGCAAGCTCCGCTGGAAACCCAAGAGCCGATTGAGGTTGTGTTGAAAGGAAATGAAATGCGCAAGTCCACCACCGCGCCGGTGTCGTTGTGGGTGAGAATTTGTACAGGCAAAGTGCCAGAAATGGTGGAGTCCGTTGTGAATTGGCCTATCAAAACCTCACCGTTTATATCAGGCAGGCCGTTGTCATACGTGTTGTAGACATACCAGCTCCCACCGATGGTGTCATCGATGGCAATTGCGCCGCCGCTATCAAAGCCAGAAATCCAAGACTGCCCGGGGCTTTGGATAGTTTGAACTTCCATTTCTCCAGCGGTGGGGACTTGGTCGAGACCAATGGTGACCCAGCTGTCATAGGCCAATTCAGATGCGAAACTGTACAGGACGGGGTTGATGGCCGAGCCCACGGTTTGTCCGTAGATGTCTTGGTAGAAGCTTGTCGCCGGTTCGATCAGGCATGGTTCACTCTGTCGCCCGTACCCAGCACTCAATCGGTCGTTTCCGCTGAGGCCGTGGACATAGAAGCGGTAGGTGCTCTGACCCGCGAGTGGGCCGTCCGTATGGTCGACTACTTGCTCAATCCGCAGGGTGTAATCTGTTGTGTCTGCTGGAAACTCGTCTTCAAGACTGTAAACCAATGTGGCCTCAGGGCAAATGCAGTAATCGCAGCTGCCGTCATCTTCGGTTGCTGACGGGTTGTAGTTGCAGGCCTCCGATTGGGTGCAGCCTGCCAAGCTGCCGCTAGCAAAAGTCAAGTAAGGTCGCGTGGTCGTCGAATCGGTTGAGGCCCCTTCTTCATAGACCTGCAGGCGCATAATTCCTGAGATGTCACCGGTGGTGGTGAGTTGCATGAGCAGCACGCGTAAATCTTCACCTGCGATTCCGTTGGTTAGGTTGTCCGTGGCGTACCAAGAGCCGCCAACAAAGTCGTCTATTACGATGCTCTGCCCCAGCATCTCAAAGTCGGTCATCCACTGTTGCTGATCGTTTTGAATCGCTACCACATCCCCTTCCCCAGCTGAAAGCAATGGGGATTGATCGATGCCAATAGTTGCCCAGCTGTCGTACTCCAACTCTGGAAATCCACCGAATAGAAGAGGGTTGATGCCGTTGGGGGTGGCCCCGCCTAAGACGTGCTGGTAAAAGGGCGAAGAAGAGGTGATGTTCAGCGGCGAGTCCTCATCGCCATACACCACGCCGACTACATCGTCTGGGTGGTTGCAGACGGCAAAGATGCGGTAGGTGGTTTGCCCTGCGAGAAGGCCGTCACTGTGTTGGGTGGTTGTTTCTACAACCAGGCTGTATGCACTTTCGTAGCTGGGGAAATAGGTTTGTCCAAAGGCAAACGCAGAGCTCAGCACAAAAATCACCGCAAGGAGTGGTGCCAACAGGGGATGTCTTCGGTTCAGTCGCATGAATAGCCAAATACGGAGAGAAAGTCCAGAAGGTCGACGATGGAAATGACGCCGTCATCGTTGTTGTCAAAGGTGCAGTCGTTGTCCTGCGTTTCGAATGTGCAGCTGCCGTCGTCTTGCAGAGCCGCCGGTTCAAAATTGCTGGCGCCAGCGTAGGTGCAGCCAGCGGTAGCGTCGCAGAGCCCATCTTCGTTGAGGTCTTCTTCACAACTTCCTCCGCAGATGCCCAAGGCGTCGAGTTGGTTTCCGTCGCAGTCACAATGGCCGTCGGGGATGTTAGCGCAACCGCATTGGAACGCAGCTCCGATGCCCGCGCACACGCCGCATTCGTCAACGACACCGTCACAAATGCCGCTGCAGTCTAAACCGGCTTGTGCATAGAAGCAGTCGGCGTTTTCGTTGAAGGGGCAGTTGCCGTCGAGCGGGCTGTTGAAGCGGTTGTCGATATCGCCGTTGGCGCTGCCGCCTGGACCGGTGCCAAAATCGGGGAAGAATTGCCCTGAGATGAAGGCTGAAATATCACCGTCGGTCGTGAGTTGGGCGATCAGTACTCGCTGGTCGTCGCCAGCCAGGCCTTGGGAATTGCCATCGTTGAGGATGTACCATAGCCCGCCGTATAAATCGTCGATGATGATGTCCTGCCCTGCTTCGAATTCTACAACCCAATTTTGATCTGGACTCGCGATGGTGCTGATGGGCGTTGCCGCTGTTCCGTCTTCTGGAGCATGGCCGATGGTGACCCAGCTGTCGTATTCTAGTTCTGGAAAAAAGGTGAAAAGTGCGGAATTGGCACCGGTTGAAACAGCATCTCCAATGCCGTCTTGGTAGAAGCTCGTGGTGGTCTGGATGCGCACCGTATCACCTGCGCTGCCTGAGATGGCTGAGAGAAAGTCCGTGGCCGCTGGCAGATGCAGATACATGCGGTAGGTGCTCTGCCCTGCAATCAGTCCGCTTTCATGGTCAGCAATCCATTCCAATTCAACACACACCTCAGGGATATCCCCGGCTGGTAAATAGTTGCACGCCTCCGGGTCATTGCACAGCTCCTGAGCAAGCACGTGTTCACAGGGTGCTAAAATCGCGAAGCAAGACAAAACAAGAATGAAGGCTGATAAGGCTCTCATGAGAAGTTGGTTGCTTTAAAAGTACGGCTTGCCTGTGGGTTTTTCGTTGAGATTCGCGGCAACTTTATATCTGCTGAGCAGCTAAATAAGGTATTTGGGCGATAAGTATACGAGAGCATAGCAATAAAAAGCCCCAACCGTGGCCGGCCGGGGCTTTTGAAATGTAGCGAGGGGGGGGCTCGAACCCCCGACCTCAGGATTATGAATCCTGCGCTCTAACCAGCTGAGCTACCTCGCCTTAGAAGTGGCGGGGAGCGGGCGTTTCCGCATCTCCACCCCGTTTTAAGGGCGGCAAAGTTAGCCAATTCTCAAATCCGTTCGTAAATCACTTCACGAAACTTGGTGCTTTCTCGTGTTGCTCCTCGGCGATGCCTTGTTATATTCCGCCCGATTCATTTGAAATGGAAAAAGTAGAGTTTCAAGTCGACGTTATGATCAACGCCTCTAAGGGGTCGTTGTTTAGTCGCTTAACGACGCCCAGTGGGCTTTCTGAGTGGTTTGCAGACGATGTAAACATCAAAAAGGATGTCTTCACTTTTTTCTGGGAGGGAGCCGATGAGAAGGCGCGATTGCTCACGCAAAAGCGAGATGAATTTGTGAAGTTTCGCTGGATTGAGCACGAAGAAGAGGATTTGAAGACCTACTTCGAGATTCGAATCAAGATCGACGCCTTGACGGGCGACACGGTGGTTTCCGTCATTGACTTCGCCGATGAGGACGAGGTGGAAGAGGCAAAACTCTTGTGGGAGAAGCAGTTGGGGGATCTCAAGCGCGTTCTAGGCGGCTGAACATCATCCGTGCCAATTCCGAAAATACGGGGTGAGCAAGGCGCGATAAGCCGGCTCATGATCCGATGATTTCCATCGCTCCAAGGTCAGTGTTTCAGGGGCCTTAATTGGCGTGCAATCGCTGGTGACATCTAACGTCAATTCGCTCATCACGCGCAGAGCCTCCTCCCCTTTCATAGGGCTTGTCCGAGTCCAGCGCGTGGGTGTGAAGCCAAAACCTTTGGCCAACCCCATCCATTCTAGTTCGCGATCAATGGGCCAAACGGTGGCGAGACGCCCGCCGGGCTTAAGAAGCTGTGCGGCGCCCCGCAAGATGTCAGTCATCGTCAAGCTGTCGTCGTGCCGGGCGAGATTGCGAGCCTCAACACTCGATCGTGGTTTGCCGCGATAAAACGGCGGATTGCTAAGAATCAAGTCCACTTTTTCAAGCCCTTGTCTGCCCTCTTCCTGATCCTGGAATCGCCCTGGGATTAGCTGTGTTTGTGCGGAAAACTTTGAGGCGGTGTAGTTGTTGAGGGTTTGTTTCGCCGCGCCTGGCTCGATTTCCACCCCGATGAGTCGGCATGTTTTCGAGGCACGTTGCAAGGCCATCAGTCCCAAATAACCGTTGCCCGTTCCCAAGTCCAGAATGGTCTCACAGGCGTTCACCCCAACCCAAGCGCCAAAGACGCATCCGTCGGAGCCGACCTTCATGGCGGCGCCGGATTGGTCTACAGAAAAGGCCTTGAAATGAAAGGTTTCAGCTGGCATGGGGGCGTGCTTTTCTTATTTGCCGCGACGCTTTTGCCAACTCTCAAAGTCCGGGAAATCCTCGTGGCGATCAGCGGGCTGTTCGCTCAGCGGGATGCACTCCCGTAGTGAAGCTCTCATACTTGCTGGTAGGGTGCGGTAAAGGGCCGTGCCTTCCGTTTTGTGCGAGAGCATTTCGTCGCTGACCTCACCAATCTTGCGTGCTGGATTGCCTGCGATTAAGCTGCGGGAGGGCCAATTGCTCTGAGCCTTGACAAAGGAGAGTGCGCCGACAATGCATCCTTCCCCGATGATAACGTCGTCCATCAACACGCTGTTCATACCGATCATGCAATTGGCACCGAGTTGTGCTCCGTGGATAATGGCTCCGTGCCCCACATGGGCTCCGGCATGCATGTGAACCGTGGTGCCAGGGAACATGTGGACGACGCATTGCTCTTGCACATTGCAGCCTTCTTCCAAAAGGATGCGTCCCCAATCACCGCGCAATACGGCGCCAGGGCCAACATAGCAGTCTGCCCCGATTGTGACGTGACCGATTACAGTGGCCGCGGGATGAACGAAGGCGCTGGGGTGCACCACTGGCACCATGGAGTTGAAGGATTGGATCATGGCCTGAGAGTCAGTCGGAGAGACCCGCGTTCTTTAAAACTGTAGCGTAGCCCTGCCCTACCCCGATGCAAAGGGTGACCAGTGCATATTTTCCACCGCTTCGTTCAAGTTGGCGAGCGGCGGCAAGCAATAGTCGTGCACCTGTCATGCCCAGGGGGTGGCCCAGAGCAATGGCGCCTCCGTTGGGGTTGACGCGCGGGTCGTCGTCGGACAGCCCCATAGTGCGGAGGCAAGCGAGAGACTGCGCGGCGAAGGCCTCATTGATTTCGATGACGTCCATTTGATCCAGGGTCAAGCCCGCTCGTTCGAGCGCTTTTTGCGAAGCCTTCACGGGCCCGATTCCCATGATGCGAGGCTCTACGCCGACCACAGAGCTAGCAAGGCATTGGGCCAAGGGCTGGAAGCCGTGCTTTTCGATGCCTTGTTGGTTTGCCCATAGCAATGCACAGGCGCCGTCGTTTAAGCCGGAGCTGTTGCCTGCGGTGACGCTTCCGCCCTCCTTGCGAAAGGCGGGGCGCAGTCCTGCCAGAACTTCTTGGGTGCTGCCCGGGCGGATGAACTCGTCGGCGCTGAACACAAGGTCGTCTTGCTTTCGACGCGGAATGCTCACCGGAGAGATCTCTTCGGCGAGGATGCCGCTTTGTTGAGCGGCTGCCGCTTTTGCATGGGAAAGGGCGGCAAAGGCGTCTTGGTCACGGCGCGAAATGTCGTGTTGGTCGACAAGATTTTCTGCCGTCTGCCCCATGCCATCGACGCCGTACATGGTTTTCATCTTAGGGTTCACAAAGCGCCAGCCGAAGCTTGAGTCGTGCATCTGTGCATCACGTCCGAAGGGTTTGCTCACTTTTGAAATGACCCAGGGACCTCGCGTCATGTGTTCGACGCCTCCTGTGATGAAAACTTCGCCGTCGCCTGTGTGCAAGGCTCGGGCCGCGTGAATGGAGGCGGCCATGCCCGAGGCGCACAGCCGGTTGATTGTTTCGCCTGGGACGCTGGTGGGCAGGCCGGCGAGAAGGGAGGCCATCCTGGCGACGTTGCGGTTGTCCTCGCCGGCTTGGTTTGCGCAGCCCAACAGGACGTCTTCGATGGCGTCTAAAGGGAGGTTGGGATGGCGGGAGGTCAATGCTGCAATGGCATGGGCCGCTAAGTCGTCCGCGCGAATGGGCGAAAGCGTTCCCCCGAAATTGCCGATGGGGGTGCGGATGCCGTCGATGAGATATGCATTCATGGCGTGTTCGTGTTGGTTGATAGTGAGCCGTTAAGGCCGCTGGTGTTAAAGCCGAGCTGGACCCTCCAGAACTTGAGAATTGGATCGAAGACAAAGGTCTGAATCAGCGCCACTTCGCCCTCGTACACCGCGTACATACGGCTTCCGTCGAAGGGGAGGATTGCACCTGTCCCGTCGGGAATTTCCTGAATTTTTGGCTTCCAAAACAAATCGATGCTGCGGGATTCGCCGCCCCGGTAGTCCACGGTGATGCTCCAAGCGGGTGTGCTTGCACGCAAAGAGTCCTCTCCAGCCGAAGTCAAGTGGCTCATCCAGGTTTCAACGTGGACCTTTTCAAATCGACGGAGCAGCGTTTCAGTGTGTTCGCTCAAGGCGTCTAAGGGTTCTCCTGAGAGTGATTCCACCCAGGGCTTTCCTCCTTCTTCAGGAAGTACAATACGGGCTGCTTGGCCTATGTCCTGCTGAGGAATTGCGGTGATGGCCGCTATTTCACTCACAGGTTTGTTGTAAACACCGGTGTAGCGCCAGTCGAGCTCATCCGTGAAAAAGCGTGTCGATAGAAACCCTGTAAAACCCTCCATGTGAGTGACAAAAGGCGAAGTGGCGCGGCCGTGGTCAGGCACTTCAAGCAGCATGTTGGTTCCGGTGTGGCTTTGGGTTGGCGTTCCGATGAACCATGTTTTTACAGGCTTTTGGATTCCGCGCTCGAAGAAGTCAACGCGTTTGCCGGCCGTGGCAATCATCTTCAATACGCCGGGTTCAGCTTGAGGCGTGACCGGTTGTTTCACCATTGTTCGCACGGCCGTTTTTAGCAGCAGGTCCGTGGCGTCTTTTCGTGCAAAAAAGGCATTGTTGATACGCCAAAGCCCAAGGTGATGCGCGTTAGAGCGCGTCAAGTCGGCCACCCGCCCCTGCACGTCAGCGATGCGGATGCGGTCAATTTTTGAACTGTCTTCAATGGCGAACACGGATTGCCAATCATTGGATAATTCGCCTGTGTTATCTGTTCCTCGAAGCCAAAGGGCCAAGGCGCTGAGCACGGCAATGGCCAGCAGGTAGGGCATCAGTTTATTCATGCCGATCGGGAGAATTTTCGGTGGTGAACGAAACGGACCGCTCCGCATGCGCCCAGCACGATGAGCAAAGGAAGCCCTAAGGCCAGTCCACTCCAACGTTTTGAGGCGCCCGTCGTCTTGGACCTATCCAGTGGCCGCAACTCAATTGAGCGCGAGCGGATGGAGATGGCTGCTCGGTCGTCGAGCAAGTAGCTCATGGCGTTGAGCAGGAACTCCTTGTTGTCATACACCACGCTCTGCGCATTGGGGTCAAAGCCCAGGGGCAATGGCAAGAGCTGATCTCCATCAGGGCGCACTTTGTTGCGGGCAATGTCTGCATCGGAGACTGCAATCATGGCGGTGGGCTTGCTTTGTGGGCGGTATCCAAAACTGGGGTCGTGCCGGAGCGTATCGAGTAGGCGGTTCTCAAAAAAGCTACTGAACTGACCTTCGAGCAGTACGGCCATTGGAAATCCTCCTGGGCCTTGCTCGAAATGCTCGGGCGGCAGGTTGACCACGGCGCTAGAAATCCGTACGGGGGCCTTGTAACGCACGGAACGCGCTGAGCTTTTGAGCAGGACCGATTTAGAAATGGCAGGGTTGGCATTCACCGTGTCCAGGCTCGAGACGAAATTAAAATGGATGGGGTCCAAGTTCGACGCAATGGGATGGGCCTTGTGGTCGCCGATGGCCAAGGGTGAAAAATACCAATTGAACATCTGGTAGTTTCGCCCCCCGCTGCCAGGCCCTGCGTCGAGCATGATGGGGGCGCATTGGGCGTCGAGGACCAGGTCCCTGTTCATGCGAACGCCGTAGTGGAAAAGCTGGTCGAACAGCCCTATTTCACGCGTAATTCCAACGGTATTTTGCTTCGCACGCAAACTATCCAAGTCGGTGCGAATCGGGTCGACGAGCCAGAGAATACGTCCTCCATGCATGAGGAATTGATCGAGCAAGAGCTTGTCTTTTTCCGAAAAAGTGCTATCCGGACCGGCCACAACCAAGGCGTCGAACCGCGGCAAGCGGCCTTTCATGCCTTCGATTTGCGTGCACAAGGCGTTCACCGAGCCGTCGAGTTTCACGTCGACAACCTCGGCGTATTCTTCAAGAGACAGCGTGAAGTCGGCCAATTGAACGGGAAGAAATGTGTTGTGACTGCGCAAGAACCCGACGGACGGCTTCTCAGATCGTAGAGCTCTTCGTAAGGTGCTGGCCAGGGTGAATTCGAGTTGGTTGATGGCGTTCTGCACCGTGATTTCGTTCGGCTGCATCGTTTCGCTGCGCAGGAATTGAATGGGATGGTCCGCGCCGTTGACAGTTAACATGGCACAGGCCCACACATTTTGGTGTGCTGTTGTGGTGCCGTTTTGGTATGAAATTCGAGAATACCGGAGGCCTTGTTCGTAGAGTTTCAATTCGATTTGCCCTGTGGTTTGGGCGTCGCCTGAGGCGCTGATATCGATGAATTCAAACTTCAAATGGCCCGAACTCATGCGGTGGAAAGAACGCAAGACCCCTCGGATTTCATCGGCCAAACGTCGATATGCCGCTGGGAAATCACCGGCGAGGTAACAGCGCACCAGCACGGGGGTCCCGTCCTGACCGAGTTGCTCAAGCAAGGCCTCAGTGGTCGGGGTGAAGCTGTGGCGTTGGTCCTCGGTCAGGTCCACTTTAAGGTCGAGCTGTTCGGTGACGGCCAGTCCGAGTGCGATGACCGCAATGCTGAGGGCGAGTTGGACGAAAGATCGCTTCATCGGATGGAGAGAATTCGGAAACGGGCGATGGCCAATGCCGCGGCAGCGCATGCGATGAACCAGGCAACGTCCTGGATGGCTAGGGCTCCGCGACAGGCTGCTAGGTAGTGCATTTCAGCGCCGAGCCATTGGACGCTGTGATCCCAGCTTCCGAACAGGTCGAAGGAGCCCAATGCACTGGGGCCGTAATACCAGAGTAGCGATAGGGTGAAGCTCGCCAAGAAAGACACGACCTGGCTTGATGTGGAGGCCGAGGCGGCGAGGCCCACGGCGACAAACGCGCTGCTGAGTAGCATCAAACCAAGGTAGCCTGCGAGAACGGCACCTGTATCGATGTTGCCTGGGGGATTGCCCAAAGCGCTTAATAAAACAACGTTGATCAAAGTCGGTAGCAAGGCGAGCGCCACCAAGGTGGTGCTCGCTGCAAATTTGGCCGAAAGAATCAAGCCGGGGTGCAGCGGCCGAGTCAGCAGCCACTCCAAGGTGCCAGCGCTGCGCTCTTCGGCCAATGAGCGCATGGTGATGGCCGGAACGATGAACATCAAGATCCACGGCGTGAATAGGAAGAAGGGTTCGAGATCTGCTACGCCGCGTTCGATTAAGTTCCATTGGCCGGGGAATACCCAATGAAATAGGCCGGAAATCAACACGAACACGCCCAATATGGCCATGCCCAAAACAGACTGCAGGACGCTGCGAACCTCGCGGAGGTACAGCGTACAGAATGGCCTTACGAGCATGACCACAATTGTTTGAAGGATTGGGCTTGAGGTGGCGCGGAAAACAAGGCTTTTGTGGCGGGCCAAACTTGTGCAAAGAGTGCTGAGGCGCGGTATTTATTCAAGGCTTCAGTGGATTTCCAATGACTCAAAGTACTTATTTTGTTCTGGTTGTCTTCGTTTTGGACGAGCTCTAAGCCTTTGCAGCCCGGCTGGGAAGCGATGGCCTCTCGATGCGCCTCAAACAAATCGAGAAATGCGCTGCGCTGCTCAGGGGGGAATTCCATGTGGACCCAACGAATTATCATGCGGAAATTGAGATTAGCGGAGGTTGAGGTTATTCAGAGGTGAATTCGAGTCGCAAAATACTGTCAACTTTCAGTCCCAATAGTTGGGAGGCCCCTCCTCCGCTGCTCGGTCCCCCTTTGTTGATGGCAATCTCAAGTAGGCCCATGTGATTGAACAGCACGACGCGATCGCCCACCGGGACTTCGTTGTAGGTCTTCTTGATGTGGGAGACTTTTGTCCTTAGTGTGCGCAAAGGGATGCAAAAAGGGCGCCCCTTGGCGACTTTGTTGAAGAATTTTTCGTCAATGTTGGTGATGAGGTTGCCATATCCGTCTACGTATTGCACGACGCCTTGGAGCCAATCTTCACCGGACGTCAAGCTCTGAAGAACAGCGTTGCTGATGCGATCTGTCCGGCGACCTATCACGGCCGGGACCCCACCAGAGACGAGGTGACAGGCCACTTGAACAAAGACGTTCAGCGAGGGAAAGGTCAGCGAATCGCTCTCGCTCTGCACGGTGATGTCGTAGACGGCTTCCGGCTCTTTTTCAGCAATCATACCGAAAACCCCATCGTCCATTCCCACGAAAAATTGGCCTCCAAGCTGCATCACACGGTGCACATCTTCCTCTGTAGGCATGGTGTTCAAGGCCAATACATGCACGGTTCCAGGTGGGAAAGCGCCCGCCGTATTGCGCAGTGCAAAGGCCGCCTGCCTGAAGTCAAAGGGCCGGATGGCATGGCTGATGTCGATAACGTGGATGCTGGGATCGCGCGAGACAAGGGCCCCTTTAATCGAGGCCAAATACAAACTGTCTGCACCCAAATCTGAGGTCAGTGTCACGATGCGCGCCGCAGATTGCGGTGGAGGACTTTCGTCGAATTCCGACATGGGCACAAAAATGCGAACACAGCGGCTTGTTTGAGCTAACTTTGCACCGCTATTTATTCAATCTCGTTTGAACCTTGAATTCAGAACGGATCTTCACTTTTCTGCGGAACGACCCGCGCGACATTTTTGGGACGGGCAACGGCGCATTTGAGCAGTTGAAGACCGCTTTCCCTCGCCTTAAGCTCGTGGCCCGAGGTGACGAGATGAAGGCGATCGGTCCGCAATGTGATATCGACCATTTCGGAGCGAAATGGGACGTGTTGATTTGGCACTTGGAACGCTACGGAAAACTGTCTGAGGAAGAACTGGGTCGCTTGTTGCGAGAGGAAGGCGACCAGGTCAAACTCCGCTTGGAGCGGGAGAAAGTCCTGCTCTACAGCCAGCACGGCGAACCCATTCGCGCTCGCACCAAAGGCCAGCAACAATTGGTGGATAAGATCGAGGAGAACGACCTCGTTTTCGCAATCGGACCTGCAGGCTCAGGCAAGTCATACACCGCTGTGGCGCTTGCTGTTCGGGCGCTCAAAGAGAAGCGCGTTCAGCGCATCGTGCTGACGCGCCCGGCCGTGGAAGCCGGAGAAAATCTCGGCTTCCTCCCGGGCGACTTGAAGGAAAAGCTCGACCCGTACATGCAGCCGCTTTACGACGCGCTCACTGATATGCTGCCCTACGAAAAGGTCGCCGACCACCTCGAAAAGGGTGTCATCGAGATAGCGCCCCTGGCTTTTATGCGTGGGCGAACACTCGACAAAGCCTTCGTTATCCTCGACGAGGCCCAGAACGCCACAACAGCCCAGATGAAAATGTTCCTCACCCGTATGGGGCGCAGGGCGAAGTTCATCGTCACAGGCGACATCACCCAGGTGGATTTGCCCTACCGCCAGACCAGTGGGCTTCGCACCATTCAGCACATTTTAAAGGATGTTCAAGGTGTGGCCTTCGTCCATTTGACAGCCGATGACGTGATTCGGCATCCCGTTGTCAAACGCGTGATCTCGGCCTTTGAAAAGGCTGACTTGAGTCACCCTGATGCTCCTCCCCCATCTACTCCAGCCTAACTTTTGATGTCGACCCTCCACCAGTATCACTTCTCCGGCCAGACCCACTTCTACCGAGGCAAGGTGCGCGACGTGCACACCATGGCTGGCGGCCGGCTTGTGATGGTTGCCTCCGACCGTATTTCGGCTTTCGACGTGGTGTTGCCTAAGCCCATCCCGCACAAGGGCCAAGTGCTGAACCAATTGGCGGCCTACATGCTTGACAAGGTTTCCGACATCGTACCGGTTTGGCTTGAGGCCACACCCGACCCAAGTGTGGCGGTGGGCCTGCTATGTGAGCCGGTCCGCATTGAAATGGTAATCCGTGGGCATTTGACAGGTCACGCCTGGCGCACGTACCGTGACGGTGGCCGTGTGCTTTGCGGTGTGCCCTTGCCTGAGGGGATGCGCGAGCATGATGCGTTTGACCGCGCAATTATCACGCCTTCCACGAAAGCAGAAGCGGGACACGATGAGGACATCAGCCGTGAAGAAATTCTTGCCCAAGGCTTGGCTGACCCCGCCCTTTACGCTGAGATGGAACAAGTGACCCGTGCGCTTTTTGATCGCGGGCGGACAATGGCTCTTGATCGCGGGCTGATTCTAGTGGACACGAAATACGAATTCGGTCTCCACGACGGTCGTTTGATGCTGATGGACGAAGTGCACACGCCGGACTCGTCCCGCTACTTCTTTGCCGAGGGCTATGAGCAGCGACAGCGCGATGGTGAGTTGCAGCCCCAACTCAGCAAGGAGTTTGTCCGCGAATGGCTTATAGATCGCGACTTTATGGGGCGGCCTGGGGATGTGATGCCAGAGCTTGACGAGGCCTTCACAGAGCTGGTCAGCAGCCGATACATCGAGCTGTACGAGCGCATCACCGGCCTCGACTTTGTCAAGCCGGACGCTTCCATTTCGCTCGAAGACCGCATCCAACAAAACGTTGACCGATGGCTCGCCGTAAAGGCATGAACGCCCCTTGGCGCGAGGATGCCCTGGAGTGCGTGCGAATTTTGCGCGCGGGTGGATTGATCGTCAGTGCGACCGACACCGTCTGGGGTATTGCATGCCGAGCAGATGACCCGAAAGCGCTGTCTCGAATGAGCGTCTTGAAGAACCGTCCAGATGACAAGCCCTTTATCGTGTTGCTCGATGAGCCGGGCATGGCCGCACAATGGGCCGACGACATTGCTGACTCGGCGTGGGATCTGTTGGAGGTGCCCGAGGCAGAGGATCGCTCCATCACCATTGTTTTACCTCGGGCGAAGAATTTGCCTGAGGCCGTTACAGCAGCAGCGCCTGAGTCAGCAGCCGGCTCCGCCGTCCCCAATGGGACTCGAACCATTGCCGTGCGAGCTGTGCGCAATGCGTATTTGCAGTTCATAATAAAAGGGCTTGGCGTTCCATTGGCCAGCACTTCAGCCAATAGATCTGGCGACCCCGCTCCTAAAGGATTCCGACAAATTGACAAGTCCATCCTTCAGGGCGTAGATTTCGTGGGACGGTATGGTCGCGATCAGAAATGTCCACAGCCGAGCAGCATTGTGCGCATCGACGAAAGCGGTCGTGTAGAAATTGTACGTCCATGAATCTAAAAGAGCAACTCACCCACCCTGTGTTTGAAGCGGTCGGTCGCGAGGCGGACCGCACGGGCATGCAGGCCTTTGCCATCGGAGGATTCGTGCGGGACCTGCTTTTGAATCGCCCCTGCAAGGACATTGACATTGTGGTGGAAGGCAGCGGCATCGACCTTGCGCAGACGGTGGCTAAAAAGCTGAAAGCGGGCCGTGTCACGGTGTTCAAGAACTTTGGAACAGCGATGTTTCGACACCAAGGCTACGAGGTGGAGTTTGTTGGCGCTCGGAAAGAGAGTTACGATCGCGGCAGCCGCAAACCCATTGTAGAGGACGGTACGATTGAAGATGATCAGAACCGCCGTGATTTCACCATCAACGCAATGGCCATCCGTTTGAACAGCGAGCAATTCGGCGAGCTCGTTGACCCGTTTACGGGGCTGCAGGACTTGGAGGAGAAAATTCTGAGGACCCCCCTAGATCCAGACGTGACTTATAGTGATGACCCGCTGCGCATGATGCGTGCGGTGCGCTTTGCAAGCCAACTCGGATTCACCATTGAACAGGAGAGTTTGCAGTCCATTTCTCGCAATGCAAAGCGCTTGGAGATTATTTCTATGGAGCGCGTCCATGTGGAGCTTAACAAAATGATACTGAGCGAGAAGCCCTCCGTGGGATTTAATCTATTGTTCAACACCGGGCTGCTCCATGAGTTCTTTCCTGAAATGGTCCGATTGAAAGGGGTTGAGCGTCGCAATGGCATCGGGCATAAGGATAATTTCTACCACACGATCGAGGTGCTTGACCGCCTGTCTCTACACACCGAGAAATTGTGGCTGCGTTGGGCGGCCATCTTGCACGACATCGCCAAACCTCCCACCAAGCGTTTCCACCCGGACCACGGTTGGACTTTTCACGGCCACGAGGACCGCGGTGCGCGAATGGTCCCTAAGATTTTCAAACGGCTTAAGCTTCCGCTGGATCACCAGATGAAGTATGTGCAAAAGCTGGTCCTGCTGCATCTTCGCCCCATTGCTCTAACTCAAGAAACCATTACGGACAGCGCGGTGCGACGTTTGCTTTTTGAGGCGGGTGATGACATTGACGACTTGATGCTGCTTGCTCGGGCCGACATCACATCAAAGAACGAGGCGAAGGTTGAGCGCTACCTGCGCAACTACGATGCGGTCGTGGAGAAACTCGTGGAAGTGGAACAAAAGGATCACGTGCGAAATTTCCAGCCGCCCATCAGCGGCGAGCAGATCATGGAAACATTTGGGATTCCCCCCTCACGCCCTGTAGGCGACATTAAAAAGGCAATCAAAGAAGCCGTGCTCGATGGGGACATTCAAAACAACCCAGAAGCCGCCAGCGCATTGATGCTCAAGCTCGGAAAAGAAATGGGCCTCACCCCTGTTTCCAGCCGTCCCTCAAGGTGACTGCGCGATTAAACACCTGCCGTCCTTCAGTAGCGTACCCCGCATCAAGACTGAAATAACCGAGCCGCGTGAACTGATACGGCACACCGGCCGAAGCTTCAGCCAGCGAAGCCTCGAGCTTGCATCCTGTTCGAACCTCCAAAGAATGAGGGTTGAGAAAGTCCATAAATTCCCGGTCCTTGTGTCCGTCGGGTGCGGGGTCGTTAAAGAGCCGGTCGTACAGGCGCACTTCAGCGTCAATAGCCGTTGCCGCATTCACCCAGTGCAAGGTGCCCTTGGCTTTGATGCCCGAAACGTCACTTCCACTTTTTGAATTTTCGAAGTATTCGACATGGACCTCCTGCAAAACGCCATCCGCATCCATCACGTGGTCGACGTAACGCACGATGTAGGCAGATTTCAAGCGCACCGTTTTTCCCGGTGCCAGGCGAAACCACTTCTTGTTCGCCTCGAGTTTGAAGTCATCCCGCTCCATCCAAAGCGTGCGTGAGAAGGGCAAATTTCGCACGCCGGCGCTTTCATCTTCGGGGTTGTTTTCCGAGGGCAGCTGCTCTGAATTGCCTTCAGGGTAATTGACAATCACCAGTTTGACCGGGTCGAGCACGGCCATGGTACGGTGAGCTGTCTGGTTCAAGTGGTCGCGCAGTGAAAATTCAAGCAAGCTCACGTCAATGATGTTCTCGCGCTTGGCAATGCCGATGCGGTTGCAAAAGGACCGGATGCTCTCGGGGGTGTATCCGCGTCGCCGCAATCCGCTGATGGTCGGCAATCTCGGGTCGTCCCAGCCGTCCACAACACCTTGCTCTACAAGGGTCAGCAGCTTGCGCTTGGACATGATGGTGTAGCTCAAGTTGAGCCTTGCAAATTCAATTTGTCGGCTCGAAAAAATTCCGAGTTGTTCGATGAACCAGTCGTACAATGGTCGGTGGACTTCAAATTCAAGTGTGCAAAGCGAGTGCGTGATCTCCTCCAATGCGTCGCTTTGCCCGTGGGCGAAGTCATACATCGGGTAAATGCACCAGCGGTTACCCGTGCGCTGATGGTGGGCACGCTTGATGCGGTAAATGATCGGGTCGCGCATGTGCATGTTCGCGTGGCCCATGTCAATTTTGGCCCTCAAAACGCAGTGGCCGTCGGGGAAGTCGCCTGCCCGCATCTGTTCAAAGAGCGCTCGGTTCTCTTCCGCCAATCGCTCGCGATAGGGGCTGTCCGACCCCGGCGAGGTCGGCGTGCCTTTCTGCGACGCAATATCCTCGGGGCCTTGGTGGTCGACGTAGGCCGCCCCCATGTCGATGAGCTTCAGGGCGAAACTATACAGCTGTTCAAAGTAATCCGAGGTGTAATACTCTCCCCCATTCCATTTGAAGCCCAGCCAGCTGACATCCTTTTTGATGGCGTCCACGTACGCTTGGCTCTCCTTTTCAGGATTTGTGTCGTCGAAACGCAAATTGGCCAACCCATTATATTCTTCCGCCATACCGAAGCTTAAGCAGATGGCTTTGGCGTGGCCAATATGAAGGTGACCGTTCGGCTCAGGGGGAAATCGCGTGTGGATGGCAGCGTGTTTGCCGGATTTCAAATCCTCTTCGATGATCTGTTCGATAAAGTGGAGGTCTTTTGCCGGAGAGTTTTCCATGTGCGCAAAAGTATGGCTCGAGGGCGGTCCGTACATATGGCGTTGAGATTGTAATTTTGCACCATGCGATTGCATTTGGAACTTCCCCTCGCCTCTTCTCCTTTAATGGACCCGCTGGGTTTTGATGCCCCGGATGAGTTGGTTGAAACTCAGGTTCAGACTGACTTGCAGGTCAAGGCGACTGAAGGTTGGCAGATTGTCCTCTACAACGACGATCACAACACCTTCGATCATGTGATTATTTCCTTGGTCAAAGTGTGTGGCCATGAAGCTGAGCAGGCAGAGCAATGTGCGGTGCTGGTGCACTTTAAGGGGCAATGCGCTGTAAAGAATGGCGAATATGATGTTCTGGAACCTCTGTGTACGGCTTTGCTGGAAAGAGATTTGACGGCTGAAATCGAGCCGACTTGAGCAGGCAACCGAGCGCATGGTTCTGCGTCTAATCTTTGACCAAAGATTGTAAAACAGAAGATGCGCTATTTCATCCTGCTTGGTGTATTGCACGCCGTTTCATTGATGTTGCATTGTGGTCAAATCCAAGCGCAATTCGTCGATGCTTCGCTTGAGTACCCCATGCCCAGTAGCACCCAGGCCGAGTTTCTGGGCGCCGGAATGAGCTTTACCGATTTCAATTCCGATGGCTTGGACGACTTAACT
>JAQWTJ010000002.1 GCA_029242765.1 Flavobacteriales bacterium | reverse complement strand
CAACCTCATCGACGGGACAATCTCATCCACCATTACTATCTCAGTAATAGAAGCGATTTCTGACGATGATTTCGATGCCGTCGCCCTCAAGTTTTGACTGGATGTTTCCGTAAGCCTCGAAGGGTCCGTACATCATAATTGAGTCTCCGTCCTGGCCTACGTCTTCAACGCCGAAGTCGATCAGTTCGAATTCGAGCTCCTCCACATCGTGCCCTTCAGCGGAGATCTTGAACCAGCACATATGGGTGAACAGGAATTCCACGCTGCCTGAGTTGCCCATGTTGCCCCCGCATTTACTGAAGTGACTGCGGACGTTGGCCACTGTTCGGTTGTTGTTGTCCGTGGCTGTTTCGACAAACACGGCTACGCCGTGGGGTGCATAGCCTTCAAAAGTGACCACTTTTAAGTCGGCTGCATCTTTGTCGTTCGCCTTTTTGATTGCTCGCTCAATGTTGTCCTTGGGCATATTCGCTGCCCTGCAGTTTTGAATAACCGCGCGAAGCCGCGAATTCAAATCCGGATCGGTGATGCCCCCGCCCTCTTTGATGGCAAAAATCAGGTCCTTGTTCAGACGCGCAAAGGTCTTGGCCATCACCGACCAACGCTTCATCTTTCTCTCCTTCCGGAATTCAAATGCTCTTCCCATAATTCAGGTTCTCTTGAGGCCCAAAGCCTTCTTCAATCAGTTGTTTTGTGCAACCACAATGATGTGACTTGCGCTTCTACCTGCTCTGTTTTCGCCCTTAGCGATGACGGTTCCAGTGGGCCAATTGTGGCAAGGCACTGCGAGCCCCCCGCTGGTATCAGCTTGGATTGTAGCTATTAGCAAGCCGCTTGCGTTGTAGAATTCGACGTGCGAGGACGGCCGCCATCCCGCCATTGACACAACATCGCGAGCGGGAACGGGCCATGCGACCAAGCCGGTGGGGCCATCATCCTGCGTCGGCTCGTCCACACCGATTGATCCGAGGTCGTACAAAATGATGTCATCCACGGCGGCTTCAATCAAGCTTCCTCCTTCGTATTCCTGGCCCGGGTGCAGGCTGTCCGAGGCGGTGAATCGCATTCGAAAGTCGGTTGTCAAGTCGACGTATTCCTGAACGCGGAAGGCCGACTGCCGCCAGCTGACATCCTGCGTTTTTGTGTTTTCAACGTAGACCCAAGACGCGCCGTTGTCGTCGGAAACTTCGACTTGCCACCAATCGGCCCCTGGGTTGGCCCCAGAAGCAGGTGCATTGACATACCACCGCCAGTAGCTCATCACCGGGTCGAGCATCTGCGATACATCGATCGTCGGGCTGAGCAAGGTCGTTTGACCGCCGTCGATGTCGTTCACGCCGATTCCTCCGTCGTCCGTGGGACTCTCCCCGGTCACAAAACAGTACCCGTCGCCGAACGGGGTGTGGTCGTAATAGGGCGCTACAACGCTGGATATGTCGCCCGGATCGCTGAATGAGCCCACGGGGATAGTTGTCTCCCACTCGCCGGTGGTGGCCAAGTCGCCGATCACGCCTTCCTGCCAGACGCCGAATTCATCTGTTTCATCTAAATCGTTGCGCATCACTTCGGTCAATCCGATGAGGGCGTGGAAAGGCAGATTGGCATTGGTCGGCTTGTTTGAGGAGAAAGGAACCGTCGAAGAAACTGCGCCGAAAATATCCTCAATGCTCATGAAGTAACGGATCACTGTGCCCTCGGGCTGAGCGGGGAAATCGTGTGTAAATGTCTCCGAGCCACTAGGCGTCATAGCCGTCTGTGCCCAGTCTTCGGTGGGCGACGTGCGGTAGTACAAGTTGATTTGTTCAAAGTAC
This sequence comes from Flavobacteriales bacterium, assembly GCA_029242765.1. Taxonomy (GTDB): domain Bacteria; phylum Bacteroidota; class Bacteroidia; order Flavobacteriales_D; family Sanyastnellaceae; genus UBA8752. Next base: position 14,046 of record JAQWTJ010000002.1, on the reverse strand, counting down.
ACGCTGTAAGGAAAAACGATGGAAGCTGTAGCTGTGATTTCCACTGGGGTTTGTGCCGGGTGCAATCCGACTTGGTTGTGGTCGATGTGCACGTTAGAAAACAGCGTGATGCCGTGGATGCCGAAGCCCTCGAGAATCTCCAGCGAGTGCGGCGTTCCGTCGGTGAGATCTCCGTTATCGTCGTCTGCGTTAAGTAAGTCGAGCAGCACTTCGGTGAAGGCTTCGCCCTCGTTTCCATTGGCCGTGGTGGCCTGCAGTCCGTCGTACACCTCCAGAAATAGCGCCATGGTCAGCGACCAATCTCCACCCATCAATATATGCGTGTCGTACCAAGCGCCGCAAATGATTTCACCGTCGGCGTGCACCTGCCCCACTAAGTCCTCGGGGTAAACTTTTGGGTCCTCATCGTAGCGCCGGATATAAAATGTGGGGTCTGTGTTGTAGCAACCCTGACCCAGCACCGGGTTATTGGATAAGCTCAGGGCCCAGAAGTCGGCGTAGCCTTCATTCATTGCACCGTTGGAGAAGTACGAGCCGAGACTCAGGTAGTATTGGTCGTTGATGCCGTGACCGTATTCGTGGTAGGCGACGTCGGAGACCAAGGAAAAGGCGTTGCAATCACCGCCTTGGGCATAAAAGTTGACGCTTGGTTCGCCAGGGGTGTAATATGCGTTGCAGTTGTCGCCTGTGATGTCCACATGGGTGGGTACAGGGAAATCCAATGCTTCGAATGCCGGCAAATAGCCCTTCATGTGGTCGTGCATCCTGGTCACTGCGACGTAAGCGCTGATCTCCGTTGCGGAGGCCAATGCGGTGATGTCGGGCGCGTCGCCATCTAGGACGCCTTCAATTGAGAATTCGGGCGTCTGATCGTCGGTAAAAACTCGGCTGAAGCGCCCGGAAACACTGCCGCTGATCGTTAGCGGAGCGCTGCCAGGGGCTGAGAACTCGCCTTCAGCTGAGGTGTGGAACGTGTTACTGCCGCTGGTGAGTTCCACATGCGGCAGGCCGATGGTCTCGGGCGCGATGTACGGGTTGTAGAGGCTGGCTGCGCCGAGAAGGGTGCCTTCCACGGCTAGAAAGGGCGCGGCGGGGCTTGTGGGTGCCGAGTTGCAGATTTGATCGACGCGATCAAGGAGCCGTCCGTCGAGCAAGTCTACGGCGCAGCGGTATTGCACCGGGTGCCCTTGCAACTTTCCACTGAGCGTGAGAGAACGCATAGGGCGCAGCTCGCCGGCTTCTGGCCACCAGTTCAACGTCCCCACCGTTGCCTCGGCGCTGCTGATAAAGTCTGCAGGCAAGCCGTTGTTCGCTGAGGCGACCAGCTGGTCAGAACTCAGCCAGGCCCCGTCGACCGGTTCGATTCCTGCCCAAACTTGGGCGCCCCACATCACCACTTTGTCCCCCGAAAACAGGACCTGCACCTCGCTGCCTTTCACGGGCGATCCGGCCACATGTTGCTGGAATATTACACGCGGCTTTTCGGTGTTGCCCAGTACGCGTGGCGCAGTCAACGCCACATCGTTCCAACCGAAGCGGTTGAACTGTGCGGCGAGAAAAGCCTCTGTTCTTTCGATCGGATCATCGCCTGGCACCACGATGCCAGGGCCGTATGCGCGATGCACTCCGCCCGAGCGGGCATCGAACTGGACTTGCCATTGCGGATGTGCATCTATATAGTTCTGCCACGGGGCAGAGGCGATCAAGGACTGCTGGGCGCTTTCTAGGCCGACCACTTGTCCAGCATCAAAACGAATTTCAAAAGGGTCCACCTGAGCAAGGGCAGCCGAAGCGGCTGCACAAGACAGGACGACGCTCATTAGAGCGATGCGAGAGAATTGGAATTTCATACGGCGCCAAAGTTAGCCTAAGGGCCATTACCGATGCGGTTCATCATTGGCGTTGGGGGGGGGCTTTATGAAGAATGCCCCCAGGAATTGGCACGCTACTGACGGGCCAATTAACCAGTCCAGGCCTTATTCAACAGTGAGGATGACCAATTCACCGCACTCAATATCGAAGTTCCAGTTCTGGTCTTCGCAAAGTGAGATGAAGGCCATTTCAGCGCTCACATCGTAATTGCCGGCGTTCACCTCCACCTCCACGGAGTCGAGGTACACCAATTCATCGGCGATTACATCGCCGTCTAATTCGATATCAGGCGTGCAAATCGTGTTATTGATGACGCGAATGGTGGCGGGAATGGCGCATTCCTCAACAACTTCTGTTTCGCAGCTGGTGAGCAAAACTAAAACGACGGGAATCAGGGCAAAATAACGGTTCATGGTTGGTGATTATTCTGTTGCAAATATGGCGACATTTACAACTGAATTGACGAGACGAAGTGAGCGATGAATAAGCATGTGCAATTGCCGGGGTTAATCGCTGGCCCGTGCAGCGCAGAAACGCGCGACCAGGTCTTGGAGACTGCCCGGGCGCTCGCTCCGGCTTTTTCGCGCACCCAGAACGCATATTTCCGGGCTAGTTTGTGGAAGCCCCGGACCCGTCCTGGCGACTTTGAGGGTGTGGGCGAAATCGGCCTTTCTTGGCTGTCTGATGTGAAGGACGAATGCGGCCTCGCCGTGGCCACCGAAGTGGCCCACCCACGGCATGTGGACTTGGCGCTCAATCACGGGGTGGATTTATTGTGGGTTGGGGCGAGGACAACGGCTAGTCCATTTTTAGTTCAAGAATTGGCCGATGCCTTGAAAGGCGTCGACATTGCAGTGGCTGTGAAGAACCCAATGCACGCAGATTTAATGCTCTGGGCGGGCGCTGTTGAGCGCCTCGAAGGTGCGGGCTTGCAAAAAATCATTGGTGTCCACCGCGGGTTCAGTGTGCACGGTCAGGACAAGTACCGCAACCCGCCGATGTGGCAATTGGCCATCGACTTCAAGGACCTCTTCCCCGACCTGCCGCTGTATTGTGACCCGAGCCATATCACAGGGCGGAGTACAGCGGTGGCCGGCGTGTCACAAAAGGCGATGGACTTGGGCTTTGACGGGCTGATGATTGAGTCGCATGTTGAGCCTGATAAGGCCTGGACTGATGCCGCACAGCAGGTGACCCCTGCGGCATTGGACCATCTGCTATCCGAATTGATTTTCAGATCTGTTCAAGGGGGCGGTGGCCGAAGCGAGGCCCATGTGGACGAACTAGAAAATATGCGGGCTGAGCTGGACTTGTTGGATGAACATTTGATTGGATTGCTGGCGCGTAGAATGGAAATTTCAGGTGAAATCGGCGCATACAAAAGGGATCGTAAGATGTTAATCCTGCAGACTGAACGCTGGAACCAAATCCTTAACGATCACGTGGGGCGGGCCGTGGAGGAAGGGCTGGACCGCTCGTTTATTACAAGTTTGTACAAAATGATCCACCAAGCGTCCATTGGGATCCAGTCCCGTGAGATGTCGGTGCGCTCCGTTGAGAAGGAGAATTGACGTGTTGATAATTTTGCCAACCAAGCTTTCGCTTCAGCAGCGAACTTTGCTGGCATGAAAGCCCCCGCCCCTGCTCTAGTTGCGTGCCTTGCCATCGCGTTGATGAGCTCAAGCTTTACGCACTCAACGGCTCAAACGCCGAACAATATTGAAGCCTGTGAATACGACCCCGGTGCCAACCGGTGGTTTGTATCCAATGGAAATTCCCTGCTGGAGACTTCCGACCAAGGCGCAAGCTGGGACTATTTCGGCAGTGCCGAGGCCACCCACGGCATGGAGGTTCTCGGCGACGTGTTATACGCCATCGATGCGGGGACGCTCAGGGCCTACAGCCTCAGTACGGCTGAAGAGCTGGGCAGCTTGGGGCTTGAATTGAGCTTTGCAAATGGAATGGGCAACGACGGGTTGAACACCTTGATCATCAGCGATTTCTCATCGGGCAAGATCATTGCGGTTGATGTGAGCGATCCGGCCGCTATGAGCAAGAGCACCTTGGTGAATGACATCGGGGCTAAGCCCAATGGGGTTGTGGTGGACGTGGAAGGCGGCCGCGCCGTTGTGGTGTGTTGGCTCGGCAACGCAGATATCCTAGCAGTGGATTTGGTTTCAGGTGAAGTTTCGACCTTGGTGGATGGCACCGGTTTGGGCAATCTCGACGGCATTGATATCGATGGGTCGGGGCGCTATTACGTTAGCTCCTGGTCCCCGGCCCGCATCACCCGTTACAGTGCAGATTTCACGGATGCTGAAACGGTGGCCGATGGGGCCGATGGCTTGTCCAACCCCGCCGACATTTCTTATGCCACTGAACTCGACACGCTGGGCGTTGCAAACAGCGGAAACAGCCAAGTGACGTTTCACGGTTTCGGCACCGACGGGCTTGAAATGCTGAACCACACCGAGCCTCGGGTTTGGCACAATGCAGAAGGATTCACGGCGCACTTGGGCGATGCCGGGCGAGTGCTCCTGTTGGCTTACGCCCTGGACGGCCGTCTGCTGGGCCGCACAAGTCTTGATCTGCCAGCCGGTCGTACACGTGTGCGCTGGGACCGATTGGGGCGTGAGTTTGTAGCGGCCTCCATCATTCGCGTTGCACAAGCTGATGGCAATTGGTCAAGCAGTCTGAGAAAATGAAGGCGGTGCATTGCGGGATTTTGCTCGCCTTTATGCAGGTTGGAGGTGCGATGGAATTGGCCTCGCAGGTGGACCACTTCATTGGGACTTCAAAAATGGGGCATGTCTACCCCGGCGCCACGGTCCCCTTCGGCATGGTGCAGCTCAGCCCTGACACCGACACCATTCCCTTTCTTTTTGAAGGCCAGTACACAGGCAAGGTCTATGAGTACTGCGCAGGCTATCAGTATGAAGACCCCACCATTGTCGGCTTCAGCCACACGCATTTCAGCGGCACGGGCCACTCTGATTTGGGGGACATTCGAATCATGCCCACCACAGGTGAGCTGCAGTTGAACCCCGGGACGGAAGGCGATCCCGATTCAGGGTATCGAAGCCGCTTCACCCATGAGCGGGAATGGGCCGAGCCCGGCTATTACGCTGTGGACCTGTTGGATCACGGCGTGCACGCTGAATTGACATCGACACAGCGGGTGGGCATTCACCGGTACACCCTCGAAGAAGAAGAGGGCGGCCCACTTCACGTGGTGATGGACTTTGATGCGGGCATTTATGAATACCCGGGGAAGGACATTTGGACCTTTGTTACGGTGGACAACGATAGCACCCTGGCGGGCTACCGGATGAGTTCGGGCTGGGCGCGTACGCGGACAGTATTCTTTGTAATCCGTTTTTCCAAGCCCATGGTGGAATACGGTCACAAGCGCAGGGACGCTGAAGCCTATGGCGGCTTTTGGCGGCGATTTGATCAAACCCAGAACTTCCCTGAAATGGCGGGCCGGCAAATAGTGGCTTGGGGCGATTTTGAATTGGATCCAAATGAGTCCCTTGAAGTGGAGGTGGCCCTCTCCCCCACGAGCGTCGCCGGGGCTTACTTGAACCTGGATTCGGAGGCTGCTGGACGCGGCTTTGACCGCCATAGACTTGCCGCCAAGTCGGCTTGGGATGCTGAATTCGAGCGCTTTGAATTTGAGCCTTTGCGACCGGAAGACCGAACCGTGTTGCAAACGGCCTTGTACCACACGTGTTTGGGGCCGACTCTTTTTTCTGATGTCAACGGTGAATTCCGTTCATCGGACGGCCGAAATGACAAGGCTTTGATTGCGGGTGAGAAGTACGAGAATTACTCCACTTTCTCGCTCTGGGACACGTACCGGGCCCAGCACCCTTGGCTTGCGTTGATGCAGCCCGAGCGAAACGTAGACATGATTCGCTCCATGTTGCACCACCAGGCCAATAGCCCGCACGATATGCTGCCTATTTGGTCGCATTGGGGGCAGGAAAACTGGTGCATGATTGGCTACCATGCCGTCAGCGTATTGGCCGATGCAGCCGTCAAGGGCTTGCTGGATTACCAGTTGTGTGTCAATGCGTTTGACGCCAGCATGGGCACCGTTATGAACGGCGAATTTGACGGCCAGAAAGAGCGATTTGAGGGGGAATACGTGTCTTGCGACACCCAGGGGGCGTCCGTTTCAAAAACACTGGAAATGTCCTATGACGATTGGTGTTTGTTGCAAATCACAGAGCATATTGGAGCGATGGAAGCCCAGCGCGGAGACACCGCTGCAGTGGCTTACTATGGGAAAATGTCGGCCACTTTTCAGAGGTTGTCAAGACAGTATGAGCATTTGTGGGACGATCGGGTTGGCTTTATGCGACCGCGACACGCCAACGGTGCATTTCGTTCCGATTTTGATCCATTGGCCACCCACGGCCAGGGCTTCATCGAGGGCAATGCCTGGAATTACAGTTTGCACGTCCAGCAGGACCCGGACTGGCTGGTGAAGGCCCATGGCGGACCGATGGATTTTGTTGAGCACCTTGAAGAATTGTTCACCATGGAACTTCCCGATGAGGCCATTGCCCATACCGAGGATGTGACACGAGATGGCCTTGTGGGGTGCTATGTGCATGGCAATGAGCCGAGTCACCACGTGCCGTGGCTGTTTGCTTTGGCCGGTCGGAACGACAGGACGGAGTACTGGACCCGCTACATCACGCGCACGATGTATGGGCCTGGCGTCAACGGCTTGTGCGGAAATGATGACGCAGGCCAAATGAGCGCCTGGTACTTGTTTGCTTCATTGGGTTTCTACCCCTTTTGTCCGGGCGACGACCGCTACGTGCTTGGCAGCCCTTCATTGCGGTCTGCTGCATTGGATTTGGGCTCCGGTCGCACGCTGAAAATGGAAACCCGCAATGCGTCTGAGTCGGCCGTTTATGTCTCGCAGGCCATCTGGAACGGTCAGCGTTTGCTCGTGCCGTGGATCAGCCACCGAGAAATTTCCAAAGGCGGCACGCTGGTCTTTCATATGTCTGAAACCCCTTCAGCCGATACCTACCCCAACTTTTTGAAATGGAATCTGTAAAATTGAATTCCTCCATTTTGTCCACAGCCTTGAGCGCTGATTAGCTCAATCTCGAAGCGAGACAATAAAGTCCTGGGCTTTTTCAAGGCCGTGCCGGTAGTCGGCCATAATGTCTTCGGGGGAAATGAAATAGCCGTCGGACTGCAAAGGGTGATCTGGGGCTATTTGTGACCAACTCGCGCCACCTGTGGGCGACCGCATCAGTTTGTCTGCCGTGTCATTGTACAGTTTCCAGCTCGTCTCAAAGGCCTCCACCAACGCTGGATTGTCACGGTGCCAATACGTTGCCATGTAGTCACTCCACGATTGTTCCAAGCGAGAAATGGCCGGTCGCGTACGCAGCACCAAAACATTTTTTGCGCCCAATTCAATGGCCTTGTCCAATGGCAGCGGGTCGGAATAGCCCCCGTCAAACATCAAGCGGCCGTCCACCTCCACCTTGCCTCGGGTAATCAATGGCAATGTTGCGGAGGCCATCATGTAGCGAATCCATTTTCCTTTTTTAGGCGTCAGGTATAGAGGGGTGCCGGTTTGAAAGTCGGTGGTCACGATACGCACCTCCTTCCCATTCAAATCGACCGCATCTTCGTCAAGCGGGTAGTTCTTTATGGCGTAGCGATACAGAAAATCCAAGTTCATCAGCCCCTGTTCCGTCAAAGCTGAACGGTAATTGATGAAGCGACTGTCCAGGACAATTTCGCAGGCCACGCTGAGCACGTGCTTGCGTTGAGCCGACATGTAATAGGCCAATGCGATGGCCCCGCTTGAGTTGCCAATCAGCACTTTGAATGGATTGAAACCGTGCACCAAAAAGGTGTCCAATACCGCAGTGGTGAACGCACAACGCAGACTTCCACCCTCAACAACCAGCCCGTCAAACTCCGCGTTCTTCATCGCGGCTAATTTACTTAGAAAATCAGGTTTACAAGCCCTGCCTTACGGATGTCTACCGGGGGCCGTTCCCGTCCTCTTCAACGGCACCCCAACAAAACCAATTGCAATCAGGCTGCCAATCGCTAAGGCCACTTTTAGGCAACAAAAAGCCCCGGAAATTGATACTCCGAGGCCTCTCTATTCCCACAGCCATATGGGCGTCTTATGCGCTTCGATAGAAGCTTACGTTTGCTTCGTTTGAAGCTGGGCGGTCTGGACGGGACTGCTCTGTCGATTTTTCTGACCTTGGTATTTTCTGAGGAAATCGGTCTGTATGCCCAGTATTTTATATTTTATTTAGTGAATTCTGACGAAAGGGGCCAAAATGGAATGAAGGCCTTCGAACAGAATACAAGCGCAAATGTAAGGCCGAAATGCTCTCATAAAGATCGCATTGGCATGGCAAGAGCGGGCCGAGCTCAGAGCTAAAGGCAACCATTAATCGGGTCTAAATGTTAATAGGCTATGAACTGCTTGCGCTTTTGCTGTCTTCTTTTGCTCTTGATGGGCTTTTCAATTTGCCAATCGCAGACCACCCCTATTCCAGATTCTGTATTTGAACAGTTGCTTATTGAAGCTGGACTGGATGCATATCCGATAGATGGAGAAGTGGCCACTGCAAGTATTGACACTGTGACTTCTTTGAACCTCTACACCTCGGGTTCTACCAACGTGTCCAACCTCTCCGGAATTGAGGACTTCGCGGCGTTGACCCATCTGATTGTCAGTTTTTCTGACCTCACAGCCCTCGATCTTTCACAAAACCTTGCACTGCAGGAATTGCATGCTTATGACAACGATATCGAGAACCTAACCCTTCCAGCAAGCGAAAGCCTCAAGTACCTCGAGTTGACAGGGAATCCAATGGGGACATTGGATGTCACACAAAACCCTGGATTGACATACCTGTCTTGCAGTTACGGGGAACTGGACACGCTCGATCTGACAAACAATTCCGCCTTAGTGCACTTGTCATGTATGATCAATAATTTGACCGAACTAGACCTAAGTCAGAACCCGATTTTGACCACAATGTCATGTGACAATAATTCAATTTCGGAATTGGACCTGTCCAACAACCCGTTGCTCACCAGCCTTTCCTGCGGCGAAAACAATATTGCGGCGCTTGACCTGTCCATTCATGACAGTTTGGCCTTTATCCTATGCAGTCTCAACCAGCTTACCGCCTTGGATATCAGCAACAACAACGCGCTGACCTACCTCGACTGCTCACACAACCAAATCACCTCGCTCGACGCATCAACTCACCCGTTGATGATTGAATTGTTTTGTCAGCACAATGCGTTGACCTCTCTCGAAGTGAGCGCCGCCGTTATTGGCATCGACTGCGACAACAATCAATTGGAGTCCCTCGATGTGAGCGGAGTAGAAAATCTCGTCTACTCATTCAATTGCTCTTCCAATCCCATGACGTGTATCCAAGTGAGCGAAGCCCAACTGGCGGACATCCCTGCCAATTGGGTGATCGATGCAGAGGACAATTATGCCATCGATTGTGGGGCATCTGCAATTGGCTCCATGGCCGTGCCCTTTGATTTTAATGTCTATCCCAATCCGACAGCAAGCGTATTGAACGTGACTTGGCCTGGCAGTAATGCCGCTGAGGTTTTAGTTGTTGATATGCAAGGGAAAGTCGTCAAGCACTTACTCAACGTACAGCCTGGGTCAACTCTCAATTTGGAGTTGCCAAAAGCAGCATACGGAGTTCGTGTCATACCCGCTCGCTCAAAGGGCATCCCGGGAATGAGAATCCTGTACATACTCGGTTCTTGAATTTTTGGGGCGTGTGATCAGGTCGGCATCGACAGCCCCGCACCGGGCACAAAGTTCATTTTAAAGAAGGTGGCCGCTGTATTATCTTGTTTGCCGCTATAACCTGACATGTCTCGAAATTTTCTACTCTGTTTTTTGTTGGTTCCCGCCATGTGTTCGGCTCAATCAGTTTTGCTCCCGTACAACCCTGATTCCAACCAGGACAGTGCCATAGGAGCGCCTGATTTGCTGGATTTTTTGCCGCTATTTGGTGGGGAGTTTACGCCTTCTGAGGTGTTGTTAGACGGCCAGACGGTAACAACATATATCGAGTCGATACAAGAGGCAACGGATTCGCTTGCCATTCCTTTGCTGCCGGGCACTGCGCCGGGTCAGATGCTCTACTGGAATGGAACCGAATGGACGCTTTTAACCACTGGAAATCCAGGAGATGCATTGATCCTAGACGGAACGACACCTTCGTGGCAACCTTCGGTTTCAGGGCCGCTTGGTGAGGTGGGATGTGCCGATGCGACGGCCTGCAATTTCAACCCCAACGCCTCGGTTAACTACGCGGCGTTGTGCCTGTACTTGGACATATGTGGAATTTGCGACGGCCCGGGGGCTATCTACGAATGTGGCTGTAATGATATTCCTGAAGGGGATTGTGACTGCTTCGGCAACCAACTCGACGCCCTTAATGTATGTGGCGGAACCTGCCTAGAGGACGCAGATGCCGATGGGGTCTGCGATGATGATGGGAATGATGTGTGCATCGGCGTTGTGGACGAGTGCGGCATCTGCAACGGTCCGGGCGCCATTTACGATTGTGGATGCACCGGCATTGCTCCGCATACCTGCGACTGCTCGGGCACGGCGGATGTTGACCAGGATGGAATTTGTGATAACGTAGACCCTTGTATCGGAACAGAAGACAGCGATGGCGACGGCATCTGTGACGACGAGGACGATTGCGACGGCACGTATGACGCGTGTGGTCTATGCAACGGTCCCGGGCCGATCTACGATTGTGGTTGCAGCGACATCCCCGAGGGGGACTGTGATTGCGCGGGCAACCAGCCGGACACAGAGGGCGATTGCCAGGACTATGCCGCCGATACCAACGGAGATGGCCTGTACGACACCCTGCTCGAGGCGTGCCTGAACCAGACGACCTACTCTTTTGACGGGCACGACTACGGCCTCGTGGCCATCGGCGACCGCTGCTGGTTTCAGCAGAACCTCCAGTCTACGCACTACGCCAATGGCGATGCGATTGATTTTCTGCCGGGCGAGGAAGACTGGAACAACACGAGTGCGGGTGCCTATGCGATTTATGACGGGGATGAAGGTGCTGTAGGGGTCTATGGCCTGCTTTACAATTATCCTACAACAATAGACCCTCGGGGAGCATGCCCCACAGGCTGGCGCGTCCCTTCTCAAGGGGATTGGAATAATTTGACTTCGTCGTTGGGATGGGATGCCGCTGGGGGAGCTTTAAAAGAATCCGGAACTACACACTGGCAAGCGCCAAATTCGGGGGCCACCAATTCGAGTGGTTTCACAGGATTGCCATCTGGGGAAAGAGGCTTTGGGTCCTTGGGGTATGTTGACAGGGGAACCAAGGGGCATTTTTGGTCAGCAACGTCTTCAGGGGATGGAGCCTATTCGTTGCGGCTTGAACATGACAACGAAAGTGCAAGCATTCTTCAATTAGGTCAGACCCGTGGACAAGCTATCCGATGCCTGAGAATCGAGCCAAGCTTTGGCTGCACTGATATAAACTTCTTGGAATATGATTCTGAGGCGACCGTGGACAATGGAGGCTGCTTAGTTCCAAGTATTCCCGGATGTATGGATGATGGTTTTTTGGAGTATGACCCGCAATCCAACGTGGACGATGGAAGTTGCACCACCTTGTCGGGATGTGAGGAAGGCGCAGTAGTGGATTACCAAGGTTATTCTTACCCTGTGGTGGGCATCGGCGGACAGTGTTGGTTTAAAGAGAACTTGCGTGCGAAACAATACCGAAATGGGGATGGAATCGGCAATGCACAGGACCCTGTAGAATGGACGAACACGTCACAAGGAAGGTATGTAGCTTATGATAACTTGGAGCCCTCTGCTTTGGAGTTCGGCTACCTATACAATGGTTATGCTGTAAGTGACAACCGGCAGTTGTGTCCTGTGGGCTGGCATGTCCCTAGGGACAGTGAGTGGATGAGCCTGGAGTTTCATTTGGGCGTGCCATTTGTTGACCTAGAGTCGAGCGGTTGGCGTGGAGGAGACGAAGGGGTCGGTGAGGCCATGCGGATGGACTACCCGAATGACACTTGGTACGGATCCAATACATCGGGGTTCAGCGCTTGGCCCGGAGGCTACCGTTCTTCCGCAAGCGGGGAGTTTTCTGGAGGGGGTTGGCTAGGGATGTGGTGGAGCACAAGTGAATGGGGAGGCATTGATGACTTCCGGCAGCTGATTAATGAGGTGTCATTAGGTATTGGGAGATTTAATAGTCAATACCAAATGGGAATGTCCGTTCGGTGCTTGCGCTCGAACTTGGGCTGCTTAGAGAGTGGAGCATGCAACTTTGAGCCGTTGGCCAATGAGGACGACGGGAGCTGTGAGTATCTGAGTTGTGCCAGCTGCGACATGCCTGCGGCGTGCAACTTTGCTGAACCGGGAACCATCGTTAACAATTCAATCTGCGAATTCCCAGAATATGGGTACGACTGTGAAGGGAACTGCTTGCCTGAATTCATCGATGGTGAGGGCAGCTGTCAAGTGGATGGATTTGATTGTTCAGGTGGAATCTTTAATTCAGTTGTGGTTAGTGACCCACTGTCACAAGATGAATATCAGGTGTTCTCCTTTACGGCATCAGGCTCCATAGAGGCCATTTTGATCACCTCTGATTGGACAAGTACAGGTCAAAGCAATTGGGCAGGAGATATGTCGCTTGCATTGATTGATCCGCAGGGAACAATATGGTTGGTGGATGGATATGGAAGTCCACTGCCAAGCTTGGGGTTTGTGTCAGATGCAGCTGTCTCTTGGCCTACAGATTGGAACACTGCAGATTCAGGGCTTTTTTCGGCCAGTTTTACTCCCGGTGTGGAACTGACGGGCACAGGCACTTGGAACCTTGTGATTGCAAATGGATGGGGCAGCCAAGCCATCCAATATCTCTTGGAATTGGACTTGGTGGGGCTCTGCATCGAGTAGGTTTTCTTCTCCGCTGGGCTAAATAAGTGCCAGACACCACTTTTTCCCAACATGTAAGTACAAGGAAAAAGAAAAGCCCCACCCTCGCTTCATAGGGCAGGACGATATTGCTCGTTACGTCCCTCGTTGGTTCAGCGCCGAGCCGCGCCCTCTACCCCGTCCAACTTTCGCCTTAGGTTCTGGCTCTGTAGAATCCCATTCTAGCCAGATGAATACAACAACAACCGAATTGTGACCGGATTAACCGTGACGCATAAGATGCCGAGGGCAACGGGCATTTCATCCCCGTCTACTATGTATATATATGTGCGATTGCATTTCCCCCTTTTACCGCCATATTCTGATTAGATTTTCGCTCTTTTTCGGGGGTTGTTTGACAGTGAAAACGCCATTTACTCAGCAATTACAGGGCAATCAGGCTGTTGATTCGTTGTGGATAATTATGCTCCAGGACACCAATTGTCCATTGAGCCTTGGGCTCTATCAAGCCAACAATTCTGACGCATACAAATTTGATTTACAGGGCTCTACAGTTCAGCTTATATTGTGTCATGAGCCGAATTGTCCTCACCCTGTTCGCGTGCCTTTTTGCTATGTCCTTGAGCGCACAAACTGTTGATCTGCCTTACAACCCCGACTCGAACGCGGACCAATACGTCGGTACGCCTGACCTGCTAGACTTCCTGCCCAATTTTGGTTTGCCTTTCGAGGTCGGTGAGCTGATGGTGGACGGCATGACATTCGAGCAGTACCTCAGCGAGCTCAGTGATGGCGTGACCATGGTGGGGGTCGAACTTCTGTCCGATACGGTATTGACCTTCACATTTTCCAATGACTCGGTGATTGCCATCCCATTTCCCGAGGCCATTATCGGCCCGCAAGGCCTGCAAGGCCCCCCCGGCCCGCAAGGAGACCCTGGAGCCACCGGTGATGTCGGGCCACAAGGTGAAGTCGGACCACAGGGTTCCGATGGCTTGAGTGCTTATTTGGTGTGGTTGTCGGTGGGCATTACCGGTTCAGTAGAAGATTTTATGTCTTTTCTGCGTGGCGCAGATGGAGCGGACGGAGCAGATGGTGCTACAGGAGACACTGGCTTAACTGGCGACACAGGAGCAGCTGGAACGAATGGAGCAGATGGTGCCAGCGCTTACGAAGTCTGGCTCTCC
>JAQWTJ010000092.1 GCA_029242765.1 Flavobacteriales bacterium | reverse complement strand
ACGCAACAGCATCGGCATTAAACCCATGAGTTCGGAACTATTCCCCCATAGCTCAGCTGGTTAGAGCGACTGACTGTTAATCAGTAGGTCCCTGGTTCGAGTCCAGGTGGGGGAGCCAAACTGGACAAGTCTCGATTTTTTGAGGCTTGTCTTTTTTTTGCCCCTTTGAAAGACTTGATATTGCTGGCCATTAGCTCAATCGCAGGGTTCAATGGGGCGGTTCGATATTTTTTTCCGTCAAAGCAGCCTTCCCATTCATTTGACGATAACAAACTTGCCGTGGCTTTACGGGGCTCTACTCAAATGAGTGCATCCCTTTGAATGGCGCGATATTGCAGGCCTATGCCAAAGAAAATTCCAATTGCGCCTCTGGTTTGCCTTTCATTCTTGATTGTTCCGTGGCTTGCGATGCAAGCGTCGGATCAGGTCGACTGGTCTTTGTTTGACTTTGTCGTAATGGGGGGCTTGTTGCTCTTTGTAGGGTTGGGTGTAGAGCTCGTTTTTAAGAGACACCCCGGCCTCAAAAAGAGGTTGGCCTATACGGCCCTCATTGTCCTGCTTTTTCTCGTCGTTTGGGCCGAACTGGCTGTTGGCCTTTTTGGCGATTAGAGCAGGTTGATGCGGCTGGCCAGCGCATCCTTGTACGACCCGCCCACCGGAATCTCCTTCTCCATATCGCGCACATGAATCATTGAGTACTTGATGCTCTCAACGGCGTCAAGATTGACAATGTATGAGCGGTGAATTCGCATGAAACGGCGCTCATTCAACTTGTGCTCAACGTCCTTCATTGTCGAGTGGATCGTATAGCTGTGTTCTGGGGTGTGCACCACCACGTAGTCCTTCAACGCTTCGATGAAAAGCAAATCACTGATGTCCACCTTCACCAATTTGCTGCGGTGTTTTACAAAAATATACTCGGCCGATTCCTTGTGCTCGGCAACACTTCGAAGAAAATCATTCTCCATCTTCGCCTCTTGCTCCTTGCCGAACTTGTGCAGAGCCATCTCAACCCCCGTCTGCAAGTCCACATCCTTAAAGGGCTTGAGGATATATCCGTGGGGTTCTGCCAATTTTGCCTCCGACAACGTTCCTCGGTCCGCATAAGCTGTCAAAAAGAGGATTGGAACGTCCACTGTACGTTTGATTTCCTCGGCCGCAGCAATGCCGTTGAGGTCGCCCTTGAGCATGATGTCCATCAATATCACGTCGGGCCGGTATTTCGATGCCGCTTCAATGGCGTCTTCCCCGTTATCAACCGTAGAAACCACATGATAACCCAGGCCTTTCAGTGTTTGCTCAATGTCCTTTCGAACAATGCTTTCGTCTTCAACTACAAGGATATTGACTGACATGGCTTCTTGGTTTAGGCGTATAGGGCGGCTAAATCATCGACGGAAATAACTTTCTTCCCGCTGAATCTATGATTTATCGCGCCGAAATCTAAACCAAAACCGCGTACCATCCCCTGATTCGAACCCTTGTTCTGCGTCAAGCTGCTCTGTGAGTGCTTGAACGAGGTACAATCCTAAGCTGTCCTCGCTCGAGGAATCAAAGTCCTTAGAAAGGCCCACGCCGTCATCCTCCACCGCAATAGTGACCAGTTCATTTGACTCCTTATCCGTTGATTCTGTTGACAGTGTTATGGTAATTTTTCCTTCTTCGCGGCCGACAAATGCGTGTTTCATGGCATTGCTCACCCATTCATTGATGATCAGCCCACAGGGAATTGCTTGGTCAAGTGGCGCAAGCGCCGTTTGCAAATTGGTCTCCAGCTTAACACGGGTTTGGGTGCTATAACTCTGAATGATATTGGTGGAAATTCGTGTGATGTACTCGGGAAAGGAAATGTTGGAAACGTCCGTGTGTCTGTACAAAGTCTCGTGAATGATGCTCATCGTATTCACGCGGCCCTGAATCTCGGTGAGCGCTTCTTTGGATTGAGAGTCGTCTAAAAACCCCTTTTGAAGACTTAAAATGCTCGAGATGATTTGAAGGTTGTTCTTGACCCGGTGGTGGACTTCTTGAAGAAGTATCTCTTTTTCTTTGAGGGTCCCGCGAATCTGGCGGTCAATGCGTTTTCGCTCTGTAATGTCGTATGCGATGCAGCTGATTTCAGCCTGCTTCTTTGAGTCCGGTTCTGCGCTGCTAATTGGGTTAAGGAAAACCTGTAGCCACTGGCTACTTCCCGACTTCTTGAGGCATAGCTCGAACCGCTGAGGATGACCTAGGCACGCGCGAACGAAACGGTCAGCAACGTCAAACCCGTTGGATTTTGATGCCAGGGTGAGAAGTTCGTCCCATGTTACACTTTTATTATTCGCGCCAGCCGTTTGAAGCCAGCTGTTGAAGTTGTGGTTGCTAGCAGTGACTGCACCGTCGCTCAGCAAGGTCCAAATGAAGAGGTCGTCGCCCGATTCAAAAATGGATTTAAGGCGAGCACCCGTCTCTTGCAGTTTAATTTGCGTACGCTCGTGGCGCACCACCTCCTCAACAAGTTGGAGGTTTGACTCTTCTGCCACTTGGGCGCGGACGCGCTCGCTGAGAAGTTCGCTTTGGGCGGTGACGTCAACAAGGGAAATTTGAACGGCCGGAGAGCCGTTGTAGATCGATAAACGCCAGGCGAGATTAACCAGGCGTTTATCGCTTGGCCGACCTATTTCCACTTGCAGTTCTGGGGGGGTGTTCCCCTCTCGTGTCAGAGCCGTTCGCTCGCGCACAACCTCAGTCGATTGGTCGTCCACAAGATTGGCCAAATCACACCCCTCGATATCCTCTACGCCTGAATCATCTGAAATAAGAAGCTCTTCCGCAGCTGGATTGGCAAAACGAATGCCGTCGTCCTGCTGAATAACTATTCCTATGGGCGCAGACTCAATGAGGAGTTTGAAGCGCTCCCGCGCCTGAATCAAGTCAAATTGTGTGGCTTTGTTGTCGGTGATGTCGTAGAGCATCCACACCTCTGAGCCGTTGTCAAGTTGGCCCCTACCGACGTCCATGTGCAAGCCCTGGCCTAGTCGATTTTTAAAGTGCATCTCAGCCCGTTCAACCACGCCACTTCCAGGATAAGGCGCAAGGTTTCCGAGTTTTTTGAATTGCAGGCTCTCAATCGTGTCGCCGATGATTTCATCGGGGCGCTGCACCCCGACAAGAGAAACAAAGCGCGCGTTGGCGTCGGTGATCACCCCGTCCTTCACTGTTGCAATCCCCTCTTGGGCCAAGGCGGTGAGTTTCCTGTAGTGCGCCTCGCGCTCAAGAAGCGCCGATTGACGAAATCGCTGTTCTGTGATGTCTGTGATTTGAAGCAACACCGTGTCGTCCGGTGCTCGTGAAAATCGAAGCTTCGCATGAAAAACCTGCCCGTCCGTGTGGGTTACATCCAACTCAATTCTAAAATGCCCCGGTTGGCTTGACTTCAGCCCCGCCCAGCGCAAATCAAAAAAAGCACGATCCGCCTTTGTCCACAACAGGCGTTTACTGGAAAGGAAATCAAACGGTTTGAATTTCTTCTTTAAGCCCAGTGTTAGCCGCCCCAAAGAGTTGGCGTGAGTTATTGTTGTTCCAGAGCACTGAAACATTGCCTCTCCCATGGCGTCCATCCAGGAACTGGGCCAATGTTCACTCACTTGATTCCACTTTTTTTCGGCCATTAATTCGCGCGCCATTGAGCTTTACAACGCGGCCTCTCTCGTATTGACGCACAAGTTTTAACATTCCTAAGTCGTCGAAATATCGCCAATTCCCTGACTTCAACCCCCCTTCATACCGCCCTTCCGTTGATTTACGGCCAGAAGGAAAGAACCACGTGTGTCGACCCTCGGGCACCCCCCCTATAAATTCACCATGAAATTGCAGGCGTCCGTCCTCAAAAAAATGAGACCACTCCCCTTGAAACTCTCCGTCGAGATAAGCGCCCATACATTTATGGTCGTGGACGTGTTCCAGCCAAGGGCCCGACTTCAACCCGGCTTCATATCGACCGCGTGCAAGGGTGTCTCCTTGCAATGAAAGCTCTATAAAATCACCTTCTTCAAGCCCTTTATAATAATGTTCGCTGCGGTGTAGTTGGCCTGGGTTGTAAAACCATTGCCAGTGGCCGTGCCATGATCCGTTGTTGAATTTCCCTTGTTGGATCAACACCTCGTTTTGATTGTAATATTTCCAATATCCATGTTTCTGACCGCTATCCCACGGCCCCTCTGCTCGTAATTTTCCATCCGGCCAAAACTCCTTCCAGTGCCCTTGTTTTAAACCCAATCCCACCAATGGACCCGAAGAAGAAATAAGGCCGTCCGTAAACATTTCCCCGCGGTCTACTTCCCCGTTGGCTTGATAAAATTGGTGTAAGCCCACTGCAACTTCCCCGCGGTATGGGCCCTTACGAATAAGTTGTCCGTTTTGGTTGTAGTGTTTCTTAATATCTAGAATCACAGCATCTACCTCACTTGGAATAAGTTGACCGCTGTGATATGTTTCAATACGCTCCAAACGACCTGATCGAGAAAAGAATTTAAACACCCCCTCGCGTAGTCCATTCTCATATGATCCATCCTCTCGAACGGAGGCGTGCCTCCAAAACACAAGCCATTTTCCAAATTTCTTTCCGTCAATATCATATCTATTGACTTGCTCAACTTCACGCAACACCCCATCAAGCCATGTGCTTCTTTGAATAACTCGACCGTCATTTTCATCCCAAACCCAGGCAGTCCCACTTCGATCTCCTGCGATGTAAGGCCATTCTTCAAGCAATGTATTATTCCGTCCCCAACGCCTCATCGGCCCATCCAATGTGTCGCGGAGCCAAGTGCTTGTACCTATCACCATTCCGGTGGTATCAAATGTTTGGGCTTCACCCCATTTCAAATCTTGTTCAAAAGGCACGGACTCAACGAACCTCTCTTTCTCGTCATAGAATGTCCAAACACCAGCCAACTTACCGTTGCTTCTACTACCCTCACTGGCCAATGCCCCACCAGGATGATAATTACGCCAATACCCGTCCGGTCGCCCGTTGACTAAAAAACCCTCACTAGAAATAGATCCGTCCAAAAAAGTATACTGCACCGCCACAGTGTCCATCGAATCAAAGTTCGCGCTGAGTTTTTCTGATATTCCAACCAGCAAAAACAGTGGTATCAGCAGCATAGCTACACGAAGCTCTGCTCTAAAAAAATCAACTACAGTGGCGACAAACATCCAGCGCAAGTTGGCTTCCAATTGAAATGGTGTCTGTATGATTCGATTCTAAGTTTGCACACACAACAACTGATTATATAAAATATTTTAAAAAGAATATAGTAGTAGTCTATAGGTCTGTTGAAACGGCCGATAACTCTTTGCATATTTTCTTGCTTCCTTACTATTCACAATTTCAAGTGCCGCTGTACACAAGTTGTTAGTGGACATAAATGATTAAAGGAATGACACTTACTCGATGTCTTTTATGTTTTTCAACACAGGGTTTATAGTTCGAGTTGGGTATAAATAATTGCAAGGTGCTGTGTTCAGATGTGGGTGTTTCTTGTGGATGAAATCCGCAGAACGAGCTTGGAAGTTTTAGTGATGAATTGCGGAGCTTGATGTAAGCAACCTAGAGTTGATATTTCCAAAAAAAGTTTTGTGTGTGTTGCAAACAAGTTTGTAACCGTTTTCGAGTGCTTATGTGAATAGTGTGATTGATTTTTGCAACCATGCGGAAAGTACATATTGCCAATGACCATGCGGCGAAGGATTTAAAACCTGTTTTACTCAATTGGCTCACAAAACAAGGCTTTGAAATTGTTGATCACGGATCCAGTTGTACAGAAAGTGTAGACTACCCGGACCACGCCCACCTTCTTGCTGACGCGGTTGAACAGGGCGCCGCAGAGGGTGAGGTTGGAATTTTGATTTGTGGATCTGCAAACGGTGTTTCAATGTCTGCGAACAAACACAAAGGTGTTCGGGCTGCAATTTGCTGGCGACCTGAAATTGCTGAGCTGGCCCGTCAACACAACGACGCTAATGTTATTTGTTTGCCCGCCCGATTTATGGCTATTTCTGAGGCTCAAGAGGCGGTTCGTGTTTTCTTAGACACTCCATTTGAAGGCGGTCGTCATGCCCGTCGCGTGAACAAGATTGCTTGCGGGGCATTGGTTTTATTGATGACTCTTATAACCCCACCCTGGGCCCAAGTTTTAGGACAAGAAGAAGCGCCAGCGCCGGTTAGATCAGATCAATACTCACCCCTTATTGATACAGAGGATTTGAAGATAAATCTGTACTCTCTCGCTTCAGATGCTATGGAGGGCCGGGAAACAGGTACACGTGGAGCTAAAATGGCCGCAGAGTATATAGCTGAGAAATTTGAAACCTTCGGGCTTGAACCTGTTCAGGGTAGCTTTTTTCAAGGCGTACCATTAAAGACCTCTCAAATTAACGGAGGCGACATGCGCTTCGGGGATTCTCACGGTCATTTTTTAGAAAATTTTATGCCGAGTATGGGTGTTTCTTCCCGTGAAATTTTGGATGCAAATCCAATATTTGTTGGATACGGAATTCAGGAATCTCAGTGGGACGACTACCAGGGCCTGGACGTGAAGGGTCACGTGGTTGTGATGTTAAGCGGAGAGCCTGAAGGCCAATTATTTGAGGCAGAATGGGAGAAGAACTTTCAACTTAAGCGAGAGCTTGCGGAATCTTTAGGAGCCACAGCTGTCGTCATTAACATGTCAAATTTTGACGTGATGGCCCCACGGTATAAACAGTGGCTCACCCGTGAGCGCATGCGGCTGAACACAGATCGCCAGGGCGAGGGCGCAACCATACCTGTGTTTTATGTTTCAAATGAGCTGATGGCCGCGGAGATTGGGTCTCTCAAACGCGTTAAGAAGCGCCTAAACAAAGGCAAGGGGCGAGGAATGATGGAGGCCGCCGTTCATATTGAAATGGAACTAACAAACCGGGAGTTTGAATCGGAGAATGTTTGGGGCGCTTTGCGTGGCCGGGATGAAGATTTGGCCGATGAATGGGTGGTTATTTCATGCCACTACGATCACGTGGGCGTCACAGATGGGGAAGTGTACAATGGCGCTGATGATGACGGAAGCGGAACAGTTAGTTTGATTGAGTGCGCAGAGGCGTGGACCGCTGCAGCAGCAGATGGCCAAGGCCCGCGGCGCTCCGTATTGTTTATCGCTTTTGTGGGCGAAGAAAAAGGCTTACTGGGATCAGATTGGTACACCTCTAACCCAGCTATTCCAATGGAACGTACCGTGTGTGATTTAAATATTGATATGGTGGGCCGTACCGACGCGGAGCACCCCGACAGTGATCGTTATGTGTATTTGATTGGGTCGGATAAACTCAGCTCGAGTCTGCACGAAATTTCAGAATCCTGCAATAAGGAGTTTACAAAATTGGCGCTGGACTACACCTTCAACGCCCCAGACGACCCGAACCGATATTACTACCGATCGGATCACTATAATTTTGCAAAGCACGATGTGCCGGTGATCTTTTATTTCAGCGGAGTCCATGAGGATTACCACGGCCCGGGCGATACCCCAGACAAGATCCACTATGAGAAATTAGCGGAAATAGGTCAACTCGTTTTTCACACCTCATGGGGGGTGGCCAACCGGGACAAGCGCCTGGTCATCGACGCGATCAATGACTTTCCTGTCGACCGCTAAAGTGTGGCGGCGAGGCTGTCAATGATTGCGCCGAAACGCGCTTGTTGTGCCTTGTAATGCACTCCAGTTGCGGGGCCATTGAATCCACTATGGATGACCACCTCTCCAACACGTGGAACAAAAACGGTGGTTGGAAAGCTGAGGACATTTTGAAGAAAGGGCAAGGAGTCTGCCGCCGCCTGCTTGCTTGCGGGCCCAGCCCAGAGATGCGGCCATGTGGCGCCGATTCCAGATTTAAATCGATTAATGCGGCCCAGGGCTTGCGCCGGATCACCTAAACGCTCAAAACAAAGCGACAAAACCTCCAATTCTGGTCGGTCTCTTTTCAGGGCAAGCAGGGCGCGCCCAGCGTCCATGCAATTGGGGCACCACGTGCCTGTGATTTCTAAAACCGTAACATCAGCGGCCCCCTCCCCTTGCGTCCAACGCACCAAGGCCCCCTCCTCATTCAACCCGTGCACAGTAATGACTCCGCCGTCCAAATCAGGCGAGGCGGAGTGACCAGCAGCGATGGAATCGCTCCGTTTGTAAGCCTCCCAGTTGACGTGATAATGGCTCCCGCTTTTGAACACCCCCCCAATAAAGCGTCCCGCTAGGCGCTCGCCCTGAAACCAAAATAAATGAGCCCCATCAAAGGTTTGCAGGGTCCAAATTTCTCGGCCGTCTTTCTCCACCTCAACGGTTCCATGCAAGAAACGGTAGTCTCCAGTTGGGGTCATCACCGTAGCCCTTAAGCCGCCCCCCTCTTTTTTAGAAGCGTGAACGACTAGCGTGCCACCGTAGGGCTCACCGTCCGGGTTAAACGTAACCTCCCAGGAACTGGCCTCAACAGGCCGGCTGGTAACGGTCGAATCGCCCTTGAAAACCTCAAGTGGAATTCTATAAAGGGCTGAGCGCATTTGATCCTCCCAATACCCAGACCACTGCCCCTCCCCGTCAGGCAAGATGTGGATTTCCCCATCGAAAACAGGGGTAGACCAGGTGCTATCGGAGGTGTTGGTTAACACAATAACCTCTCCCCCATTGTCCAAATGCCAATCCTCTCCCACCTGCCGAGCGGGTATAGACACGAGGGTGTCCGCCGCTAAAGTGAAGTTGAAGCTGTAGTCGTAAACAGGGCGCTCACGCGGAGCAACAATTGGGGCGTCTTGGGTTGCGGGTGCGCTGCACCCGGCAAAGACCCCGAGAAGGAACAGCGCCGTTGAAGCCAAAGAAAAAGGAGCGGGTCTCCACATTAGAAATTGAACTCAATGCCCTGGGCCAAAGGCATTTCAGTGCTGTAATTAATTGTATTTGTCTGGCGACGCATATACGCACGCCACGCATCGGAGCCGGACTCCCGGCCACCACCGGTTTCTTTTTCTCCGCCAAAGGCCCCACCAATCTCCGCGCCAGAGGTTCCAATATTGACGTTTGCAATTCCACAATCCGAACCGCCACAAGACAAAAACCTTTCAGCCGTGAGCAGGTTGGTGGTCATGATCGCCGATGACAACCCCTGAACCACACCGTTTTGCATGGCCATTGCCTCATCGAGAGTCTCGTACTTCAACAGGTACAACACAGGCGCAAACGTCTCGTGTTGAACGATTTGCATTTCATTACGGGCCTCTGCAATTGCGGGCTTCACATAGCAACCGCTTTCGTACCCAGCGCCTTCAAGCACACCGCCCGGGGCGATCAAACTGCCCCCTTGTTCGACCACAGCCTTTAACGCGGCGTTGTATTGGCCCACAGCTCCAGTGTCGATGAGGGGCCCGACGTGGTTGGACGCGTCCAGCGGAGACCCAATCTTCAATTGCCCATAAGCGCTCACAAGCAAGTCGCGAACCTGGTCGTAGATGTCGGCGTGGACGATCATCCTTCGCGTCGAAGTGCAGCGCTGGCCACAGGTGCCCACTGCGCCAAATACAGCAGCAGGCACGACCATTTTAAGGTTGGCATCAGGCTCCACGATGATGGCGTTGTTTCCGCCGAGCTCAAGCAGGCTCTTGCCCAAACGAGCAGCCACCGTTTGAGCTACGATTTTACCCATACGGGTCGACCCTGTGGCAGAAATCAATGCGACTTTTGGGTCTTCGGTGATGAATTGACCCACCTTGTAATCACCCTGGATGACGGCAGACAAACCCTCGGGGACAAAATCAAAGCCGGCGGCCACATCGTTCCAAATGTTCTGGCAGGCCACAGCAGTGAGGGGTGTCTTCTCTGACGGCTTCCAAATGCAGGCGTTTCCACAAACCCAAGCCAGGGCCGAGTTCCAGGCCCACACGGCCACCGGGAAGTTGAAGGCGGAAATGATGCCAACCACACCCAGCGGATGCCACTGCTCGTACATACGGTGGCCGGGACGCTCAGAGTGCATGGTTAGGCCGTAAAGCTGACGGGAAAGTCCGACGGCAAAGTCGCAGATGTCGATCATTTCCTGCACCTCGCCGAGCCCTTCCTGCAAACTTTTCCCCATTTCATACGACACGAGATGACCTAAGGCATCCTTCTTGCTCCGAAGGGCCTCACCAAAAACGCGCACCACTTCGCCGCGTTGAGGGGCGGGAATTTGACGCCACTCAAGAGAGGCTTGGGTTGCTGCGTCGATCACCTTCAGGTAATCTTCATCGGTGCAAGAAGAAACGCTGCCAATGATTTTTCCGTCCACCGGAGAGCTCGAAGAAAAAGAGGGGCCTGATCCGATGTTTTGAGATCCAATCTGGACGCCCGGGTTGCTTTGTCCGAGGCTGAGGTTACTGAGGATTTGATCGACGGTCATTGCTTATTTAATTATTGCGCGAAATTAGTTCAAGAGTTTGAGGCAATACAAGGGGAGGCCCGGGGCTTTGAGAATATACACCAATATGACCACAACAACCTGTGTGTCAGCAGGTTAATAGTGCCCCTGAAATATCGACTTTCTCGAGTTTTGAGGGGTAAACCCCTAGCGAAGCCCTTGCGTTGAATTTTGCCCTGTTTCTGTGCCCCCCTTTTGCTCAAAGGACCTCAACCAGGGGTCAACGTCCGAGGTACACCATAAGGACACTCAAATCGGACGCCGACACACCGCTGATCTTTGAAGCGTCGCCCAAGGTCCGGGGCTTCTTTTCGGCGAGCTTGCCGCGCCCCTCCATGCTGATGCTGGTCATGCGTTCATACTCCAATCCTTCAGGCAGGACCAGACCGTGAAGTTGTTTTATACGATCGGCTTGAACCTGCTCCTTGTCAATATACCCAGCGTACTTAATCAAAATCTCAGCCGACTCCAACCAGGCCTTGGGGCAGTTTTCACCGAGAACTTTCAACTCGTCACTCAAATTAAGCAAGTCGGGCATTTGAATTTGCGGGCGAGACAGTATGCGCTCCAGAGGCGTTCGCTGCTTCAGGGGGCTGGTCCCCTTGGCCACCAGAATCGAGTTGATCTCATCGGGGCTGACGCTGGTGTTCTTCAAGAGTGAGATTGCGCCATTTACGGTGCTCAACTTAGCTTCAAGGCGCTGAACACGCTCAATGCTCGCGAGCCCGATGGCTGCGCCTTTTGGAGTCAGTCGTTCGTCCGCGTTGTCCTGCCGAAGCAAGAGGCGGTATTCCGCACGAGAGGTGAACATTCGGTAGGGCTCATCTGTTCCTTTGGTAACCAAATCATCTATGAGCACGCCGATATAGGCCTCCGACCGGCTTAGCACGAGCTCCGGCTGCCCAGCGAGCTCTTGATGCGCGTTGATTCCGGCCATCAAACCTTGACACGCCGCCTCTTCGTAGCCCGTCGTTCCGTTGATTTGGCCGGCAAAGTACAAGCCTTTAAGCCCCTTGGTCTCCAATGTGTGGTGCAGCTGAGTGGGAGGGAAGTAATCGTATTCAACGGCATAGCCTGGCCGGAAGATGCGGGCATTTTTAAAGCCAGGAATGAGCTGCAAGGCGTTCAACTGAGCTTCTTTTGGAAGGCTTGTAGAGAAGCCGTTGATATAGGTTTCAACCGTGTTGCGACCTTCGGGCTCTACGAAAATTTGGTGGCGGTCCTTGTCCGCAAAGCGCTGCACCTTGTCTTCTATGCTGGGGCAATACCGAGGCCCAGCGCCCGTGATGGCGCCTGAATAAAGAGGGCTGTCGGCAAGCGCTCCGCGAATGGCGTCGTGTACAGCTGCAGTGGTGTAAGTGATATGGCACGGCATCTGCGGCTCGATATTAAAGCCGGGCAGATAACTGAAGGCTTCTGGGCGCACATCACCGGGTTGAACCTCCATTTTTGAGTAGTCCAACGAACGGCCGTCCACCCGAGGCGGTGTGCCCGTTTTCATCCGACCAGAGAGGAATCCGTGGGCCTCAAGCTGCCCCGTGATACCCTCTGAGGCGCGTTCCCCTGCCCGACCACCAGAGAATTGCTGGAGCCCCAGATGAATGGTGCCCTGCAAGAAGGTGCCCGAAGTGAGGACGACTGCACGAGCTTTGATTTTGAGCCCCAACTGTGTGCATACACCCACCACGCGCCCCTCCTCAATAAGTAAGGACTGCACCATGTCCTGCCACATATGAACGCGGTCAATGGCCTCAAGAAGTTCACGCCATGTTTTTGAGAAAACGGCCCGATCGTTTTGGGTTCGCGGGCTCCACATAGCCGGCCCTTTGGAGCGATTGAGCATTCTGAACTGGACAGCCGATCGGTCGGACACGACACCGCTCAACCCGCCTAAAGCGTCAATTTCACGTACAATTTGCCCCTTTGCCACACCGCCCATAGCCGGGTTGCAGGACATGGCGCCGATCGTTTCCATATTCATAGTGATCAGCAAAACGGAGGACCCCATTTTTGCCGCTGCCGCTGCCGCTTCATTGCCGGCGTGCCCTGCACCGACCACGATGATGTCATAGGATTGCAGCATAGACCTCAATTGGTTTTTTTTGTTCCACGTGGAACATTACGCATTTCCAACCACCGGTTCTCAGCGGACCGCATCGCATCTTGTTCCCGCTCCGTTCCATCCTTTAGCCCGCTTAAATGCAAAGTTCCATGGGCCATGACCCGGTGCAACTCATCTTCAAATCGAACACCCAGCGCGCGCGCATTGTCGCGGACACGATCCACACTGATCACCATTTCACCACTCAGTACATCGCCCTCACTATTGTCAAACGTGATGATGTCCGTGTAGTAGTTGTGTTGTAAGAACTGCTTATTTATAGCTAGGAGGCGCTCATCGGAACAGAACACAAATGAAAGCTCACCGACCTTGAAATTGTCCTGGACAATGACCTTTTCAATCCAACTACGAACGCCTCGACGCGCCTTCAGCCGGAACCCAACGCCTTCAAAATGAAAGGTGATCACCCTTGAACGGATTCAGCCACAACGCTCTCAAAGCGCAATACGGCTACGCGCCCCAACTCCTCAAATTCACAGGCGTCCGCCAAGTGGCGCATTAGGAAAACTCCCCTCCCATTGGGTTTTTCTAGGTTTTCCGGAGAGGTGGGATCGGGGACGTTTTGAAAATCAAAACCGGGCCCCTCGTCTGTGATGCGAAAGACCATATCCTCCCCATCAACAGAAAAGTCGACAGACACCATCTTGTTGGAATCCAGTTTATTACCGTGCACCACAGCGTTGTTGACCGCTTCAGTCAGAGCTATTAAGATCTCCCCATAATGCTCTTCTCCGACATTGAATTGACCACAAACCGACTCAATCAAACGCTCGGTTGCAGAAATACCTTCTAGGGTTGAGGCGAACTGAATGGATTGACTGGCGTTCATGGCGTGGGTGGCTTGAATGGCTTTGAAGCGGGTCGAGATGGAACTACTCCTTAGCGCGTTCCAAAGTATTGAAATAATCGTTGACCTGCTGCTTGTAATATGGCGTCAATGAAGCTGGCACTGTTCGCAAAAGTTCAATCTCCAGTTCTTTTTGTCGGCGGTAGGCGTCCCAACCCGGCGGTGAGCTGACCGTTCCCTCTCTCGCAGTCTTCGATTTACGCTCCTCCTTCTCACCCCGAATTCGGTCGGCATTCTCCGCCTCGAGAAGCCGCGATAGGATGTCTTGCTGCCGGATCAAAGAGAGCTCGGATAGCTGCCCGTTGACAATGTCCTTTTCCAGCTCTTCCATCTCTTTTGCCAGGTCACCCAACCCATTGCCTTGGCCTGACCCGTCTTCGTTCATCTGCTTTCCAAGCTCTTCAGTCATTTTCCGAATGGCCGCCTGATGCGCGGCCATCTGGGCCAACTCCTTGCTCAGTTTTCGCTTTCCCTGCGGGCTGGCGCCCTGGTTGAAACCGGCCATCTGTTGCTTCATTTTTTCAAGCTGTTTCGAAAGCCCCTCTTGCATTTTCTTTAAGTCACCAGGGGAGGGGGACGGCTTTGACCCGGAGCCCCCGGGCTTCTCACAATTGCCTGTCCCCGGTTTGTCGCAGCTCGATGCGTTTTGCATCTGCTTGAGAACCTCATCGAGCAACAAAGCCAAATTATTGAACGAAGTCATCACGTACTGTTGATTTGACGTAATAATGGCCGTTTCACGGTCTGTGAACCCGTCGAGCGCGATGCCCATATGGTGGTTGACTAAGTTGATTTCTTGGTTAACAATCGCCTGCAACTGCGGCACCCGCATACTCAACGCGAAGAGTGAGTCCTTCACCATTTCGGCGTCGTCTTTCAGCTTACGCTGGTCCTGCCCGTGCTCGACATAGCGCGGGTCATCTTTATGCGTCACAGCCAACGTGCGCATCACCTCCTCCTGATCAAACGACAATTGCACGATGTTTTCCAGCAGCGCCCGCAAGGCGTCCATATCCTCTTGCTCCTTCGCCTCAGACTCGCTCTCCATGGAGGACTCCATGCCTTTTGCCATCTCTTTCATTTTCTCAGACGCGCTTTTCTGGCTTTGCGACGCCTTCTTCTTCTTTCCACTTTCGATTTGCTCCGAACTCTCTTCCATCTTCTGCTCAATCTCCTCTTCCAATGCCTCCGTTTCAGGCGTTTCGTTCGGGTCTTCCAACTGCTCGTTTAGTTTCTCAAGATCATCGAGGGCCTCCTTCAACTTATCAAATTCAGAATTCAGGCTGTCTTGTGCCGCTTTATCGGGCTCTTGTTCTGACAACTCCTCCTGCTTTTCTGCCAATTCTTCCAGCGCTTCAATCGTCTCCTCCATCTTCTGCTCCCACTGCAATTGCTTGAACTGTTCGATGGCGCGGTCGAGCTCATTTTCAAGGTTTTCCTGATCAAGGTCCATCTCAGAGAGCTGCTCCTCAATTTTCTCTTTATCGGCGTCCTCCATTTGCTCCATGAGCTCCCTCATTTCGTCGTAGATGGCGCGGAGCTCGTCGGTCATCACCTCATCGAGTAGGCGTTGCAGAGCTTCCTGCTTTTTTTGAATCGACTCCGAAGGCTGCTTGAATTCGGACTGCTTTTTATCGTTTTGCCGGTTCTTCTCCTGCATCGACTCAACCTGCTCTTTCAATGCCTGTTGGTCTTTGATAAGCTCCTCCAACTCGGCCTTTTCTTCCCACCCCAACTCATCTTTCTCTTGCATCTTCCGGCGCAATCGTTCCATCTCTTGGCGCAATCGCCGAGCCTCTTCCAAGCCATCTTCTAGGGCGGCGGTCATGGCGTTGTCGGTTGAGTCGTTTTGTTCAGCGAGTGCTTCAGCATCGGGCGCTGCATACGTAAAGGTCTGTGAGCGGGTGACTTTTGACCCCCTCACCTCATCGTTGTCCCATATTTCGAACCAATACGATAACTGGTCTCCCATTTGGACCCCCACCTCCTGCAAGTTCCACGCGTAGAAGAAGCCATCTTCGCGGCCGCTGGGACGGGCGAGAGCCTCCACGCCGGTATTTCCGCTTACCCCCCGGAGCTTCCAATGAAACTCAAGCCTTGAAAAGCCATAATCGTCGCGCACGAGCCCATTGAAGTAGAGGCGGGTGAACGAGGCGCTGTCGCTGGTTTCCTGGACCCGAATCGCGGGGTGCCGGTCTGGAATAACGTGCAGGCCATAGGCAACGGAATCAACCGCCCTTTGCTGATCGTCTACAGGCGTCAGCACATAGGTCAGATCCGACATCGCTCGGCGCTCAAACGCAAAAACTTGGTCGGCCTCTGGGCTGAGACGCTCGACATCACCACCCCAGTGCACGCGCAGGGATCCTGCAGCACGGGTTTTCACTTGCCAACTCAACCGGGTCCCCGCAGGCACACTGAGTCCGCCGTCATTGCTAACGGTTTCACGGGCGAGCCCGGTATACTTTGGCGGAACCACCTCCACGGTGAGCGCCTGTAATTCAGGACGCTTCCTCAGACGCAACTGCCCTTTGACGGGGTGTGCACCGGCTGCGCTCACAGTAAAATTGGCACCCTCTTGAACGTGGCGGAAAACGTACCGGAACACACCGTCCTCCCCACGGGCCATTCGAAATTCCGCGCCTTTTGCGGCGATTGTCACGCGCGACGGGTTCACGCGCCCCACAGCCCGAACCTGTACGGTCGCATCACCCCGCTCGAGCACCTCGATATCACTTTCCAACAACTCAAGACGAAACACGGCCTCATCCACCATCTCCGTTCGGTGCCGAATGAGGCGATCTGCGGAACCTTGCATGGCCTCGGGCTGCAGCCACCACGTCACGCTTAACACCAAGATTGCCGGCACAGCGTATCTTAAAAACCGGCGGTTCTCACCAAATTCAACCGCCGCCGTAAAACGGTACGGCTTGAGCGCCTCAGTGCGCTGTGCGATGCTCGCCAGCAATAAGTCGCCAGCACCCGAACTCTCAATTGAATCCGCTCCCCTCGTTGGCGACCCCTTGGCAAGCGCCCGTCGCTCGAGCTGTAAGGTGTTCACCAGCCGATCTTCTATATCGCTGAAATGCCGCCCGACAATACGAGCCGCCTCGTCTTCGCTGAGCACCGACCCAATCCGCATCAGCCTCAGGGCGGGCGTCAAAACCCATGCGTACACCACCCCCATCGAGAACAATGCAAACCCGTAGAACAAACCCGTTCGCACCCCTGTTCCGAAGTGTCCCACAGCCTCCAACCCCGCCACCACCAAAAAACCAACCGGCCACACTCCCAGCAACAGCAGTACCCCCCGCAACATCTGGTTGCGGTAATACTTCCGAACAAAGGCGCGCAAACGCACGCTCAACGAACTGTTTTGAAGCGGGCTTGAAGTGGGGTGCATAAATAAACAGGAACAAGTAAAGAGACGAGTAAAGATACGCCGGCTCGGCGGCAGAGTTTTGTAAAATATGCTTGCATACGAGTGGGGTGGTGTGGAAAGTGTAATTTCGTCGACCGACCGCTGAAACACCTATTCACCTCTGACCACTTAAAAATGACGCACCGCCTCACCGCCTCCCTCGCTCTGGCCTCTCTTATAATGTTGCCTGCGGCCGCCTTTTCACAAGACCTCCGCATCAATGAGGTGGATTGCGACTCAAACAGTGTGCCCGACTCGCTCGAGTTTGTAGAGCTGCACGGCGCACCTGAAATGTCGCTTGACAGTTACACCCTCGTATTTTTTAAAGGCAGCACAGACATAGCGTACGAGGCCTTCGACCTTACGGGCCAGACCACCAGTGCGACAGGTTTTTTTGTCATTGGCAACCCCGATGTAGACGGAGTTAACATCACATTTGAGCCGGGTGTTTTGCGTGACGGGGGAGATGCCGTGGCGCTTTTGATCGGATCGTCGGAAGACTGGCCCTACGGCACGTCATTGGACAATGTTACGGAAGACAACCTCGTGGATGCAGTGGTTTACGGCACGAACGACCAGACCGATCCGCAGCTTATCGCCGCCTTGACGCCGGATCAGCCCCAGCTCAATGAGTGGGAGTTGGGCATCGCCTTAGGCGGGGCCCTGGCTTGGGCGCGCGTGCCCGATGGCGGGACCGCCTTTGACTCTGAGTCGATGATGCTCCAACAGCCCACGCCGGGCGAAAGCAATGTGTTGACCTGCGATGGGGGATGGGTTGTCGCCCAAGGCGGCTTGAGTACGGCAGAGGTTTGCGTGGATTTACCGGGCGGCTACCTCCCTTTCGAAGTGACCACATCGGCCATTGAGAGCAACTACGGCATCGTCATTGCCGACGCCCAAGGCAACGTCATTGACGTGGTGACAATGCCAGGCTATGACTTCGCCGGGTCACCTCAAGGGCCTTGCTGGGCCTGGGGCATTAGCTATGAAGGCGACCTTGACCCCACCTCCATCATTATGGGGCAGCACATGGACAGTATTTCTGCAGAGGGCTGCTTGGCATTCTCAGTTCAATCGGTCGAAATCAACCGCATATACTGCCTGCCACCGAGCTGCGACGGCGGCTGGATTTATACAGCGTCAGGTGCAAATTCGACGATAGGTTGCTTGGGCTTTCCCAACACCCACGTCGATTTTGGCTACACCACCGAGAGCCCGCAAGCTCAACGCCTGTATATGATCACGTCGGAAGATGGATCCATAATCGACACCACATCGACGCCAGAATACGATTTTCAGCCGCTCGGCGCAGGCGACTATGACGTGTATGCGCTCAGCTTTTTGGGCGACGCCCTTGCGGCGACCTTGTCCGCGGGCCAACCTGTATTGAGCGCTAGCTCGGACAGCTGCGCTTCGATCTCAGCGAACCACCTGAACGTGGCCATTTCTGACTGCGACCCCACCGGCCTCTGCACCGACTTGTTCTTTAGCGAGTATGTTGATGGCAGCTCTTTCAACAAAGGACTGGAGATCTACAATCCGAGTGTTTCTCAAGCGGCTGACCTCGGGGAGTACCTCGTGGAAACGTATAACAACGGCTCGTCCACGGCCAACCACACCCTGCAGCTCAGCGGAACCCTACAGCCGAGCGAAGTGTTCACCATTGTAAATGGCGGCGCGACCGTAGCATTGAGTTCTCTGGCCGATGTGTTCGACGATGTGACATTGTACAACGGAAACGACGTGACGTTACTTAAGCGCAATGGCACGATTGTCGACGCATTGGGCAATTATGGCGAAGACCCCGGTAGTGACGGCTGGCCGGTCAACGACGTGACCATGCTGCACCACTCAATGAAGCGCAACAGCGACGTTACATCGGGCAGTGATGATTGGGCCGTGAACGTAACGCAATGGGCCACGTTCCCGGAAAACACCTTCACGTATTTCGGCGACCACGAGGCGACCGTTTGCGGACTGGACAGCGGGCAAACGCCCGAAATTGGATTTCCGGTGGAGTCGGTGTTGGCCTTTGAGGGCGATGTTGTGGGGCTCAACGTGCCTATCGTGCTTCCCATTCATGCAGTTTCAGCTACGGTTGAAGTGCTCCCCGGCGGCACGGCCACAGCGGTTGAGGACTTTGGGACGCTATTTCCACTGACCCTGAGCTTCCCTGACGGTGCGCTGGCCGATGCCCCGCTTTCGGTGAACATAGTAGACGACTTTGAGCCCGAGGGCTTGGAGGAATTCCAACTTCTTCTCACGGTGGTGGAAAGCCCAGCCCAAGGTTTTGGACCGGCTGTGGTGTGGCTCGATACGGTGACGATTCAGATTGCGCCGAGTGACCTGGGCTACCCACATTATCCGATCGCTGATGTGCGGGGTGTCAATATTTTGGGAGGGCTGGATAGCTTGTTGGTTCCGTGCGAATTACGAGGAGTAATTCATGGGTTCAACACCTACCCCTCAGGCCTGCAATTCACGATCATTGACCCTACGGCAGGCATTCAAGTTTTCAGCGCCGTCGATAATTTTAATTACCTCGTGGCGGAGGGCGACAGCATCCGAATTCGGGGCTCAATAGCTCAATTTATGGGCACGGCTCAAATTTTAGTTGACACCTTGATCCTCTCCACAGAGGGGGAGGCTCTGTACGACCCCGAGCTGGTCAATACGCTTGACGAGTACTCGGAAAGCCGCTTGGTGCGCCTGAAATGCGCCGAGCTTGTGGACGCCTCGCAATGGACCAATGCGACCCCACTTTTTGACGTGCAAATCACCACCGGAATCGACACGTTCTTGATGGTGATTGACGCGGACACCGACCTGTTCGGTTCCCCGGCGCCCTATGGCGTGTTCGGGGTCACCGGCATTGGAGGCCAACGCGATGAGCAGACACCGTGGATTGAGGACTACACAATTCTACCTCGCAGCCTCGAGGACCTCTCGACGCCGGTAGACGCTGATTTTGATGTTACGACGCCTTGGGACTCTGTTATTGGCCCCCTAGAATTCACGAACACGAGCGCTGGCGCTGGTGGTTATTATTGGGTGCTGGGCGATGGAACGACTTCGGACGAAGAGAATCCGTCTCACGTGTACGACGGCGACAGCACGTACATCATCACGCTAACGGCCTTTTCTCTCGATGGAATTTGCTCAGACCAATCCTCGGTCGAGGTCTACATCCAAGGCGACACAACGACCGATGGAGTAGGGGAGCTGACCGCTGCAAGCCCCGTTATTTCGCTCGAAGTGTATCCCAACCCCACAACGGGCTGGCTGCAAATTTCGACCCATCAACCGGGGCTCGACTTGTCGGCGTTTGATGTGAACGGGCGATTGATTTGGCGCGGCACCGTGAGTGCTGGCCGGACCCAGCTTGACGTCTCAGATTGGCCGCGAGGCTCGATTTCTCTGATGTGGCGTGACGAACAAGGCGGAACCGGTTTGATCAAGGTGCTCCATTTATGAGCTGGACTGAGCGCCGCTCAACGTGGGCGCTTCACCTCACGGTGGTGGTGTTTGGCTTCACCGGGGTGTTGGGGAAGTTGATCACGTTGCCTGCTGTGCCGCTGGTATTTTGGCGTTGTGCCATAGGGGCCGCCGCGCTTTCAGTGTGGCTGTTGCTTAGCCGAAAGTTGAAGCTAATTTCTGGCGCTGACCGATGGCGCGTGGGCGCGACCGGCGTCTTGGTGGCGCTGCACTGGGCTGCATTTTTTCATGCAATTAAGGTTTCAAATGTATCGGTCGCCTTGGCGACGTTATCGACCGTTCCGTTGTTTGTCGCGGTGATTGAGCCGGCACTGAACAGGCGTTGGCCAGATTTGCGGGAGTTGGCTTTGGGAGCGGTGGCGATCGCGGCGCTGCTGCTGATTTTTGACGTCTCCCCGGGCAGCGGTGCGGGGATTTTTTGGGCGCTGATAGCCTCGGTTCTTGCGGCCACTTTTTCCGTGTTGAACGCTCGCTGGGTGAAACGGCAAGACGCGCTCAATATTTCTCGTCTCGAGTTGAGCGTGGCCTTTGTCGCCATTGGATTGATAGCGCTGTCTACAGGATCATTTCAAATCCCCAACCCGGCCGACTGGATTTGGCTCATTCTCTTAGGCGTGGTGGCCACAGCCCTGGCCTTCGTGGTGGCCGTTCAAGTGGTGAAGGTTTTATCGCCCTTTACACTCGCCATTGCAACCACCCTTGAGCCCGTGTACGCCATCATTCTGGCGCTGTTAATTTTTGGTGAAAACGAGCAGATGAACGGGGGGTTTTACGCGGGTGTAGCGGTGCTTGTAGCGACCGTCATGGGCGACGCATTGATTAGGCGTCGACAACGAATAAGTCGGCGGCCACGCCATCTCCGATGAGCCAATGCTCGGGCCGAAGGCGGTAGATGCCGTTTTCTGCAACAATCCACCCTTTGTCGTGGTAGTTCTTCAGAGCGGGCTGCAAGGCCAATTCAACCCCCGTTTCCCTTAAAAGTTGAGCGCTGTCCACCCCACGTAAAGTTCGCAAGCCGGTCATGACGGATTCGTTGAAGCGGTCGCTATCGCTGAGTGCCTCATGCTCACTAATAGGCTCTCCCGCCATCATTTTTCGAACATACTGAGGGTTGTTTGACAGGTTCCACCAGCGTTCACCCCTCCTGAAACTGTGCGCCCCCGGCCCGACACCCAAGTACGGCGAGCCCGCCCAATACCGGCTGTTGTGGACCCCTTCCGAGCCCTTGTTCAGGGCAAAGTTTGACGTTTCGTAATGCGTGTAACCGGCCTGAGCCGTAGTCGAACAGAGCAGAGCGTACTGCTGCGCGACATCCTCACCGGGCACCTCAACTTGAAGGCCTTTGGCGATGCTGTGGCCGTAAACTGTTC
The DNA here is from genome assembly GCA_029242765.1 of Flavobacteriales bacterium. Lineage (GTDB taxonomy): Bacteria > Bacteroidota > Bacteroidia > Flavobacteriales_D > Sanyastnellaceae > UBA8752. The sequence continues at coordinate 47,407 of JAQWTJ010000092.1, read as the reverse complement.
GCGGCTCAGCCGTTAAGATGTAACTGCTCAAGTGGTCGATTGGCATATGCAGCACGGCGTCTAAATCGCGTTCAAAACCGTCCAGCATCTCACGGGAGTCCCCCAGTGGGACGCCGTAAATGAGGTCGACACTGATGTGCTCAAAACCCGCATCGGCCGCGTCAAGAACAGCTCGCTGGGCCTGTGCAGCGCTGTGGGCGCGGTTCATCCACCTCAAAACGCGGTCGTCTGTGCTTTGTACCCCGATGCTCAGGCGTGTAACACCTAGGGAGCGAAGTGATTGGAGCCGATCTACGGAAAGGTCTTCAGGGTTGGCCTCTAGGGTCCACTCTTGCATCGACCAATGCCCCAGGCTCTGCGCCGCATCGGCAAGTCGATGGAGATCAGCATCGCTTAAAACGCTGGGGGTTCCACCCCCAAAGTAGAGCGTTTCAAAGGTGTCGCCCTCCCAGGTGTTTCGTGCCTGATCGATTTCAAGAAGCATGGCGTCGACCACCGCCGACCTGTTTTTTAGGCGGGTGGAAAAGTGAAAGTCACAATAATTGCAAGCCTGAACGCAAAAGGGGATGTGGAAATAAAGCCCGGCCATGGGCGTGCAAGTTACCTTTGCTTCATGGCCGAATTCCTCGACCCCCAGGGCAATGCTGTCAAGGCGTCAGAAGCTGCAACGCTCCACTGCGACGCACAGGGCGTTTGGTGGGTTCGGATTGGGACAAAGAATCACAGAATTGAAGTGCACCAAGAGCCTTCTGGCCGCTTCGATTTGCGGGTGAACGGGAGCAGCGGCGAGTTGAAAAAGTACGGTTTACGCGAGCAGCTTATGGAGCGAATGGGCATCGCTGATTCAGTTGATGAGGCAGAGAAAAATTTGTGTGCACCCATGCCGGGCAAGGTCTTGGAAATCCGGGTGAAGGCAGGGGATGAATTGGCATCAGGGGAAGCACTCATTGTTCTAGAGGCGATGAAAATGGAGAACGTATTGGCGGCTCAAGGCGATGTAAAGGTGTCGGCGGTGCACGTGGAGGCCGGAGAATCCGTTGAGAAAGGCGCGGTCTTGGTCGAATTTGCCTGAGCGGCAGTGTGAGCCATATTCGAGGGCTGCAGCACAACGCGCAAACCCCACCTGCCGTTGTTGACAATGCGCGCGGGCATGACTCGGACGCTCGGCGCCCTCACTTTACTTCGAGTCACGATTATGAATGCCACGCCCACCTTCACGCCGCCGAAGCTTCGTATGCTCGGCGCAACCTTTTTGCTTGCGCTCGGCGCCTTCACAGCCAAAGCACAGGACTGTAGCAACCCGACACTGCTTTGCCCACAGGCGCCGGAAACAGCTTTTATCACAGTGACCCAGGGTCTCGTTTTTGACTGCATTGACGTCACCCATTTGCACGTTATGCGCTTTCGATCGAACAGCAATTTCGAGAACCCCGGCGTTGCGCGGCTGCTCATTTCGCAGATTAACTGCCCAGGTATGGCCGGCCCGGACTCCATTGCCGCGGTCGTTGTTAAAGCCGGCGGCGGTGACCCGTGCGACCCGGCGACCATCATTTCGGTGAGCCCCTGTGTGAGCGGAGTGGCTGATTTGGCCTTGCAAACTGAAATACTGGAACACGACACGGAATACCACCTTATCATCGGCACGCGCCACAACCCGCTGGACACACTTTGCGCGATGGTCGTCGAGCTGACAGGGGAGGGGGTTGTTATTGACGCTTGTTGTAACACGAATTTGGTGCCCGGTGCCTCGGTTCAACTCGAAGCCACGGGCGGCGACCCGGTCTTTGGTTACGTGTGGTCGCCTGCTTTTTACTTGGACCAGCCGACCTCAGCGACCCCAATTTCCACACCTGAGCACACCATCAGCTATATTGTTGACGGCGTGATTGGTGATTGCCAGGTCTCCGACGCGGTGACCCTTACGGTGGGCTCGCCCATTGAAGTTCCGAACAGCTTCACACCCAACGGCGACGGCATCAATGACCTATGGACCATCGGCGGCATTGCCGCATTTGATCAGGTTCGCGTCCGTATTTACGATCGCTGGGGCCAAATCGTCTGGCGGTCCATCGGCTACATCTCTGCTTGGGACGGCCGCAGCAACACGGGGGACTTGCCCACAGGAACCTACTACTACTCCATCGAGCTCAACGACAGTCAGCTCAACCTACCTCAAGAGGTAGGATACGTCGCCATCATCCGATGAAAATTCTCTCCACCCTCCCGTTTTTCCTCACTATTGCGACTATTGCGGCCTGTTCAATCACCACAGCCAATGCACAGCAAATGCCGGTTCGCTCGAATTGGATTTTCAATTACTTCCAAGAAAACCCAGCCGTGGCAGGCATCGGTGAATGCTTGGAATTGAAGGCCGGCTACCGGCAAATGTGGGTGGGCCTAGAGGGCGCCCCCACCACTTCTTTTGCCAACATCAACGGCGTGCTGTACGACGACGACCACAACATTCACGGTATCGGTGCGCGGGTGGTCGAGGATGAGGCGGGCCCGTACAGCTTCACGAGTGTCAACGTGGCGTACTCCCTCAACATGCAGCTCAATCGCAAGTGGCGCATAGGTGTGGGTGCAGCCGCGGGCTTCGCCCAGTATCGTTTGGCACTGGGGGAATTGGTCATGCCTGATTTGCAGGCGGGCAACGACCCGGCGATTCAATTGAATTCCTCACAAGTCCTGTTTCCAACGGTCGATATCGGTGTTCACATCAACAATAAATACACTTTCTACGGCTTGAGTGTCCAACACTTGACGGGGTCGAAGGTTACGAATTGGGGACTTGAAACGGCGATCCAACAGCATATTGGGCTGTACGGCGGTACGATGATGGAAATGAACGAAAGTGTTGAATTTCGCCCCTCGGCGATGGTTAAGTACACCGGGGGCTCAGTTCCCTCCATCGATTTGGTCGGCATGTTTGACTTCCGAGACCAATTTCAAGCCGGTTTGGGATACCGCAGCGGCAGCGCGCTGATGGGCCTGTTTTCAGTTGATGTGTTTGACTATATAACCGTTGGATACGCCTATGATTGGAATATATCCCCTTTGAAAATGGGCGGCCCTTCCACCCACGAACTAGTCATCGGCATCAAAGCCTGCTCTTCTCGCCCTCGTCACCACGTGCCCTGCGCTGCTTTTCAATGATAAATCACACACGCCTCCCCGAAACCTCCACCGATAATCCTTCGTAGACGTATATATATCACGTAAACACGCCATGACACCCCGCCCCGCTCGCTCCGTTCCCAGCTCGATGCTTCGAGCGTTTGCGGGGCCTCTGTGTGCGATTGGGCTGTTGATGAGCCCGTCAACACTGCAAGGGCAATGCCCCCCAACCGCCACCGAGGTTCAAGGGGTCAGCTGTTCGGGCGCGGACGATGCGATTCTCTCGGTCAGCGTGCCCTTGGGTGCGGACTCGGCTCAGGTTTTTTGGGTCACGGGCCTGGACACCCTGTACGGTGCGGTACTCAGCGGCATGGGCCCGGGCACCTACAGCGTGTTTGTGCCAGGCTGCTTTGTTCCAGACTTCGTTTTTGTGGCCGAGCCGCCGCCAATTTCTATATTTCAAATCGCCTCCACTCCGCCCACATGCGATGAGCCGTGCAGTGGCACAGCCACCGTGCAGGCCATTGGCGGCACCGCGCCCTATACCTACAGCTGGGCTCACGACCCGCTCGAGTCTTCGGACGCAGCATCGGGCTTGTGTGAAGGGGTGACCGCAGTAGGTGTTGTGGATGATTTGGGCTGCGCCACCGCCTCCCAAGTATTTCTTCAGATTCCAATTCCGACAGCCGCCATTTCCGTTGCACCTCAAACCTGTGAGGGCCTCAATGACGCGGCGGCTTCCGCTTCGGCGTCGGGCGGCTCCGGGGGGCCGTACACGTTTATTTGGGATCACGGCCCCACTTCGGATGATCTCACGGGTTTGCCCCCTGGATCTTACGGGGTGACAGCCACCGACGCGGGCGGCTGCACGGCCTATGCCTCGACAACGATTGCTGTAGCGCCCCCATTGGAGGTCACGGCGACGGCCACCGATATTGTCTGCTGGGGTGACTTGAACGGCAGCATTTCGGCGACGGCGGCGGGCCAGGATCCCATCGACTACAATTGGTCTGGGCCCTTCTCTTGGAGCGGATCGGGTGCCGGACACGCGGACCTTCCAGCAGGGACGTACACCGTCACAGCCCTCGACGCCCTCGGTTGCCAGGGCAGCGCAACGGCTACCGTGGAATCGCCGGCCCCGCTTTCTGCAGAACTTCTTGCTATACCGCCAACCTGCCCGGGGGAATCCACTGGCACCGTTGCGGCCGCCCCCTCGGGCGGCACCCCCGACTACACCGCTCAGTGGACCCTTCCCTCAGGCGGCACGCTTTCAGGCCTCGCCCTCCAGAACCTCCCGCAGGGATTTTACAGTATCGCCCTAAGCGACAACAACGGATGCAATTGGAACGGCGGCATCGAGCTCAGCGCCCCGCCCCCCTTAGTGGTCAACTTTGAGCTTAACCTTCCATCCTGCAACGGTCTCGCCGACGGCTCCATTTTCGCCACGCCTTCCGGTGGAACGGGCGACATCAGCATCACCTGGACCCTCCCTTCAGGGCCGACAACCGGCTTCAACCTCACCGGCCTACCCGGTGGCACTTATCCGGTTCAGCTTCTCGACCAAGCGGGGTGCACACTGGACACGATAGCCGTTCTCTTGGACCCGGCCCCCCTCTCACTCGATCTCACATACGAGGCTCCGCTTTGCGCGGGCGAACTCACCGGCTTTGTTTCGGCCATTGCCACGGGAGGCACGCCCCCATGGAACTACGCTTTGAACGGCCCCACGGGCCCCGCCGTCGGCCCCGATCACAACAATTTACCCGCCGGCAACTACACCATCACTGTTGTAGATACCGCCGGCTGCACCTACACCGAGGCCTTCACCCTGGAGCCTGTTGACCCACTTCTTTTCAATGCTGTCGCCCTTGACGTCAGCTGCCAAGGTGCCGACGGCGCTATTCTTGCCACGCCCTCAGGTGGAACCCCAGGCCATACCGTGAGCTGGACCGACGGCATCACGGTTTGGGAAACAGCATCCGTAAGCGACCTGCCTCCGGCCACTTATTTCGGCCTCTGCACGGATGCCGTTGGTTGCGCCATTACAGCGGAGCTTACCATCGGCACCCTCCCCCCTCTTACGGCAAGCTTCAATATCGCGCCGCCTCTTTGTGCCGGCTCCACCGCCGCATTGACCGCCGCCCCTGCAGGCGGAAGTCCCCCTTATATCTCAACACTTTCAACCGCATCTGACCCCACCCCAATTCCCGCTGACCCGCCCGACTCCTTCACTTGGCCGGATTTGCCTGCGGGCGACTACATCTACAACCTCACCGACGTTTCCGGGTGTTCGTTTGACACATCTTTCGCCCTAACGGCGCCCGCCCCGCTTAGTGCAACCATTGATGTGACCGGGATTTCTTGTTTTGGCTTGTCTGACGGCTCCATCACCCTCACCCCCGAGGGCGGCACCCCGTCTTACAGCGCGACATGGGCCGACGCCCCCGCTTTGCCCGCCCCGGCGCTGGTGCGCGAAAATTTGGCGCCCGGTAATTACATCGTCACCCTCGAAGACGATGCGGGTTGCACCCTCACCCCAGACACCATTTGGGTTGATGCAGCAGATGCTCTACAGCTGACCGTGAACCCAACACCGGAATCTTGCGACGGCATCGTATTGGGCTCCGTCACGCTCCAAGCAGAAGGGGGGCACCCGGCTTACACGCTCACTCTTGATGGATTGACTGACCCATCGGCCACCGACAGCACGGCGCAGTGGACTGGTTTGCAAGCGGGGGTTTATGCTGCCGTGCTCACCGACAACTCAGGCTGCACCGCATCGGCTGAAGCATTGATCACAGCACCGGACCCCTTTACGTGGAACGTAACCGTGACCGATTCAGCCTGCGTGACCTCTCCGGGGGGGATTGCCATCACATGGGAGGGCGGCACTGCGCCGTTCACCTGGTCGGGAGCGGGCGCTGGAGGATTGTGGAGTTCACCCGACACGACAGGGCTTTCCCCAGGCGCTTACGCCATTGAAATGATGGACGCGGCGGGCTGTTTGGCCGATTCGGTTGTGACCGTGGGGCTTGTTGCGAGCCTGAACATCTCACTTGATCCGACCCACCCTGCTTGCGCCGGGGAGTCGAACGGATCATTGCTTGCCACCGTCGTAGGCGGCACAGCGCCGATAGATCTGACGGTAGATGGACCTGCCGGCCCGCTCTCGCCAACCGGCCCGCCCGGTCCGCCACCGCCCTTGACGGCAATCTATGACTCACTGCCTTGGGGGGCGTATACCGCCACCGCCATCGATGCGCGAGGATGCCTGACGACAACGCTTCAAACCCTTCTGGACCCTGCACCACTAATGGCATTGGACAGCACGTGGGCGGCCATTTGTCCGGCCTCTCCCACCGGCGGCGTCGCGCTCACACCGGTGGGTGGAACCCCGGATTATATGGTGCAGTGGAGCACAAACACCGGCATTCCAGATTCAACAGTGAATCAAACCACACAAAACGCACTTGTGCCCGGCGCCCACAACTACACCCTCACCGATGCCGCGGGCTGCATCTTTGAAGGCTTGGTCACTGTCAGCGGTCCGGACCCCTTCCTTTTGAGTGTTGTCCCGTCCGCCCCGATTTGTCCCGGCGATAGCAGCGGTGAATTGGCTTTGACAATAGAAGGAGGTACGGAGCCCATTGATCTCACATTCAACGGCACGCCAGCGACGCCACCGTACAACTGGCTCAATCTGTTAGCCGGGAGTTATCAGGTCAGTTTCACTGACGGGGCGGGATGTACAGGCGACACAGCCATCACGCTTGCAGATGCCCAACCGGCAGACTTCCAACTTAGCCTCTTGCCGGTCTTATGCGCTGAGGACAGCGCTTTGCTTGCGTGGACCTACACCCCAGCGCCCTCCGACACATTGAACCCAGCCCCCCCAGCCACGGCAACATGGACGGTGCCCGGCCTCGCCCCTCAAGACTCGGCGTTTGTTGGCGCGGTGTCCTTTGCATACAGCGGCCCGCAAGGCGCATACTCAATCAGCATCACCTCACCGCAAGGCTGCGCGATTGATACCGCCTTCGAATTGACCGCTTTAAGCCAGCTTACAGCCTCCACTACCGTGCTTCACCCTGATTGTCAGGGTCAAGATCTTGGTGTCGCCTGGATTAGCCCGGAGGGTGCCGTGGGGGAACTCTTACTCATTGTCGAGGGTGCTGCGGACTCAACGGTGCTTGAGCAGCTGCAACCGGGCGACTACCCGTACGCCATCATGGATGAATTGGGTTGTGTATTTCGTGACACAATCACCGTTTTGCCCGCAAGCAACCTGGCCCTGCAATCCACAAGCCAGGACGCGACATGCGCCGACTCCGCCGATGGGGAAATCCAACTCGAATCCAGTGGTGCAGAAGGCGCCGTGAGCTATGACATCGACAACCCTGATGCCCTTTTCCAAGCACCAAGCACCTTCACTCAACTGGGTGCTGGAAGCCACGTGGTCACGGCGACCGATGAGGCGGGCTGTGAAGTTTCGTTGACGGTTGAAGTGGCAGCACCGGCTGCAGTGCAAATCGTTATTGACTCCCTGCAGCGACCTTCATGCACAGGTGATGCGGACGGCTTTATCGATGTGTCTGCCACAGGCGGCACGCCCGACTACAGCTTTTTTTGGACGCTTGATGGCCTCTTCCTTTCCGACAGCTCAAGCCTGAGTGGCATGAGCGAGGGGACTTACATGCTGACCGCCACGGACGCCGCAGGCTGCCAGCAGACCATAGACCAGCTTCAGATATTTTCCACAGGCGATGTCACCCTCGAAACCATCGCAGACACCGCCCTTTGCCAAGGGACTGAACTCACCCTAGAAGCGCAAGTGCAAGGCGCGGCCTCGGTGGCCTGGACCATCAACAGCGCACCGGCCAGCTCCTTTGAAACGGTCACACAAGTCCTCCCCGAAACCCTCACACAAGACACCTCATTGTGGACGGTCACAGCAACTCAACAGGCGTGCATAAAGAGCCAAACGGTGCAGGTCATTGGATGGGTAAATCCGATCGCTCTGGCCGGTCCGGACCTTCAGCTTTCGCTTGGAGGCCAGGCGATTGTCGGCCTTCCCACATCGCCCATCCCCGAGGGGCAAACGTGGTGGTGGACACCCGCAGACGCCTTGGAAGACCCAAGCCAAGCGACGCCACTCCTGTCGCCCTTGACCGCAGACCTCGAGCTCACCCTCACCGTGACTTCTACCGAAGGTTGTACGGCGCATGACACGGTGCTAGTGCACCTGATTCCGACTCTTGGCGCGCCCAGCGGCTTCACACCCAATGGCGACGGCTGGAATGATATTTGGCACATTGACGGGGCTGAGGCCTACCCGTCGCTGGAAGTCATCATCTTCAACCGTTGGGGTGCGGTGTTGACGGAATTATCCAACCCGACTCAAGGCTGGGATGGTAAATTGGCGGGGGTTCCACTTCCTGTGGGCACGTATTTCTACCTGTTTCGTGCCATCGAATCTTTTGCTGAGATTGAGCAAACGGGCACTTTAACAATTATGCGATGAGAGCATTAGCCCAACTCTTCACCGCCCTGGTTCTCACCCTGTATGTAGGGGTTTCAGCAACTGCTCAGCAGTTGCCTGTGTCTGGATTGCCGCTTGCCCATCCTTTTGCCGCCCACCCAGCGGTGGCGGGCTTGGACACGGTTCTCCGCGCTACAATGTGGAACCACAGCCAATGGTCGCGCATCGCCGATGCGCCGCGCACCACCTCGCTATCGATCACGGCGCCGATCAAGGAAAAGCCGCTGGCCTGGGGCTTGCGCGCCACCTCTGACGTAGTGGGGCCGACGCGGCGCGGGAGCTTGCACGGCGCGATGGCCTATCGTGTGGACTGGAATGAGCAGGTGAGAGTGGCCTTTGGGTTGAGTGTGGGCCTGATTCAATACACCCTTGACGGAAGCCGGATCACCCTAGAACAAGCGGGTGACCCCGCCCTATCATCGGCATCACAAGCCATGGTTCTACCCGACGCCCTGGCCAGTATTTGGATTGAGGGCGGTGTGCTTTTCGGAGGAGCAACGCTTCATCAACTGCTTGGCAACACGCTGCGGTTTTCGGACCCCAGTTCGGGCGTTGCGAAACTTGAGGACCACTTCACAGCCCTAGTGGGCTGTAAGTTTGAACGTGAGAACTGGGCCTTCAAACCGGCCATACAACTCACACATCTGCGCCCGGCTCCGCCAGACATCAATGCTCAAGTCGAGGCCGTTTACAAGGCGCGCGTTTGGGGCACGTTGGGTTATCGCAACACAGGCGGGGTGACCTTGGGCCTAGGAACACGCGTCCATAATCAGCTCATCGCCCGGTACGCATACGAGGTGAACGCCGGCCCGCTTGCCGGTGTCATCGGCGGTGGCCACACCGTTGTGCTCTCCTTCACCGTCCCACACTAACACCAGACCATGCCAAGATTCAAAAACCTAGAACAACTTGTGGACGACATCCAATCGGGACTTGTGCAGCTTCGGGCTGGAAAATTGGCACCTGATGCACTCGACCCCTTGGTGCACGACGCTCGAGCGCTGAGTAACCGCCTTCTTATTTTGCGCTACAAGACACGCGAGTTCATCCACGCCGAGCGGGACGCCACTTCTGATGCCGGCGGACTGTCAAAGGAGCCTCATCCAACCTTCCGCATTGGCGCCGCCTATCAAACCTCGCTCATTGACGCCATCGAGGCGGTGGCAAAAGACCGACTTGACGGACCAGTGCGAGCAGACATTGCGATCGATCTCGATCCTGTTGTTGAGCCCGACCCCACTCCGCAACAGCAAAGCCAGTCGTCGCTTTTTGACGCGGCACCGGCCGCCGAGACCCCAGCCGAGCCCACATTGGTGGCCACCCTGGAGCAGCGCCCCGTGGCGGATTTGCGATTGGCTTTCGGCATCGCCGAGAAGTATGAGTTCATTCAAGCGCTTTTTCATGACGATGCCTCGGCATTTTCAAAAGCCCTGGACGCCCTGGACAGCGCTGGCAGTGTTGAAGTGGCTGAGGCTTGGCTGACCCAACACGTGGCCGGGTTTGAGGACTGGGACAGGGAGGAACAGCCCATTGCAAGGTTCATGGAGATGATTCAGCGCCGCTATCTATGACGGAAATGCTGGCAAAGAATGCCGCAGAAAAGTGGGGATTGATGGTGGTGCCCACGCCGATTGGGAATCGCGCTGATATCACTCAACGCGCCCTGGATGTGTTGCGCAGCGTGGATTTTGTATTGGCAGAAGACACGCGCACCACCGGCGCATTGCTAAGGCATTACGAAATTGAAGCGCGCTTGCGCGCCTTTCACATGCGCAACGAGCACCTTGCCGTGGAGGGCGTGATAGAAGAGCTCCAGGCGGGCGCCACGGCGTGTTTGTGCAGCGACGCCGGGACACCTGGCATCAGCGACCCGGGCTATTTGCTGGTCCGAGCATGCGTTGAATCCGGGATTGAGGTCCAATGCTTGCCCGGACCCACGGCATTTGTACCAGCCTTGGTCATCTCTGGCTTACCCTGCGATCGATTCGTCTACGAGGGGTTCTTGCCGCACAAAAAGGGCCGCATGACACGACTTGCCGCCATTGCTAAGGAGCCACGAACGACCGTATTGTACGAGTCCCCCCACCGCATTCAAAAGCTCTTGCAGGAGCTCGCTGAGAGTTGTGGAGAGGACCGGCCGGTGAGCGTGAGTCGGGAAATCAGCAAGATGTTTGAGGAAACCACGCGAGGAACGGCAGGGTCATTGGCAAAGAGCTGGAAAGAGCGCAAACCCAAAGGGGAGTTTGTGGTGGTGGTGGGCGGCCTGGACAAGCCGTCAATAAAAGCGCGCGAGAAGCTTAAAAAATCACGCGCTGCAGATCAGAAACGCGGGACACCTCAATGAGTTTGAGCCCTTTAGGAAGGGCAATTTTCGAGCGCCCTAAGCCAGAGACAACGAAGCGCTCAATGCCCATCCGGGCAGCCTCTCGGGCGCGTTGTTCGAGCCTTGAAACGGGCCGAACTTCACCGGTGAGACCGACTTCTCCAGCAAAGGCCGTTTTGGGCGCAACCGCCATATCCAAGCTTGAGCCCAATGCAGCAGCCACAATGGAAAGGTCCAATGCAGGGTCGCCAATTTTAAGGCCACCTGCGATGTTTAAAAAGACGTCTGAGGCGCCGATTTTGAAGCCGCAGCGCTTCTCTAAAACAGCGAGCAACATGTGCAAGCGCCGCAGCTCGTACCCCGTTACTGAGCGCTGGGGCGTGCCGTACACAGCGGTGCTTACCAAGGCCTGAACCTCAACCATAATAGGCCGAGCACCCTCAATGGCAACGGCCAGTGCTGTTCCACTTGCGCCCCCATTTTCTCCGCTCACACCGTTTCCAAGTAATACGTCTGAGGGATTGGCCACGGGCAGGAGCCCCTGCTGTTGCATTTCGAAAATTCCGGCCTCGTTGGTAGACCCGAAACGGTTCTTTGATGCCCGCAAAATACGGAAGGCGTGGTGCCTGTCGCCTTCGAAAGTGAGCACCACATCCACCATGTGCTCGAGCACTTTAGGTCCCGCCAATGCACCGTCCTTGGTGATGTGACCGATGAGCAATACAGGCAACTGCATGGGCTTGGCAGCGAGCAATAATTCAGCGGTGGACTCACGCACCTGCGCCACGCTTCCTGGGGCGCTTTCTACACGTGAAGAGTGCAGGGTTTGCACCGAGTCCACAATCAACAGTTGAGGCTGTTCCACCTGGACCGCTTCCACAATCGCATCTATGGACGTTTCAGGCAAGATGAGTAGGCGAGATTCGAGCTCGCCCAAACGATCCGCACGCAACCGCACTTGCTCCGGGCTTTCCTCGCCTGTGACGTACAGAATTTTTCCTTGGGCCCGCATGGCCGTTTGCATGGCGAGGGTGGACTTCCCAATCCCCGGCTCACCGCCCAGCAGCACCACTGCGCCAGGCACCAGTCCACCACCGAGTACGCGGTCAAACTCCTCTTCACCCGTGGGCAGGCGTTCTATAGATGTTTCAACGTATTCGATGAGGGGGCGCACCTCGGCTTTTCTTGCGACCAGCGCCACGCCTGAAGCGTCGGAACCGCCCTTGCGACTGATGCGCGGGTGGGCAATAATTTGCTCCTCTTCAACTGTGTTCCAAGCCTTGCAACCGGGGCACTGACCAACCCATTGCGCGCATACGGTGCCGCATTCTGAACATGCATATTTCGCCCTCCCCTTGGCCACCTGATCCGGTTTACTCGCGCTTGATATGCACGTAACCCGTGAAGTCGCGACCGTTCGGCAGTCTCAAGGTGTAGTAGAAGACACCCTCACCTACGCCGGCTGCGAGCCAGTCGTTTTCGTAGGTCAAGTCCTCAAAAATCAACTGACCCCAGCGATTGAAAATTCGCACCTCACCGGAGCCCCAAGCGAGCAAACCGCTTATTTCGAACGTGTCGTTGTAGCCGGCAGAAGCATTGCCCGGCGTGAAGATGTTAGGGATGATGATGTCACAATTCTCCACCCCCACGTGCCAATCGTAGCTCAAACCTTGTGGTGTGCACGGGTTGTAGGCCGTGCCAGTCAAGACGGCATCCTCGTACCAGCAGTCTTCGGGCAACTGAGCCGTGGTGAAGGACGTGGCGTCCTCCTCCAAGAAAGTCACATTGCTATTGCAATCAATAGACCAGGACCACTCCACTGCATTCAGCGAGTTGATTTCGAAGGTGTACATGATCTCGGGGCACAAACGCTTGACGCCCTCGTAGAAGGGGTCGGGCTCGCCGGGAATAACCACCGGATCACCAATCCACACATAGGTGCTGTCGCTTTCCTCAATGCAGCCTAGCGGGTCGACAAACACAGCAGTAACCCACTCTTCATGGTCGGTTGACTCGTAAAGCAAGCCGACGGATCCGTCAGGCCAGGTCACCGTCCAATCGTCGGGCACATTGGCTGCGATGAAAGCAATTTCCCCGACGCACTCGATGGAGTATTCATCGAGCATATTGGCAATGGGGGTGAAAATTTCAATCTCAGAACAAGCCACCACAGTGCCACACCAGGTCGAGGCCTCGATGCACCACAATCCACTTTCGGCGGTGGTCCAAGTCAAATCGTCCTCACCAACCTCTTCCCCATCGTGGGTCCAGACAATATCCACGTCCTCGGCCATAGAGCCGGGGTCAAGCAAGACCTCAACACCCTCTTCACAGACGATAACATCTTCAAGTTCGGGCTGCGGGGTGTTGCCCACTTCGATGGAGAAGGGCATTTCAACCGAGCCGCAGGCATTGCTGATTTCTGCGACGTAGTTGTGTGTGCCTTCTTGGGTGGGCCCGTAGGTGGCGAATAGGCCGCTTACATCCGAGGCTCCCGGCCACTCAATGCCTGTTAAAGAACCCTGATACATCGTATCGATTTGGAGGTTCACATCGTCGCCGTCGCAAAGCTGCAGAATAGTGTCCGGCAGCAAAGCGGCGATGGGCGTAGTGCTCACCTCCATTTCAAAACACTCCGAGTAGCCGCAGTTGTCATCTGTAAAGCACAGCTCGTAAATACCGAACCCGTCAGTAGGCGTGAAGGTGGTGTTGAACTCGTCCTGGTTGCTGAACCAGCCGGATCCCTGGGCTATACTCCAAGACCCCCCCACGGGCTCCACGATGCAGTCTGCTTCTGCCGAGAAGATGACACCGCCTTCGGCCGGCAAGTCGTTAATCTCCGTCTCGTTGCCTGTACTGCAGTTGAAAACAGTGACGGAAAAATCCTCCACAGATGCTCCAGAAGTGGTTATGAAGTTGATTTCAATAAGGTCGCCGTATTCAATCTCGATGTCGGTGTAATCCACGAAAACCTCGAACGAGGACAAGACGTGCTCAACCTCTCCATTAATGACAACTTCCAAATAGCTCTCACCGCCCCAGCCGTCCACTTCGGCGGCCACCAAATAAATCAACAGCGGCCCAGCATCAGGCGTCTGGAATGCGCCGTCAAAGGTGACAGGATATAGGCTGTCGCAAACCGATGGAAGGGTGATGTCGGGGATAATTTGCTCGACCTGCTCGACGTTGAAAACGCGCTGGCCTTGGCAACCGATCGCATTGGTCACCAAAAGGCGATAGGAGCCTGGTATGACACCCACAGAGTCGGTGCCCGGCACGACGATTTCACCGCCGGCCCCATTCCAGTCTGCGTCCCACTGGAAGTCGGTGAATTCCTCATCGTCACAAATCACGGCGTAAGCCGTGTCATCACCGCAAATCGGGCTGGGAATCACATCCACGCAAGGCAAGAAGTACAAACTCTGGTTGACGGTGAACTCCGTCTCGGCCGAGCACCCTATATCCAGGGAAGCCACTACTGAAAAGGTGCCGCCATAATTGTAGGTGCATTCAGGCGTGCCATAGCACCCAAGGGACCAAGCGTAATCGTCAAAATCGTCGTTGCACGTGATCGTTGTCTCCTGCCCGGAACAAATACTGAATTCACCGTCTACCGTCAGTTCGGGAAGCACCTCATCGACCACCTCCACATTAAACTCGATTACGGTAACACCGGCCGGTACCCCGTCATCTGTGGCTGTGATGGAAATGGTAGCCGTTCCCAAGTTGTCCATTGACCCTAGCATATAGGCATCCAAGTACGTCATGCCGTTTTGAATGTATGTGCCGTTGTTGACCAAGCCGGGAAAATCATCGACCTCGATAGTGATGGTCTGTCCGTCTTCGGGGGGTAAAAACCCCATGCTCAAATCGATTGAATCATTCTGGCACAGCACGATGTCCTGCTCGCAACTGGGGTCAAAAGTGGGGATTGGCGCGACGTTTGGACTGAGGCCTTGCATTGAAAACGTGAAGACCTTGTCGCTAAGCCAATACACGCCATCTTGCTGTCCGGGGCCGTCACCGTAAGGGCCGTTGTAGCTTTCGTCGACGGCGTTGAAGCGGCCGAACTGAATGTTGTTTCCGGTGGTGTAATGGCTGTCAGCACCCGCATTGGCTGGCGTTGGGCCGCAGCATCCGCTTGAGCCCCCAACGTCACCGTGACACCACCCCATATCGAGATAACAAAGCTGCGCGTTGCCCTCGTCAAAAGTGCCTGAGCTGTTTGATGTGAAAATGATTTGATAAGTGACCGTGCGGTCGTCATGCAGGTTGTAGTAGCCCACGTCGATGAAATTGACGTACACCGCGTCCGGCGTGATGTTGTAATAAATTTCTCCGGTGGCCCGGTAATCAGCATCCGCCCAAAACCCGGCTATTTGTTCATACTCCGCGCCGGGGAACTCCTCAGGTGTCCAGTCGATGACGTACTCCCCAAATGACACCGACCCTTTCGAATTGATAAAGAAGCTGTCGTGCATGGCACCGTAAAAGTCGAAGTCAAACGGCAAAGCCAAGGGCCCCAATGAGGCGTCCACGTCCGCCCCTGCTCCCCCCGTGTAATGCCAATCATCCGTCCCAATGAGGGTGTAATCCGATGTGGGCTCAATCCAACATTGACACGCGCTCGTCGAAGTCATGCGCTGTTGCTTCCGCTGGGCACGTTTGGCGATGCGTTCGGGTGTGTTCTTGAACTTTTTAACCACGTCGCGCGTGGCCTGATCGTCGAAGCCATCCCAGCCGCGGTACACGTCCCATTCTTCGCGGCTCATCATTAGTACGGCTTGATCAAACCCACCATATTTACTGAAGATTCGAGCAATTTCTGGCGGTGTAGTTTCGATGAATTCTTGGGCGTAGAAAGAGCTCGAGCTAATTACTAAAGCGAGCAATATCGAAACTAAAAATGAAGAGGTTTTCATGACCGGTTGCCTTGCAAAGGGGCCGCAAGATACTTATGTATGCGTTGATAGGGAAATGCTTGATAAATGAGGGGGTATCAATTGGCTCATCGGCGCGTATTTTCGCAGAATCGAGCCTTTTCTATGAAGCACATCCGGAACTTCTGCATCATTGCGCATATCGACCACGGCAAGAGCACCTTGGCGGACCGTTTGCTTCAAACCACGGGAACAATTAGCGACCGTCAACTGCAAGAGCAAACGCTCGACGACATGGACCTTGAACGCGAGCGCGGAATCACGATTAAGAGCCACGCGATTCAAATGCGGCACACCCACAAGGGGCAGAAGTACGTTTTGAACTTGATCGACACTCCGGGGCACGTGGACTTTTCCTATGAAGTGTCACGTTCGATTGCGGCCTGTGAGGGCGCGTTGCTCATTGTAGACGCCACCCAAGGCATCGAGGCGCAGACCATATCGAACCTGTACCTTGCCATTGAGCACGACCTTGAAATTGTGCCGGTGCTCAACAAGATGGACCTCCAGTCGGCTGACCCGGAGGAGGTCAGTGATCAAATCATCGACCTGATCGGCTGTGACATCGAGGACATTTTGCCCGCTTCGGGCAAAACAGGCATGGGCGTGGACGCCATCCTTGAAGCCATCATCGATCGCGTGCCGCAGCCCAAGGGGGACCCAGCAGCCCCACTTCAGGCCATGATATTTGACTCGGTGTTTAACTCATTTCGAGGCATCATCGCCTATTACCGCATTTTAAACGGCACCTTGAACAAGGGCGACCGGGTCCGGTTCTTCAATACAGGCAAGACCTACAACGCGGATGAAATTGGCGCACTCGGCCTGGACTTGCTGCCTTGCGAGCAGATGGGCGCGGGCACGGTGGGCTACATTATTTCGGGCATCAAGAACGCAAAAGACGTCAAGGTGGGCGACACGTTGACTTTGGAGGAAAACCCCTGCGATGCAGCTGTGAAGGGTTTTGAGGACGTCAAACCCATGGTCTTTGCTGGCATTTATCCGGTTGACACGGAGGACTATGAGGAGTTGAGATTCTCGATGGAAAAGCTCCAATTGAACGACGCTTCGCTTGTCTTCGAGCCCGAAAGTTCAGCGGCCCTAGGCTTCGGGTTTCGCTGTGGATTTCTAGGGATGCTTCACATGGAGATCATTCAGGAACGGCTCGAACGGGAGTTTGACATGATCGTCATTACAACCGTCCCGAACGTGTCCTACCACTGCTTTTCAAAAAAGGGCGAAAAGACGGTCATCAATAACCCCAGTGAGCTGCCAAACCCCTCTAAAATTGGCCGCGTGGAGGAGCCTTTCATTAAGGCGCAGGTCATTACCAAGGGGGAATACGTGGGCTCCGTGATGAACCTTTGTATTGGCAAGCGCGGGCAGTTGCAGAACCAGGTTTACCTCACTTCAGACCGGGTGGAACTCACGTTTTCTATGCCACTGGGGGAGATTGTGTTTGACTTTTATGACAAGCTCAAGTCCGTTTCCAGAGGGTATGCTTCGTTTGATTATTTCCCCGACGGATACCAAGAAAGCCATCTTGTCAAGCTCGACATTCTCATCAACGGCGACCAAGTTGACGCATTGTCCGCGCTGGTGCATCGAAGCAACGCCTATGAGCTGGGCAAGAAAATTTGCGCCAAGCTTAAAGAGCTGATCCCGCGCCAACAGTTTATGATTGCTATTCAGGCGGCGATAGGCGCGAAGATTATTGCGCGCGAAACCGTCAAGCAAGTGCGCAAGGACGTGACGGCCAAGTGCTATGGCGGCGACATTACGCGAAAGCGGAAGCTCTTGGAGAAGCAGAAGAAGGGCAAGAAACGCATGCGCCAAGTGGGCAACGTTGAGGTTCCACAGGCCGCTTTCTTGGCGGTGCTCAAGCTGGACTAATCAAGATTTGCCCGCGAGCTGTCCGCAGGCCGCATCGATGTCCTCCCCGCGGGAGCGCCGAACATTGACAATCATGTTGAACTCATCTTCGAGGAAGTGCTGAAAGTCCTCCGTGTTGTCACGGTGACTGCGCTGGTACTTGCCGTCGTCGATGGGGTTGTATTCGATGAGGTTGATCTTGCACGGAACGCAGCGGGCAAAACGAGCGAGCGCCTGGGCATCCTCCATACGATCATTGAAGTCGCGCAACAGGACATATTCAAAGGTTGGGCGTGTGCCAGTTTTAGTGTAGAAATGTTGAATGGCGTCGCGAAGACTGGCTAGATCGTTGGTCTCGTTGATCGCCATGATTTCGTTGCGCTTCTCGTCCGTTGCGGCATGCAACGATAGCGCGAGGTTTACACGGGTTTGGTCATCACCCATGCGACGAATCATCTTCGCAATGCCAGCCGTGCTGACGGTGATCCGACTCGGGCTCATCCCCAAACCGGGCGTCCCTGTGATGCGGTCTATCGAATCCATCACGTTGCGGTAATTCAAAAGCGGTTCGCCCATACCCATATACACGATGTTCGACAGGCCCTTTCCGTGATCTTCTCGAGCCAATCCAGCGATATGACGAACTTGATCTACGATTTCTCCAGCCGTTAAGTTCTTAAGCAGCTTCAAGCGGCCTGTAGCACAAAAAGCGCACGATAAAGAGCAGCCAACTTGTGACGAAATACAGGCGGTCATTCTCTTGGAGGTGGGGATTAACACACCTTCAACCGTTTGGCCAGGGGCCAACTCGAACCCAATTTTTACTGTGCCGTCACGGCTGACTTGCGTTTCGCCAATCGCCACGCACGACAACTCGAACTGTTCGGTAAGCTGCTTTTGCAAGGCCGCACCAAGGTTTGTCATGTGTTCGAAAGAAGCGGTGCCCCTGTCCCAAATCCAGGACTCTATTTGCTTCGCACGAAATGCGGGCTGTCCCAGAGCTTCCATTGCCTCGACCAACTGATTGCGGTCAAGGGTCCGAATGTCTTTGCGTGTGCTCTGGTTTTGCGAGGAGCTTGCCGTCATGCGGCAAAGGTACTATTCGATGGTCTCTGTGCCGTCTTCTTGGGACAGGTCGAACTCGGCCATGCGTCGGCGCAAGGATTCTTTCTTGCGCACGGCAAGCTTTATTTCCTTGCCACCAACCAAGGTCAAAGCGTTTGCGCGGTAATTGCACTGCTTGATCTTGTTCAGATGGACGAGCTGGCTGTTGTGCACCCGAACAAACTTGGGGTTGTCAATCAGGTTCTCGACGAACTTCAAGTTTTTTGAAACCATCAGACGCGTGCCATCGGTCTTGTAAATGCAGGCGTAGCTTCCTGAGGCTTCGATATGAAGAATTTCAGAGTGGCGAATAAAATGGCGCTGGCCGCTGGTGGAGATTTCGAGTTTGCGGTGGTAGTCGCCGTTCTCAAGCATCTTCACTTGGTAGTGGGATTGGATGCGGTCAGCGCAAGCCTTTAGGTCGTCAATATCTACAGGCTTAAGCAGGTAATCAAACGCTTGGCGACGAATGGCATCAATCGCGTAATCCTGATACGTGGTGTAGAACACAACGTAAAAGTCGCGGTTTTCAAACCGGTCGACTAAATCCAAACCGGTCTCAAAGGGCATATGGATGTCGACAAAGACGACGTGAGGCCGACCCTTTACGATGGCGTCATACCCAATGCGAGCATTGGGAGCTTCGTCTATGATTCGAATAAATGGACAGTGGCGAGCAATTTGACTTTGAAGGACCTCCCGAGCAGGTGCTTCATCATCGACTATAATAGCGTCGAGTTGAGCGTTCATTTGGCTGACAATTTGGTTCTGTTAGGATAGCGACAGGTTTGGGGCCTGGGCCAAGCTAACATCTCAAATATACGCATTAGTCGTTAGTTTTCGACATTTTATACGCGTCCACAAATTTTTTGTAGACGTTTTGTGAACGTTCATCAGGGGGCAATCCGGCTCAAATTTGCCCCGTCATCGCCATGGCAATATCGATGGATCTGTACACGTCTACATCAATTTCACGGAGCTTTTCTTGCGTTTGTTTGAAGCCCGTACGCACGTAGACCAAGTCGAGATCGGGCACGCAAATGATGTACTGTCCGTGCAGCCCTACGAAGGCAAAAAACGAGTGTTCGCGGTGGTTTCCAAGCCAAGTCTGGTATCCGTAGTGCTGGATATCCGTGCCGTCTTCCAGCGGGCCAACCGGCGTCTGCAGTCGATGGAGGAACCGTTCTGAGAGCACTCGAACGTCTCCGACACGCCCGAGATTTAGCGCCATATTTCCAAGCTTGGCGAATTCGACAGAAGTCGTATAAAAAGCGGCGAAATTTCTTTCAAAGTTTTTATCATCGACCCCCCATTTCGCGTCTTTTGTTGCCCCAGAAGGCGTCCAAATCGTCTCTGAAAACCACTCAGAAATGCTCATTCCAGTCACTTTATAGAGTATCTCCCCCAGTAATAGCGTGTTTCCGCCCTGATATTTCCACGGGAATCCGGGCTTCCCCTCAACCTCATATTGTGGCAACAGAGACCGGACATCATGGCCGTAATAGCACTTTGCCATGAATCCGAACGGGTCCATATAATCTTCGCCGAACGGAATGTTAGTTCGCATCTGTAAGACCTCTTCGATGGTGAGCTTCCCATTCATGCCGCTTGCGAATCGAGGCAAGTGTTTTGCAACTCGATCTTTGGTGGAGAGAAGCCCGCGGTCTTCTGCTGCTCCGATGGCCAGCGCGGTGAATGTTTTAGCGGCCGAAAACGAGTTGCATTCCATCTGGGCCGCATTGTCAATATTGGGGTTGCCCCATTCAAACAGCAGCGAGTCGCGGTGGATCAACGCAATGCTGACTGTCTGCAAGGCCTGGGTCGAATCCACCTGTTCGGCCGTTAAAGCGACATCACCATAGCGGCTGTGTTTGGGCCAGGGCTGAGGGTTTTTTGCAGCAACGGTGACAGTCTTCTGGAACTTCAGGTCATCGACTTGAGCGTTCTGTGCGCCACGCATCCAAGATTGGCGAAGACCTCGCCACACATGTTCATTGCCGGTAAGAAGAGAGGCGGCATAGGCTAAAATGCCCAGTGCAATTATAGCGAGGAGGGTGCGGGAGTAGCGATTCATGGGGCGGGTGTCTTTATAGGTTGCTGTGCCCACTGACATTCAAACAGACTTGCAAAATGGTGCAGCAGCCTGGATTTTACTTCTTTGACGTCCACAGTTTGTGATGATTCGAGCGTAAGGTTTGTGACGCCTCGCCCCTGTATGCCGCAAGGGACGATGAGCTTGAAGAAGTCAAGGTCGGTGGTGAGATTGAACGCAAAACCGTGCATGGTCACCCACCGGCTGCATTTGACCCCAAGCGCGCAAATTTTCCGAGCCTGCATTCCGGATTCGGGATCGACCCACACGCCAGTTAGCCCATCAATGCGACCTGCCGTTACACCCCAGTCGGCGCACGTCAAGATGATGGCCTCCTCCAGCGTGCGTAGGTAACGCCCAATGTCGGTAAAGAACTGGTCAAGATCGAGCAGCGGGTAACCTACAAGTTGGCCTGGGCCGTGGTAAGTGATGTCGCCGCCCCGATTGATGGGGTAGTACTGTACACCGAGCTGCTCGAGTCTTTCAGGACTGGCCACCAAATGGCTGGCATTTCCGCTCTTTCCCAAAGTCAGCACGTGGGGGTGCTCAACAAAGAACAAATGGCTTTCGGGCAGCGGAAGTTCAGGCCGTTGCTGGTTGCTTTCGAGTTCGGTGAGCCCGGCCCGTCGGCGTGCAATCTTTAAGTCGACGGACGCCTTGAACACCTCTTCTTGGAGGTCCCAAGCCGCTTTGTAATCCATGCGCCCGAGGTCGCGGAAGTGCACGACAGGTCGTCGGGTCGGTTGGGCCGCCTTGTTGGGGTTAATCGAGCTCGGCGAGTTCACCTTTGAGGAAGTCAATGAGGCGAATGTCGACGGGATCAACGCCGGCAAGCGAGGCCAATTTCACAGACAATTGATCACCAAAGTGAACGCCGTACATCAAACGCGAAAGCGGCGTGTCACCAATCAGTTGGACGACGTGAACGCTGGCTCCGGTGCGCTCGAAAAGGGGTGAGCAAAGCGCCATACGTGCGCGTGTACGGGGGTGGTCATCTGAACTTTCGAGCAGGACGACGGCGTGACTGGAGCTGCCGCTCTCCCAGCCGACGAGTTCGTTGTGGTTCATTTCAGGAAAGACGTGGTGGCAGGCGAGAAGTTTGGAGTTCTCATTGAGTTGCTGACGCCAGCGCGTGAGAACAGCGGCTTGAGAAGTGGCACCGTATAGAAGAATACTGCGGCCGTTAATGGCAGCGGCGAGAGCCGCTGCGTCCGTAGAGATTTCTTCTGCGGAGTTGCGAAGTTGGGCAGCGATGGTCGGCAGCTGGTCTGTCAGAGGTGCAGTTTGTTGGGCAATGGCGCCGAGCGCCGTGAGATGGTGGAGCAAGGCGGAAAAAGCGTGCCCGAACTGGGAGCGCGGCGGATGGCCGGCGGGAATTTTCACGCAGGCCCAACCGGACGCTGTTGCACGTTCGAGAAGTTGACCGCCTCCTGTGACACAGGCCATGCGGGCTCCAAGGGCGCTGCACTTTTCAACAGCGGCTAGTGTTTCCTCCGTGTTGCCCGAGTAAGAACAGGCAATGACGGCCGTCGAAGGCCCAACCCACGCAGGTATGTCATAATCCGAGCAGGTTAGGATCGGCACAGGCGCTGAACCGCGAAGCATGTCGGCGGCCACGGCCCCACTGATGCCGCTTCCGCCCATACCAAGCACCAGAACCTGATGCCAGGGTTGTCCTGAGGGCGCGAGCGGTGCAGAAGTTAGGGGCTGCTGTGCGAGATTTGAATAGGCCGCATCGAGCTGATCGGGAAACGTGTTGACGAGTTGTTGCATAAGAAAGGAATAGGCCGCGAAAATACCGCACGCACGGCAAGCCGCCGACAATTAGTTTTGTCCTATGCAACGATCAGAACAGGAGCGTCTCCGCATCGAGTCCCTCGCGCAGATGCGGCAACTCGGTATCGACCCCTATCCGGCGGCCGAGTTTATAGCGACACACAGCGCTGTAGGATTGGCCGACCGCTTTGAGGAGGGGATGAAGGTCACGTTGGCTGGGCGTTTGATGACGCGGCGCATTATGGGCAAGGCATCGTTTGCCTCGTTGCAAGACAGCTCGGGGGCATTCCAATTGTACGTCAGTCGAGACGAGATCTGCGAGGGCGAAGACAAGTCGCTCTACAATATGGTGTTCAAGAAGTTGCTCGACAGGGGAGACTTTATTGGGGTCGAGGGGGAGACATTCCGAACCAAGACGGGTGAGCCGAGCGTCCGCGTGAGCAAGCTGACCGTGCTTTCGAAGGCGATTCGACCGCTCCCCTCGCCAAAAACTGATGACGACGGCGTAGTGCACGACGCCTTCACTGACCCCGAGCTTCGCTACCGCATGCGCTACGTTGACCTGGTGGTGAACCCCGATGTGCGCAAGACCTTTGAGGCGCGCTCGCGCGTTATTCAAGCGATGCGTGACAACTTCAACGCCAAGGGTTGGCTCGAAGTGGACACCCCAGTTTTGCAACCCATTCCTGGTGGGGCAGCAGCCCAACCGTTCATTACACACCACAACGCATTGGACAGCCAACTGTACTTGCGCATTGCAAACGAGCTGTATCTCAAACGCCTCATTGTCGGTGGCTTCGAGGGCGTCTATGAGTTCTCGCGCAATTTCCGCAACGAGGGCATGGACCGCACGCACAACCCAGAGTTCACGGTCTTGGAACTTTATGTGGCTTACAAGGACTACCTCTGGATGATGGTCGAAATGGAGAATTTACTGGCCAGCGCCTGCAAAGCGGTTCACGGGAAGACCGAAGCGGAATTGGCAGGGGAGATGATCAATTTTAAACCGCCCTACGCTCGGGTCACGATGCGCGACGCCATACGGGAACACACCAACGTCGACATCGACGGCCTCGACGAGGACGAACTCCGAACGGCCTGCAAAGGATTGGGCATGGAAATAGACGACTCGATGGGCAAGGGCAAACTCATCGATGAACTTTTCGGCGAGCACTGCGAACGGCACTACATCCAGCCGACCTTCATTATGGATTATCCCGTCGAAATGTCGCCTTTGTGCAAGTCGCACCGTGACAAACCGGGCTACACCGAGCGCTTTGAACTGTTCATTGCCGGCACCGAAATCGCCAACGCCTACAGCGAGCTCAACGACCCAATCGACCAACGCGAGCGCTTCGAGGCGCAACTTGCGCTGATGCAGCGCGGCGATGACGAAGCGATGTTCATCGACCAAGATTTTTTGCGCGCGCTCGAATACGGCATGCCACCCACCAGCGGTGTGGGGATTGGTATCGATCGCCTCGTGATGATGCTCACCGGCCAGACCTCCATACAAGAGGTCTTGTTATTCCCGCAAATGCGGCCCGAAGTGTTTGCATGATGCGTAGCCGTGCAGTTAAAGTTGGGGAGTTTTACGCGGTGATTGCCGCCCTTGTGGTGGTGGTTGGGCTGGCAGCCGGCTGCGCGGCGCCGGGCAGCGGCGACAGCGCAGATCAAACAGCTTCGGAGCAAGCCGCAAAGGGCATGGACGGCGAGCGTCCTTCGACGCTTGTGCTGTCCAAGTTTTATACAAGCAGGAGTTACCGTGATTGGTTGACGCGCCTTGCTGACGCACCGTTGATTTTTGTGGAGGCCCTCGGATTGGACTCAGCTGCCCTGGAGCAGGTGTTGCTCCGAGCCGACGGGGTGGTGTTGACCGGTGGCGAGGACATTCATCCAGGGCGATACGACCAGGCTGCAGATACGGTCCGCTGCGGCCGGATTGACGTGGAACGCGACCACGTGGAGTCCCAACTCACCAACTTTGTATGGGCCCACGCCACGCCGTGCTTGGGCGTATGTCGGGGGCTCCAATATTTGAATGTTCACACGGGCGGCTCGTTGCACCCCCACCTGCCAGACGCGGGATTTACGAGCCATCGCGGAGGGCAACCGGGACGCACTCGAGACACCCTTCACGTTGTTGAAATCACGCGCAACATCTTTCCAGGGGGCGTTCCCTTCAAGGCGGGCGATAGCTCGCCCGTCATCAGCCATCACCACCAAGGCATCGACCGCTTGGCGCAAGGGTGGGATGCTTGGGCCCTATCTCAGGACGGTCTCATCGAGGGCATCCGCTGGGCTGACACCGTGGCACTTCCGTTTGTTGTCGGCGTTCAATGGCATCCGGAGCGCACAGGCACAGGCCCCCTCGCAGACCCTTTGGGCGTTGCATTTCTCGCGGAAATAGCGAAGAATTGATCGCGACGCCAGGGAATTATGGTGCAATAGCATCGAGCGCTATACGGAGATCAGCAGCGCGCGCTTTGAAGGCTTCGAGATGTGCGGGCAGGATGGGCTCAGATGGCGGGAAGTCCTCCTTAAGGTGGTTGACTTGAGTGCCATTTTTCCAAAAACGGAAGCAGACGTGAGGTCCGGTGGCCAGGCCAGTGCTGCCGACGTAGCCGATGGTTTCGCCTTGTTTTACGCGCTGCCCCTTTTTTACGGCGCGCTTGCTCATATGGAGGTATTGGGTCTCGTAGGTATCGTTGTGGCGAATCTTCACGTATTTCCCATTGCCTTTGGTATAGGACGCCTTTGAAACGACCCCGTCTCCTACGGCCAATATGGGGGTGCCATGCGCCGCAGCATAGTCTGTTCCTAAGTGGGGCTTGATCCGGTTGAGCACCGGGTGAAGTCGCCTCTTGTTGTAGTGGCTCGATATGCGGCTGAACTCGACAGGCGCCTTCAAGAAAGCCTTGCGCAAGCTTGCTCCTTGGTCATCGAAGTAGTCGAAACCATCGCCTTGATTGTAGCGGTAGGCCGGAAGTGCACGGTTGCGGTGGGTGAATTCCGCTGCAATGATTTTTGGCAAATCGTAGGCCTTGCCAGACACGTAGTCTTGGGTGTAAATGACGCGGTATCGATCGCCGACTTGGACGCGGCTGAAATCGACGGTCCAGGCATAGACGCCCGCCATAGCGACTGACAAGGCGACGGGGAGACCGGCCTTTTCAAAGTCCTGCGAAAGGCTCTGGGTGATGACGCCTTGAGCACGGGACTCTCGAGTTTCCACAGGCAATTGACCCAGTTTTACTGTGCCCTCGACCACGTCATACACCACGAAGTCGCGCGTATTTCGGCCGTACACCAAGCGAAGCGGAAGGCCGGCCGCGGATTTGAACAGCCACCACATATTACCGACCCGCATTTTCCCTGCGTTGTAGACCGCCTTCCCGTCGACCCCTAGGGTGTGTAGCATTTGGTTGGACACGCCGTGAGGCGAGAGCAGATGCGAGAGGGTTTGCCCGGATTTGAGTTTCCCGCTCTCAATGCGCAGGGTGTCGTGCTGCTCAATGATGTCGTTGAGTTTGAATCGAATGGCAAGTTGATGCTCCGTGGAGGTGGGAGCAAGCGTGGGGTGTGCCTGAGCCAAATCGACATGATCACTTACTTCACGGGATTCACAAGACGTGAGAATCAGCAAAGCGGCGCCCGACAATAGCGCGAAAGCAGTATGAGTTGTCGACGATTTCAAGCTTCGAATTTCGTGTGGGCTCTCAAAGGGAACGCACGATTCCGGCAGACATTATCGCCCGGCAATTGTTTACAATGCCAGCTGCTCGTTCACCCAAGCTTTGCCCCATTCGTCCTGTTCCTCTTTGCTCCAAAGCGAGGGGAAGAAGATGCACTTTTGAAAACGAGGCGGCAGGTACTTCTGCCAGTTGGTCCCCCCTGTGGCTGCGATGTCCTCAGGGTTGCGCTGCAGATATTTCACCGCGCTGCGGTAATGCGACAGCGGCCAGTTGATGTTGATTTGGGCGTCGAGCATGCGCAGAGCTGCGATAAGTTCCGGGCTGCGCTCGCCCTTGGGCAGACCTTCAATTAGCGTGTTGAGGTTTGTGGAGTGGCGCTCTTCGGCCAGTTCGACGATTTGCTCCTGGTACTTGTCTTCAAACTGAAGCAGTGTCAAGGTGGATTTGCCTGAGGCCAACTCCACAGCGCCTCGGCGCCAATACATCTCGTCGTACATCCCCGCTATATCGCTGCGAGCATAACCCTTGCTCTCTTCACGCTTATCGGCGTGCATCAAACGATCGAAGCTCGTACAGGCCACCTCGATGAAGCGGTATTGGCCGCTTTGGAAACCACTCGAAGGCAACAAAGACATGCGGAACTTGAGGAATTGGTCTCGCTCCATCCCGTCGACCATGACGTCAAAGCTGTCCGTTAGAGTCTTGAAATAGCGGTTCACACGCGTGACACATTGCAGCATCTGTTTGCCGCTCGGCGATTCAATTTCGTGCAGCTGGCTCAATTCATGGAGGGCCAATTTGAAGTATAACTCCGTGATTTGGTGGTAGATGATGAAGACCCCTTCGTCAGGAAAGGACGTTTTGGGTTGCTGCAAACTCAGAAGCGTATCCAGGTTGATGTAGTCCCAATACGTGAGGTAATCGGCATGCAACAAGCCCTCGAGATAGCTGTCGAGATTCTGGCCCATGGCCTCGTATTTCTTGCCGAGCAGGTCGAGTTTCTCGAGGACAGACGACTTGAATTTGCGAGTTTCAGACATGTGATACGGTTTACAGAATTTGCAAAGTTAATCGAGAGGGAATTCAGCTGCGTTGATTCGGGTCAGCTGCAGATCAGTTGGCTAGGCTCGCCACACACTTTAGCTCAATGGCTATGGGCGTCGGCAAAGCGCCGACCTCTACTGTCGTTCGACAGGGGCGCAGCTCGGCGGGCACATTTTCAAAGTGTTCTTTGTAGATGCGATTGAAGGCACCGAAGTCGCGCTTCATATCGGTCAGGTACACGGTGATGTCGACTAAATCCTCCCAGCGCGCATCGTTTTGCTCGAGAATGGCGCGCACATTGGCCAGCACGCCGCGGGCTTGAGCGTCGAAGTCGAAGGCGGTGAAATTGCCGTTGTGGTCCTGCTTGAGACCGGGGATGCCCTCGTCGTGGGCGCCGCTTCCGGGAATTCTCGGGCCGACGCCGCTCAAGAAGAGGAGGCCTCCAACTTTGCGAGTCAACGGGTACAGGCCGACGGGTTTAGGGGCTTGTGCGTTTTCCATGGTGTGGGTCAAAGGTGGACTTGAATAAGGGAATCGAGCTGAGCGTCGGAGCCTTCGCCATAGCCTAGGCCCGTTTCGAGAACGGCGCCATCACGCCCGATCAAATACCAAGTGGGGTGTATGCGTATGTTGTAGTCCTCGGGCCGTCCGTCCGTGATGATCTGCTCAAGGTCCAATCCGCGTTTTTCAAAGTAACTGGTGAGCACTTCGGGCGATTGGTGCGCATTAGATCCGACTACGCGAAAGCCGCGGTCGGCGTATTTTTCTCCGGCCTCTTGCAGATGCGGCAGCGCCTGCATGCACGGCCCGCAACCAATGTACCAGAAATCGAGAAAGACCAGCTCCCCGAGATAGTCCGTGAGCCGCGTCGAGTCACCTTGAAGGTCGATCCCTGCGAGCTCCGGCGCCATCTCACCTACAACCGGTAAACCCGCCGTGTATTTCGCTCTCTGCTCCTCCCAATACACTTCTTGCTCGGCCTCGTTCCGCTCCACTTCTTGCTCGGGGAAGGTTTCAGAAAACGCGGAGTCTGGGGCCCAATTCAGAACCTTATCCGCCACCTCATCCGCCGATTCATCGGTCCAGTCAAATGTCACATCGAGCAGGTAGCCGTACGCAATAGACGACTCGAAGAACTCAAAGTCGAAATGAATTAGCCGCGCAGAAGTTGCGTCGTAATCAATGTGGTAGCGCAGGATGTCTTCCGGGCTGGCATCGGGATTTGAGGTGTCGGCGTGGGCCGTAATATCAAACGTCCAAGTGGTGTCAGATCGAGTGGCCGTGTGATACCAAACAATGTCCGCATCACCGTCAAAAGCGCTGCCGAACCACGCCGTATCGCCGAGGAATGGCGGGCAGAGTTTGCCAGGCCAATAGCCCGAGATGCGCTCCGATCCGACGGTGCTGCGCTCGAAACTACTGTCGCGCACACTGGTGCTGACCGTGTCGAGCACGTGCTGGCTCAAGGTTCTAAGGCTGTCTGCCACCCTGTAATAGCCGATTGCTGCCCAACCCGAGTCGCCCACAGCGGGCACCCATTGGACGTAGGCCTCCGATGTGTCGCGCTCATCGGTAGCGAAATAGTGCGTAGTGAGTTGAGCGGTGTACGATCCTGCGGGCTGCTCGGCGAGCTCAACAAGGAACGCATCGAGCTTCAAAGGGCTGCCCGATCCGTGGCTGGTACTACTGAAAGTGCATTGGGACAGCAGCAATACAGTGAGCACCGCCGCTACCAGATATATAAATGAAATGAATGTGAGCGGCTTGTGCTCAACCGTGGACTGCTTCATTTTTCCCATAGGATTGGATGATTTGACTTTCAAAAGCAAGAAACTCAGCCCAACGGGCTTCGACATCGATGCGGCCGGCATACTTGCGAGCGAGCCCTAAGAACGTTGTGTAATGCTCGGCCTCGCTGACCATCAGGTCGTGGTAAAAAACGCGCAAGTCTTCGTCAGAAAGGCGTTGAGATAGCATCTTGAAGCGCTCGCAACTTCGGGCTTCAATCATGGCGGAAAGCAGCAGTCGGTCAACAAGCTGTGCAGGCCGGTCGCCCCCCCGCTTGATGAATTTGGACAATTCCCCGATGTAGGGGTCCTTCTCCTCAAAACCGAGCTTCCAGCCGCGCGCCTCAATTTTTTCTACGACCATTCCGAAATGTTCGATTTCCTCGACGGCAATCCGCGTTAAGGCCTTCACTAAATCCAGATGCTCCGGGAAGCGGGTAATCGTACTCACCGCATTGGATGCGGCTTTTTGCTCGCACCAGGCGTGATCGGTGAGCAGTGCCGGGATGTTCTCCTGGACAAGCCGCGCCCAGCGCGGATCCGTTTCGAGCTTTAGCCCCAACATACTCATTTGACTTCAGCAGCAGCCGTGTTCATGGCCTCCTCAATAGCCTCTGCTTCGAGAGGAATCTCGCCCATCAAGTCGTGGAAGCCGTTCTCCTGGATTACGATGTCGTTCTCAAGGCGTATGCCCAAATTTTCTTCAGGGATGTAGATGCCGGGCTCGACGGTGAAAACATGGCCCGCCTGGATGGGTTCATGCCAAAGCCCGAAGTCGTGCACGTCCAGCCCGATAAAATGCGAGGTGCCGTGCATAAAGTACTTCTTGTATGCAGGCCAAGCGGGGTCTTGCTTTTCAACGTCGTGGCGATCGATCAATCCCACTTTCAGGAGTTGCTCCGTCATCAGCTCGCCCACGCCGCTGTGGTAATCGTGCAAACTCACGCCGGGCTGCAGCATGGCCATTGACGCACGCATAACAGAGAGCACCGCATCATAAATCTCCCGCTGCCGAGGCGTAAAACGTCCATTTACAGGCACACAGCGCGTCATATCGGCGGCGTAATTGGCATACTCTGCACCGACATCCATCAGAATCACCTCCCCATCCTTGCAGACTTCGCTGTTTTCAATGTAATGCAAGACGCAGGCGTTGTAGCCGCTACCAATGATGGGCGTGTAGGCAAATCCGCGCGAGCCGCGGCGCACAAACTCGTGCAGGAATTCCGCCTCAATCTCGTACTCCGTGACACCGGGCTTGACAAATTTCAACACACGATCAAAGCCCGCTTTGGTGATGTCGCAGGCGCGCTGCATTAGCTCAATTTCGGGCGCCGTTTTCACGCTCCGAATACGGTGCATGATGGGCGCACTGCGCTCGATGCGAACATGAGGGTACGCTTCAGTAAACCAGTTGTTGAGCCGTGTTTCGCGCATTTCCGTCTCTACGTTTGCGCGGGTGTGTTCGTTTGAGTGGAGGTAACAGCTCGAGCATTCGGTCACCAAGCGCTGCACCGTTTTTTCAAACATCGAAAGCCATTGTATGCTCCGAACGCCCGTTTGGTCTCGCGCCTGCTCTTTTGTCAGTTTAGCGCCTTCCCAAACGGCAATCTGGGCATTGGTCTCCTTTACGAAGAGAATTTCACGATCGCCCTCGGCGTGGGCGTCAGGAAAGAGCAGCAGCACCGTTTCTTCTTGATCTACACCGCTGAGGTGCAGGATGTTGGTGGACTGCTTGAAGGGCAGCGTGCCGTCGGCACTGGTGGGGTAAATGTCGTTGCTTGCAAATAAGGCCATTCCCCCTCGCTCCATGGCTGAGGTGAATTGCTTGCGGTTGTGCACGTACAGGGACGCCGGGGCTTGATCGTAACGCATGGGCCGTGAAATTACGGATTGTTGCGCGAATGGTGTTTGCTATTTCGGTAGGTGCAATCGCACGAGAGAACCGGTGCTGACAATGCGGCCTGTTCGGGCCTTCAAGCAGAGCTCGCCCGCCTCAATTTCGGCCTCGCGAAGCGCGTACTTCCACATCCCGTGCAGCACATCTGGCGCAAAGCCGGCGTACGTATTCATCACGATGTACCCGCCGCCATCGAGCAGCGCGGCGGTGCTGTCAATGAGATCGGCTATGCGCTGCTCGAGTCGCCATCGCTCACCTTTGGGTCCGAGGCCGAAGGCCGGGGGGTCCATAATAATCATGTCGTACTGTCGGCCTCTGCGGTTTTCACGCGCGACAAATTTCATGGCATCCTCTACGCACCAGCGAATCCCCTCGAGGCCGCTGAGCTCCATATTTCGTCGCGTCCAACTGACCACCTGCCGAACCGAGTCCACGTGCGTCACATCCGCCCCCGCCGCACTTGCCGCGAGACTTGCCCCGCCGGTGTAGGCGAACAAGTTCAAAACGCGCATTCCCGGCCGCACTTTGTCGGCGATCCAAGCCCAATTGGCCGCTTGTTCCGGGAACACACCCACGTGCTTGAAGCGCGTGAGTTCCAAAGAAAAGTTCAAATGCACCGTCCGCCTTTTGGACTTCGGACCAAGCTGCAGCGGGTAGCTGATTTGCCAGTCCTTCGGTGCGACATGCGGAGGGCTCCAATCGCCCCGGGTTCGGTCGCTTTCGCGAAACACGCTATCGGCCGTGCGATACCACTCCTGCTGAGAAAGCACCGGCGCTTGTTCGGCGGTGATGTCCGGGCGCCTCAGCACCAGATCACCAAAGCGCTCCAGTCGCCAACCGAGCCCGGCATCGATCAATTCATAATCCAACCAATCTTCAGGAAACCATTGTTGTGACATCGGGAGGGGAGGGGATGCTGTACTGGGGCGAAATATCGGCTTGAATTGCGTGGTTTCGCGTCGGAGAGCCCGTTCTTCGCGCATATTATGAAAGGGAAAGACCAGCCACCTAGCGGTCGGCGCGTCTCATTGCGAGATGCGCGGCGCAAGGAAGGGCAAGACGACCGTCGAGAAGACGACCGCCGAGAAGACAACCGCCACGACCGCCACGGTCGTCGCAACAAGCGCGAGAAGCGCCCGAACCGCAACACACTCAACCCCCTTCTTTGGAAGGATGTGATGGCCGTCTTTGGGGCCACGCCAGGCCAGGCATTCAATGCAAACCAGCTTTCTAAGCTGCTCGACTGGGACGAGCCGCGCGCCTTCGGCGAGATTACCGAGGTGTTGAAAGTGGCCGCAAAAAAAGGGCTGCTCGACGATTTAGACAAGGGCAACTACACCCAACCTGTAGGTCGTGCAGAGGAATTGCCCCCAAGAAAACGCAAGCGAGATGCGGACGGCAAGCGTGGAAAAGGCGGCATCATCGGCCGAATTGAAATCACGCGCCACGGCAAGGGCTACGTCGTGGTTCCCGGGCAGGAAAATGACATCACCATTGGCAAGGGCCATACGAGCACGGCGTTTTGGGGCGACACGGTGGAGGTGCGCTACGAATCGCGGGGCCGTAAGAAATACGCCTACGTTTCCGAAATCGTCAAGCGCGCACAGGACCTGTACGTGGTTAAGCTCCAAGGCGTCAAGGACTATGCTTTCGGGATCCCCGGCAACCGGCATATCCACCGCGACTTTTTGATCCCCGCTCGGCATTTGAACGGAGGCAAGGACGGCTTGAAAGCTGCGGTAAGGCTTGTGGATTGGGCTCATTCTGACGACCCGCCCATCGCTGAAGTCGTGAAGATTTTCGGGGAACCCGGCCTGAACGAGGCGGAGATGCACGCCATCTTGGTGGAATTCGGCCTGCCTTATGGCTACCCGGAGGAGGTGGCGGCTTCGGCAGAAGAAATCTCGGGGGAGATCGACGCAAAAGAAATTGCCAAGCGCCGTGA
Organism: Flavobacteriales bacterium; assembly: GCA_029242765.1. Classification (GTDB taxonomy): domain Bacteria; phylum Bacteroidota; class Bacteroidia; order Flavobacteriales_D; family Sanyastnellaceae; genus UBA8752. Next base: position 14,273 of record JAQWTJ010000092.1, on the reverse strand, counting down.
TTTTCGCGACATCACCACGCTGACGATTGATCCTGAAGATGCTAAGGATTTTGACGACGCGCTCTCCTTGCGCAAGCTAGAAAACGGCCATTTTGAGGTCGGCGTTCACATTGCAGACGTCACCCATTACGTGATTCCAGGCAGCGACATCGAGGCCGAGGCAAAGAAGCGCGCCACGAGTGTCTACTTGGTGGACCGAACGATCCCGATGCTCCCTGAGCGGCTTTCCAACGACTTGTGCTCGCTGCGTCCGAATGTGGATCGGCTGGCGTTTTCAGCCGTCTTTGAGATGGACGAGCAGGGTGAAGTCCACGACCAGTGGTTCGGCCGCACGGTCATTCACAGCGACCGCCGCTTCACTTACGCTGAGGCACAAGAGCGCCTAAAATCCGGCAAGGGTGATTTTGCCGAGCAGGTCCAAACACTCGACGGGATTTCTAAGGCCCTACGCGCCAAGCGGTTCAAGGGCGGATCGATTGACTTCAACAGCGAAGAGGTGCGCTTCGTTCTAGACGAGCAGGCCCGCCCTGTGGAGGTGGTCATCAAGCGCATGGTTGACGCGAATCAGCTTATTGAGGAGTTCATGCTTCTAGCCAATGTCTATGTTGCTCAGCGCATTGGGAAAGGAAAAGGAGGTAAACCTCAGGGCGGAGTGTATCGGGTGCACGATAAGCCTGACCCGGAAAAACTCAGCACGCTTCGTTCGTTTGTAGCTCAATTCGGATATAAGATGGCCAAGGTTGAACCGGGGAAAGCGGCCCAGGCGCTCAACAGTTTACTGGCCAGCGTCCGTGGCAAGAAAGAGGAGCGCATTGTCGCGATGATGGCGATTCGTTCGATGGCCAAGGCCGAGTACACGACGACGAACATTGGCCACTATGGCCTCGCCTTCGACCACTACACACATTTCACTTCACCCATCCGGCGGTACCCCGATATGATGGTCCACCGCTTGCTTCAGCACTATCTCGACGGCGGCGATTCAGTGGACACCTCGACGCTCGACGGCGACTGCGCCCATTCCAGCGAACGTGAAAAACGCGCCGCCAGCGCTGAGCGCGCCAGCATCAAGTACAAGCAAGTCGAATTCCTATCGACCCATCTTGGCGAAGAGTTCTCCGGCACGGTCAATGGCATTTCATCCAAGTCGCTCTTTGTGGAAGTGGACGGCAACCGGTGCGAAGGCTTCGTCGACACGTCGACAATCCCGGGAGATCTCTGGCGACTCGAACGCGAACGCATGTGCCTGGTGGGTCAGCGTACGGGCCGCGAAATCCACATGGGCACAGCGGTTCGTGTTCGCGCGGTCCGAGCCGACCTCGAGCGCCGTGAACTCGAGTTTGAATGGCTCGGCACTTAGTCAACACTCTGCATTCTCGCCTTATTTTCGGCCTCGCTTAACGAAGCACTTTGCGCTCTTAGCTCAGTTGGTTAGAGCAGGGGACTCATAATCCCTTGGTCGCAGGTTCAAGTCCTGCAGGGCGCACCATACTCGGATGGCGGACGTGGCGTTACGGCTGGTTTAGAAATGGTCGTATCTTCGCGCCCCCTATTCGGGGCATTTAGCTCAGTTGGTTCAGAGCGCTCGCCTCACACGCGAGAGGTCACTGGTTCGAATCCAGTATTGCCCACGCCCCCCCCGCAGAGTCCCCTTGGGGACTCTGCACCCCGAGGCCCCGCCCCCCAGCGGGGCCTCTTTGTCTGGGGGCGGTTGTGAGCTCGCCTGGCGGCTTTCACAACCGACTTTGACATCTTGGCCCCGTAGTTCAATGGATAGAATAGGACTTTCCTAAAGTTTAGATGCAGGTTCGATTCCTGCCGGGGCTGCTCATAGAGAATGCCATTACCTTGGCTTTATGGAAAAGACGGCGCTCTATTTATTTTTTTTGCTTTCTCTGGTGTCGTGCTCAACTGCTGGCTATGAATCCATAGATAAGGACGATGCATTCCGGTCGTCGGTCTCAAGAGGTCACTTTGTGAAATTGGACGCGGGACACACCTACTACAACTATTCACCGGGAATTGGTACGCCACTTGTCCTGGTGCACTCTTTCTCTGTGCCAAGCTATCAGTGGGACCACACAACAGAAGTGGCAATTGATAGAGAAATGCCAGTGGTAAGCCTTGATTTATACGGCAGGGGGAATTCTTCAAACCCCGATACGGCGTATACGGCCAAGCTTTTCTCGGATCAAGTGGTTCAACTTTTAGACCACTTAGGAATTGAGGAAAAAGTCAACATATCGGGCGTGTCAATGGGGGGCTCCGTGATTACGGAATTTGCCGCTCACCACCCCGACCGAGTAAATAAGCTAATATTTGTGTCTCCACAAGGGTTTTCAGATGCCCACGCCAAGCGCGTCCCGGCGGAAAATCCAGCAGTCACGGAAACAGAAATTGCGGAATTCATTGCGACAGATTACCCCACGAAAGCGGAAGGTCAACGCGAAGATTTTTTTCAAAAAGACAGTTTAGACTGGTGGATCGATTTGTACCGACCGCAGCTGGACTTTAAACATTTTGCCAGGGCTCTAATTTCTACAAACAGAAATCAAAGAGGGGCGGAGAAAGAGAACAAGATGATAGGGAGGTTTAATTTCCCTGTGCATTTTATTTGGGGCACGCACGACGTGGTTTTGCCCCTAGAAGAGGCTCGCCATAATGTTCGGGATTGGATTCCACGTGCGAAGTTGCATGTGGTAGATTCTTGTGGACATATGCCCCACATAGAAAAGACGGCGGAGTTTGATAAGATCTTCTTCGAGACGATTTTAGGGCAAAGAATCGCTGCGCGAAGAGGTCAATTCCAGGGGGGGGCTGGGCTATAAAACAGGAGACCTGGAATTGCACGGCTGAACGGCATATATTTTAAGCTTATTATTCAATAATACGATGGACATAAACTGCATTTTCTCAGGCATCATTGCTGCGGCAATCGCCTGCTTTTTGAGCACTTCGGGTCAAGCCCAAAACACAATTGTAAACGAGGGGTTCGATGACGCAGCCCTGCCTGATGGCTGGTCGCAGCAAACCCTTTCGGACGACGGCGGATGGATCGGTGGGGACAACACCAGCCTGCAAAGTGACTGGTGGGACATTGCGCCCCACGGAAATTTCATTGCGACCAATGACGACGCATGTGATTGTGATAAAAGCGCCGATTACCTCGTCCTGCCGCAGCTCGATCTGTCGGCTGTGGAGGGGCTGCTCCTCTCGTTCGCCAGCTATTTTTCTGGCGAACAATTCCAGGGCAGCACCGAGGTTGCAACCGTTGAATACTCCCTCGATGAAGGTCAATCTTGGACGGTCCTCCAAACCGTAGAAGGCAACGGCGACTCCGACTACACGGTTTGGGAGAACGTATCGATCAACCTGAGCTCACTTGCGGGCAACGCAAACGTGCTTGTGGCTTTTCGCTACAATGATGACGGCGGCTGGATGTTTGGCTGGGGCATCGACGATGTGCTCGTTTACGAGCCCCAAGGTTTGGATGTTGAGTTGACATCGCTTTCGATGGCTTCCAACTTGAATGTCGGCGGTGAGTTGCCGGTGGCTGGATTGATTACAAACGTGGGCGCGGACCTGATCCAGAGCGTAGACATCACGTGGACTTCAGGAGATCAAGATTATGTTCAAGGGTTTTTGGACCTTAATTTGGCAACGGGCGAATCGTACGCATTCACCCACCAAGACGTATTTGTCGCCGCGACAATGGGCAACAACGATATCGAGGTTGGCATCTCAAATGTCAACGGCACAGGCGATGACAACACCGAAAACAACACACTGATTGCTGGTGTGATGGTCATCGAGTACGGCGGCATTTCGAGCGGCATGTATGAACGGGAGTACATTTATTACCACCCGGGAGATGCGCCAGTGAACTGCCCATTGGTCTTTGTTTGTCACGGCTATTCTGGATCGGCAGATGGAATCATGAACTACTCAGACTTTAACAGTCTGGCTGATGAATACGGCTTTGCAGTCTGCTATCCGCAGGGCATTGAGGATTCGTACGGCTACACATTTTTCAATGTGGGATACGATTTTCAAAACGGTGAAACGGTGGATGATGTGGCATTCTTGGAGGAGTTGACGGACCTGTTTGTGGCAGAAAATTCGGTTGACCCAGCGAAGGTGTTTTGTACGGGGATGTCAAACGGAGGGGACTTGTGCTACTTATTGGCATGTGAGGCGTCCGAAACATTTGCCGGTGTGGCACCTGTGGCGGGCATGATTATGCAGGATATTATGGACGTGTGTGCGCCGTCGCAGACCGTCGGCATCCTTGAGATTCACGGCACGGACGACAACGTCACCTACTTCGAAGGTGACCCGCAAAACCTGGACGATTGGGGCGCTTACCCCAGCATCCCGGCGACCATCGATTTCTGGGTCAACTTCTACGGCATCGGCCCGCTCGAATCGGGCACCTTCTCCGACATTGCCCCCAATGACGGCAGCACTGTTAGCTATGATAAATATGGCCTTGATGGCGATTGCGGGGAGGTCTGGCTCTACACAGTGCAAGGCGGTGGGCACGACTGGCCGGGGGCGTTCGGCAACATGGACATCAATTCCAGTCGAGAAGCGTGGCTGTTCTTCGAGCAGCTCTGCTCAGAACCAGTTGGCATTGATGATGCTCTTGACCCAACAAATCGCGGGCCATTGGTCCAAGTCGTCGACGCGCTTGGCCGCACTTTGCGCCATTCGACCCCAACCCCTGGCGCCTTGCTGCTTTACATTTACGAGAACGGATCAGTTGAGAAGGTGATTGCGGGGGAGTGATGACTTTCTTAAATTGACACAGACCTGTTTTGGCAGGGCACGTCATTGAACTGGATGTTGAAGGCCAGAAGACGGCACAACAGATTGTTCTTATTAAGTAAGAGACATAGAGAGCACGGATCAATGCATAGACCTATAAAAATTTTACTCTTGGCCTCGTTTTGTGTTGCACTGCTGTGCAGCTTGGCATGGCTTGGGTTTGCCCGATGGTCGGCCACGGATTATGGGTTTGATTTTCACGCGGCTGACGTTCAATCCAACGTTCGGATTGTTTTCGACGATTTAGCAGTGCCCCACATTTATGCTGATCGTGAGGTTGATGCCATGTTTGCCCTGGGGTATGTGCATGCCTCAGAGCGCTTGTGGCAAATGGACCTGTTGCGACGGGCGGGAGGCGGTGAGTTGTCTGAGCTGCTCGGGGCCGATATGGTCGAGAACGACACGTATCTGCGGTCGCTGGGCATGAAGGCGGCGGCCGAGCGGGATGCAGAGGCCTTCAATGCGACGGCGCCCCCCGAACAGGTTGAGGCGGCGCAGGCGTACATGAATGGAATCAACCGCTTTATCGACAAGGGGCGAAAGCCCGTGGAGTACCGCCTGTTGGGTGCTGAGCCCACGCCTTTCGGCATCCTGGACATGTACAAGGCGGCGGGGTTCATGGCCTATAGTTTTGCCATTCCGCTTAAGAACGAGCCGATTATGGATTGGGTCAAGGTTCATTTTGACGCGGAGCACCTTGATGTGTTCGCGTTTGATACAGAGGGCTACACGAAGATCCCGGTGGGACAGCACTCCGCAGCTCACCGCTCCCGCCCTGCTGCTGTTGACGCTACGGGCCTTGCAACCATGGCGGAGGCCCTTGACGCCGTTCGCCCTGTGCCGCAGTGGCTCGGCTCCAACGCATGGGTGATTAGCGGCGACAAGACGGCCTCTGGCGAGGTGGTTTTTGCCAACGATGCACACATGGCCTATGCCGCGCCTTGCGTCTGGTACGAGGCCCATGTGGTGACCCCTGAATTGGATTATTATGGCAACCACATTGGAGGGATTCCATTCCCGGCCTTGGGCCATACTCGGGACCACGCTTGGGGGATCACGATGTTTGTCAATGACGACATTGACCTGTACAGCGAGACGATTAAGGACGGCCAATACCTGCACGACGGGCAGTGGTTGGACCTTGAAGTTTCGACAGAAATAATCCATGTCAAGGGCGAAGAGGACGTTTCGTTTGAGCTCCGAAAAACCCACCACGGGCCGATTATTTTTGACGACGTGGCCATGTGGTGGGCCTACACGCAGTATCCTGAGAATCGGCTGCAAGAGGCATTTTATGGCTTCTCCCGCAGCGAGAACTTAGAGCAGATGCAGGCGGCGGCATCCCTTGTGCACGCGCCGGGGATCAATGTGATGTACGGCGATAAGCAGGGCAATATCGCGTGGTGGGCCTGTGCCAAGTTGCCTGTGCGGAGCGACTCGGTCGATTGCCAAGCCTTGATAGACGGTACGCAATCAACCAACGACATCCAAGGCTGGCACGACTTCAGTATGAACCCCCAGCTGGTTAATCCGGAGAAGGGCTACGTGTTTTCGGCAAACAACGCCCCTCAGTCGGTTCAAGGCGTGGACTACCCCGGCCACTACTACGCGGGCAATACGCGGGCGGCGCAAATTATTGAGGCACTTTCCACCGAAAAATCAGACTGGACCGTGCGCGATGTGCAGGCTTTGCAACTGAGCAACAACTCGCCGGTGTATGCGCGCAACAACGCGCTGTTGGTCGAGTATGCCGATATGAACGGCGAACTTGAGGCGTTGGATGCTGTAGAAGAACCCTTATCCGAGCTCCTGGCGGAGGCCTTTACGGGGATGCGGAATTGGCATGGGGAGCATGAGATGCACGATTACCGCCCCATGATTTATTACAGGTGGATGTACCAGACCATTAAAGGGGTGTTCGCCGACGAAATGGGGCAAGAGAAGTTTGACATCTTCGTCAAAACCATTGTGAGTGAGAACACCTTTCCGAGATTGCTCGACCGCCCGGACTCGCCTTGGTGGGATGATGTGAAGACCAAGAAGGTTGAAGTGCCGGGCGAAATCGTTCGAGCGGCTTTTCATGCGGCGATTGACGAGGTGACGGCTTCACAGGGCGCCGACTTGGAAAGTTGGAGTTACGGCGCAGTGCACACCGTCACCCACAAGCACGCCATGGGCGAAGTGAAGCCATTGGACCGGTTATTCAACGTCGGCCCCTTCTCGGTGCCTGCGGCGAAAGATGCTTTGAACAAGTACGAATTCAAGCTGACCGAATCGGTGGAGTGCGATGTGTTCTCAGGTCCGTCTATGCGAATTGGTTTGGATTTCGCTGACGTTGAAAATTCGGAGAGCATTTTGCCAACGGGCCAGTCTGGCAACATGTTCAGTCAGTTTTATGATGACCAAGCGCAGTTTTATCACCGGGGCCAATTCCGCAAGCAACGTATGGATGCTGCCGATATCAAAGCCCACCAGACCGGCGCCGCGATTATTCGTAAAGCCGCAGGCGACCTCCCTCAATAGGCGCGGGCGAGGCCTTGCGAAAGGCGGCATTTAAAATGAGCAGGTGACCGATGAGCACCAGGTGCAAGGGCGCGAGGTACCACGGCCAGGCCCAGTCCAGTATAAAGGGGTTGTCGGCCACGGGGGCCACCCAGGTGAACATATAATTGGCAACCGCTCCAATCTTCGAGGGCCACCAGATGTTGAGAGCGCCGTTGATGGCCATCAGCACAAATGACAAGACGGCCATTTGGGCGTACACGCGCAGCCAGGCGTACTTAAGGAACCGCAGGCCGTAAGTGCGGAACATGATGATCGGGACCCAGATTAAGGCGGCGTGCTTGATGGTGTAGATCACTACGGAAAAAGCGGATGCGCCCGTGTTGAATTCCGGCGTCATGAAAGAGTGGAACCCACCAATGATACCGAGGAAGCCGGCAAAGGCAAATACGTGAGGATTTCGATAGAAGCAGTTGATAGCGAGCAACCAAGCGTTGATGCCGCACAGCTGCAAAGGGAGGGAGCGGTGCAGTGTGAAGGGCGGCTCTGGCGAGAAAATCTCGTGGCCCAGCCCCAACCCCAGAAAGGCAATAAACGTCCAGCCGAGCATCTTCAAGCCTCCGTCTTGACGGTCCTCGGGCAGCTTGTTAAATGCGCGCATCACCAGCCATCCGCCAATCGCTCCTCCTCCCATCATCATCCAATACCGAGGCTCGCTCGCCGTGATGACAACTGTAAATTCGTCCATCCGCCCAATGTAGCACAAGATTCACCTGTACCCGTACCTTGCCGACTGATGACCTCGCAGCGGACAGGGTGGAGACTATTGGTGGGAAGTTCAGTTGTCGTGCTTTTGTTCAAAGCGTTGGGGGCCTTAGGCGGCCTAGCCTTTGCGTATTTCACCATTCAACATAGCGGACCCCAGAGCTACGGTGTCGCTGAACTTTTTCTTACCGTGGTAACGATTGCCGCTGTTTTGGGCCGTTTGGGTTTGGATGGTGCCGTGGTTCGATTCTTTGCCTCGTACCAGAGCGAAGGCCGCTGGGCCGCCATCGGTGAAGGCATGCGCTGGGCTGCGGTGCGGGTGTTTTTTGCGACGGCAGTTCTGGCGGTGATTCTCCAGCTCACGCGCAACATATGGGGCGGTGCATACGCCATAGATTTTCATGCAGCCATGCGCTGCTTCATTCCTGCAGCCGTTATGTTCTCCTTGGCGGGCTTTGCAGCCGAGGCCTTGCGAGGTTTGGGGAAGATGGTGCCGTATGCGCTGTTGCAGCCGGGGCCGATGCTTGGTGCCGCTACGGGCTTGCTAGTGCTGACCTCCGATGCCGCCACGGCTTTGGCGCTTGCCGCCGTTTTATGGGGGCTCATAGGTGCCGTGTGGCTCGCTTTGGTTTACTCCAATTTTCCAAAGGCCTCTGAAAAATCGCCGCCTGACAAACGCTCAGATGTGCGTGCCGAAATTTGGAAAGTCGCCCGGCCCATGTGGTACGGTGGCGCCTTGTATTTGGTGATGAGCTGGACGGACACCTTGATGGTCGGTTATTTTATGACGACGTCTGATTTAGGGGTCTACCGATTTGTGTTCCGGGTGGCAGCGCTGATCACCTTCAGCCAATTCGCGATCAATGCCATCGCCGCTCCGACATTTGGCGCGCTGCACGCCCGCAAGGATTACGACCAAATGCGCCAGTCCATTCGTCGAATTGGCTGGCTCAACACGGGTTTTGCAACGCCTGTTTTTGTAGCTCTATTGCTAGGCTCGAGTTGGATTGGGGGCTTTTTTGGAGAAGAATTTGCTACGCGTGAGGCCCTCTCGGCTTTTGCAATACTGGCTTCCGCACAATGGGTCAATGCCATGTGCGGCCCTGTGATGTATCTGCTCAACATGACAGACCGAGAGCGCATGGCCTTGAAAATATTAGCAGCGTCAGCAGTTTTGAATGTTGTGCTCAATGTTTGGCTAGTTCCGCGGATGGGGCTTGTTGGAGCAGCGTGGGCCACGGCCATCGGTACGGTCCTCTGGAATACCTTTGCGGTGGTGTATATCAGGCGTGCCGACGGCCTGCTGATGATCCCATTGCTCTCGATATTTAAAGCATGCCGCAAGACCCGCCGCTGAATTTCTTCATCATTGGCGCCGCAAAAGGCGGCACCACGGCGGTGTATTCTAAACTTTCAGCTCACCCTGCCGTGTTTTTGAGCCCCCTGAAGGAGCCCAATTTCTATGCGGCGGCTGATATCGACCCCGCCTCTTTTTCTCCTGCCTTCAGGGCCAACACGCCCGACGACCTGGACGCTTACTTTTCGCACCGCCCACTGGCCTCACGCCGGATTGGCTTCGTCCGAAACCCGCAGCATTATGCTGCGCTTTTCAAAGGCGTGACCCCGAAGCACCAGGTGGTCGGCGAGGCCAGCACCACCTATCTCTGGTCCCAATCGGCGCCCGCGGCCGTCGCATCGGCTCATCCCACAGCGAAGATTGTGATCTGCCTTCGCGACCCCGTCGAGCGACTTTTCTCGCATTACCTCATGGCACGCAAATACGGCTTCACCACCCAGGCGCTGCTTGATGCAGTAGCCACAGACCGCGCTCATCCATCGCCCGGCTGGGGTCGCAGTGAACTTTTTGTTGAGCTCGGCCTTTACGCAGAACAGGTTGCTCGCTGGCTCGAGGCCTTTCCCGCCTCACAGGTCCGCATTGTGCAAACCACTGATCTCTCAAAAGCTTCCACGTGGATTGACCTGCAAAATTGGCTCGGGATAGAACCCATCGACCTATCCACGGCAGGCGAACAATTGACAAGCTCAGCAAACCCAGCTGGCCTCGCCCGTTTCGAGCGGCTCAACTCGTGGCTCACCCGCTTGGGTGCTAAACGTGCCTTGGCCGCTCTTATCCCGCGCGCGCTCAAGGCGGTTGTGCTTCGCCTCTACTACACATCGGAAGGCCTGCCCACCCTAACGGATGCTGACCGTACGGCCCTCGCCCCGCTCTTCACTGCCGACCAAGCCCGGCTGACGAAGCTGCTCAAGGATCACGCCTGCGCCGCGTCGTCAGCCCGGTCTGCGCCGCGGGTCAGTTGACCACGGCGCTTACGGTCACCACGCCCTGGTCCGAGCGCAAAGTGAGGGCGTAAATGCCGGGCGGCTCATCGGATAAGTCGATCGACACCACTTCACCAAGCACCACGTTGACGTTGACCTCGCCTTGCACCACGCGGCCTTCCATCCCTCGGATGCTCAGCACGCTTTCACCGTCCCAGCTTTGCAAGAATCGCAAATTGATGCGTCCGTCGCTTGGGTTGGGGAATACACGCACCACATCGCCACCAACTTCGTACACCGGAATTTCTTGGCAAACATGATACTTGCACTGTAAGCCACTGCTTTCAGTGCGGCTCACCTTCACACACACTTCATAGATGCCAGGCAAGCCGTAGCTGTGTTCTGAACCACCGGAAGGGCCAGGAACAACAGTTGATGTGCCGTCGCCCCAAGTCCAACGCGCCACATCACAACTTTGCATGATTTCGCCGTAGTCTACGAAAGTCGTATTGACGTTCAGCGGATTGTTCAATCCGACCGAAGTAAAGAAGCCCGCGCCCACCGCGTCGAAGAAGTGGTTTCCACAGGAACAGGTTTCCAGGCCATCACACGGTGGAACCACGTCGCAGAAAAGGAAACTACAGCAGTTCAAGTGCGCGCCGCTCGGACTGAGCTCGTGTAAGGTTATGGTTATGCAAAGCTCTTCGCCGCCCATAGCCGGCGCACCAAAGTTCACTTGAAAGGGCACGGAGTAACCACCCGGCACTACCGGGGGAATAAGAATCGAAGTGTTGTAAATGTCCATGCCGATGTCCTCAAAGGTGAACACCACTTCCTCGATGATATAGTCCGTGTTGTTGAAGACGGTTCCTGAGAAGATAATTTCACCGTTTTCGCACATATAATTGCCATCCACGACATAGCCGCAGGGCGGGATACAGAACGTTTCCAAAGTGTCGGTACACAGGACATCCCCTGCAGAAAGCCAAGAAATGGCGATTTGCTGGTAGGGCGATAGCGCCGTTTCAAGACAAAATGAAGGCAGCCCGTTCAAGTTGCCCATCGGCAGCGTTCCGCCGACACTTGGAGTGATCGTGATGCTCGTATTGCTGGCCACAGCATTCCAGCCCGGCGCCGGGACGCCGACACTTTCAAAGGTTGTGGAAGGCGACACAATTTCTACAAGCAGCATATCAAAGGCCGTAGGCGAGAACCCGTTGACCGCTTCAATTTGATAGCAGCAGCCGTCCTCAATGGTCGGATCGGAGGACAGCCCCACCAATACAGACTCGCACGGATTGCATCCGGGCAGCTCTGTGCAATACTCGTGTGAGCAACAAAGCGTGCTGGGATTGTTCGCCGGATTTTCTTCGTGACCAATCAAGTGGTAGCAGAAGATCTCCCCGAAGCCCGTGGGGCCCAAAAGTTGGACCGTGAAGCTCTGGCAGGACCCGTCAGCGGGGATCGAAGCGGGAAACTGCGAAGGCGAGATGGATAAACCAGCAGGGCTGGTCGCATCAAGGACGATGTAGTTCACGTCGAAGGCCGAGCCCACAGGGTTGCACGCGGTGAACGAGTAGTACGTCTGGCCGCCCTCACACCACACGGTGTCGCTCGCCAAGAACAAGCAGTCCTCTGTCGGCTCAGGCTCACACTCAAGATAGTGCACCCCTTCAGCACAGATATTCCCTGCGGCATCATACCAATAGATTATCACTTCCTGTGGCGATGAAGTGACATTTTCGAGACAAAACTCAATCACACTCGGATAATTTCCGGGAATCAATGAACCCCCCGAAGGCCCCGTCAAGGTTATGAATTGGGGGGTCTGGACAGCGACTTCGTGATCAGGATCTAGGGAGGCCAAATCGAAATTGATGTCGGCCTGAGCGCAACTTATCTGCATGCTCGGCACACCAGAGGATGTGTTTGCATATGCAATAGATGCACAGCACCCGTCCCAACTTTCTCCGTAGAACTCAATCTCACAATCACCGCCACATGGAGGAAGTGGAATTCCTAACGTATCCAAGGGACACAGGCCCTCGCCATCGGTGGCGATCATAGAGAAGACGAACATATCTCCAGGGGTATAGGCGCCAGTGACTTGCAAGCCGATTTCAATTCCATGTGCACATTGGCCCGGACTGAGGGGGTCAAAAGCTGGAGCGAAATAAGTTTGATCGATGTAGTTTGTTTGAAATGAAACGTTTGATGGCGCCAGGGAGCTGAGGGATACACCTGTGACAGTGAATGCCGCATTGGCCGGGTTACACAAGTCGAAGTAAAACAACAGGTTTCCGTCGGCATCACAGATGATTTCATATTCCAACCCATATGCACAAGCCGTGCTGTCGCAATTGATCACATCCGCTGTAATAGGCGCCGAGGTGCTCTCACACCCGTTTGCGTCGGTGGCCAAAAGGTTGTACTGCCCGCTCTGGGTCAGGACGAGGCAACTGTCGTTGGCACCGAGCATGGGCCCCCCGTTGAACAACCAGACATAAGACTGCAACCCGCCTGGGGCACAGACGCTGTCGCCCTCGCAGACTTCATAACAGCCCGCCGGCATAGCGCACAGGTCGGGGAGTGCGTGCACGACACCCATGCCGCTTCCAGTGCAGCCGGTCACCGGGTCTACACCTAACAGATGGTATGTCCCCGCAACAGTCGTGGTCAGGGTGGGGCCTGTTGCCCCAGTGTTCCAAGTGAATTCCCACGCAGAATTGGCAGGGCTAGCAGTCATTGTAACATTGTCTCCAGCACAAGCAGGTTGGGGACTGGTGACAACAGTGAATGCTGGCGGGGTGGCCAATTCCAAGGTGAACGGGTCTGACAAATCTGAACACGCGTACCCGTCGTCGGTCTCCATGAAAACCGTATAGGTCATCGACGTGGTGCCAACAGGGAAGTCGTAGTCACAGACCCATAAAGTGCTGTAGGTTTCGCCAGGGATGGCATTGCCCCCCACATTCCACTGGTAGTTCATCGGCCAGAAAAATGGCGCACTCAATGTGACGCAGCCCTCGCCGCAGATGTATGCATTCCCAGAAATTGCAGCCGGTGGCGTGGGGATTTCTATGACTTCAATTTCGTCCAGATCACGCGTGCACCCATTGGAATCTGTCAGCTCCACGCTGTAAAGTCCACCGCCAACGTCAACTGTATTGCTCGACCATAGGGGGTCGTGACTCCAGAGGTAGCTGTAGCCCGGGGGCGCCGACAGCGTGGCCAAATCGCCTTCGCAGATGGTGGCGGGTGAGGCGGTGATGGCCCCAGGCGGAACGCCGGGGTGGACTGTGATACTGATGGTGGAGCTCGCGCTGCAATTCTCTTCGTTAGTAGCGGTGAGCGTTACGGTGAATAGGCCCGTTGTGGTGTAGGTATGGTTCCCTTGCTCGCCGAGCTGTTCGGCACCATCTCCGTAGTCCCAAGCATAATTTAAGGCGCCGCCTGCGGCCCCAAATAATGAAAGGCTCTCGCCTTCACATATTTCAGTGGTTGTTGCGGTGATGGTTGGGGTGCCGATGCCAGAAGTCGTCAAAGTCTTGCTCACAATGGCTTGGCAGCTATTGGAATTGAAAACGGTGAGCGTTACAACAACAGCCCCAGGGCCACTCAATGTTACAAGCGGATTTTCTAAGTTGCTCGTGGAGCCAGAGAAATCCCAAGACCAACCCGTCACGTCATTTCCTGCACCGGCCATCCAGCTGGAGAGGTCGGTGAACTGCACTTGGTTGCATGAGCCGGGGATGAATTCGTATGAAAAATCTGCGGCCAGCGGAACGGTCACCACGGTCGATTCACTGGCACCGCAATTTCCAGGACCGGGGACTTCAGGGACAACGCCGCCCATTGTGACCAAGTAGGTGCCGGCTTGGGCGTAGGTCTGTGTGCCG
>JAQWTJ010000083.1 GCA_029242765.1 Flavobacteriales bacterium | reverse complement strand
GTTAATGATGGATTATGCGAATACCCCGATGAAGGTTTTGACTGTGCTGGATGGCCGTTAGGAGCCTGCTGTGATGGCAGTGCATGTTTCCAGCAATCACAGATTAACTGTGAGGCGGTAGACGTCTTCATCTGGAAGGGTACTGGTGTATCCTGTTTCCCCAATCCGTGTCTCAATGCTGGCTGCACCGACGACACGGCGTGCAACTATGATGAAACTGCAGAAGTAGATGATGGTTCTTGTATAGATATTGCTGACGGCTCGTGTGATTGCGATGGCAATGTCCTGGATGAGTGTGGAGTGTGTGGCGGAGATGGCCCGCCCGAGCACTATGATTGTGATGGCAACTGCTTGAACGATACAGATGACGATGGGGTGTGTGACGAATTTGAAGTGGCGGGATGCACATATTCACTAGCGTGCAACTACGATATCACTGCGACCCACGATGATGGCTCCTGCATTTTTGCTGAGGATTGCGCAACTTGTGACGGTTCGGGAGGTGTCGATGCCAACGACTCGGACCAAGATGGGGTGTGTGATGAAGACGAGGTCCCTGGATGTATGGATTCAGGGTATTTGGAATTCAACCCGCTTGCCACAGATCCTGACGGCTCGTGTTCGACCCCTATTGCAGAAGGTTGCACATGCGAATGCGCATCGAATTACGATGCTTCAGCGAATGTTGACGACGGCTCGTGTGACACAACAACAACCACATCGGGTTGTGGGACGGTGGAATGTCCTGATTTGGACTGTGACGGCATTGTCAGTGTCAGTGACATTCTGGCTCTCTTAGCAGGGTTTGGTATGGATTGCAATGGCAATTAAATAAGCTGAGTAGAAGCGGGGCCACGGAGGACTCAGTCCAACCAGACCTTTTCTTGTTGGAACTGTCCTTTCAAGTTCCGGGCCACAATCAGGTGCAGCTGTGCCTTGTTGATGCGGAGTGTTTGCCCTGCCATTAAAGGCCGGTCGAGCACTTTTCGCCCCAATGCGTCATAGACTGCGACGTGGCAGGCCTGTTCCGCCGTGATCTCTGCATTTTTCCAGCTGAAGATTTTTGCCTGGAGGGCTTCGGCCGATGCTATGGAGGAGGTGGAGCCGCAAAATGAGCTCCAGAAATTCCACATTTCCACAGCGCTGACGATGTCCATATTGCCCCACGATCCGAACCAGTTGTGTCCGCCATCGTTCACGCGGTACACGAGGGCCCTATATCCATCGTCACCGCCTGTGTGCTCGATGAGGTCCACCGTGCTGCCGTCCGTTGTGTTGAGGTTGGGCAAGGCGGTTTCTGAAACTTCGGTGCAATTGTTCCAATCAGCCCAGGTCGAAACAATAGTCTCCACACCCGGCTGCTCACCCCATCCAAAATCCCAGTTAGGACTCCCCTCGTAAGGAACTGCATTGTCATCCGTGCCGTGCAAATGAATGACGGGGACGGCTTGTGAAGGGGTGCAGTTGTTCCAGTCATAAGCTGACATTGTCCCGCCCACGGACCCGATGCCCCTAAAAGTGGAAGCGGCGTCGCAGGCCAGGGTGTAGCTCATATAGCCGCCGTTGGAATATCCGCAGCTGTACGTGCATTCCGGGTCGTGCCCGTACGTGGCTTGCAGGTGTTCGGCCAATGCGACAAGAAAGCCGGTGTCGTTTACGGAGCTGAATGTGAAATTGGCATTCCAATGATTGGTGCCCAAATCATCCTCAAGACCTTGAGGGAAGACCACCGCAAAGCCTTCCTCGTCCGCCAACTCACGGAATCCGCTGAAGCCAGCCATATCGGAAGCCCATCCCCAGTATCCGTGCAATACAAAAATCAGCGGCGCCCCAGCTTCCAGGCCCTCTGGAGCATAGTAGATGTACTCGCGGGTGACGGAACCGTTGTCATCGCTGAAGATGAAGCTCTAAATACGTGCACGATCCGTCGTCAAGGGTGGTGCCTTGGATGTAGTTCACGGCCTCGGGGTCGGTGCATCCTGGCAATTGGAATTCGCATTCAACCTCCCCTACAGTGAATGGCAGGAAGCCGTAGCTGCCCTGTTCAAGAGAGAATGGTTCATCAAATCCATCCAAGCTGATGTCGGTGCTAATTGTTCCTCCATTCCATCCATCTCCCCAGCTGTCCATTGCGAAAAACACGTAACAACCGTCCTCGAGGCACAGCGTTTGGGAGCTGCTTTGATAGTCAGACGACCCTTGGAAGGATGCAATTAAAAGGGTGTCGGATTCCGTCCCCTGATACAGTTCCCAAGACATTTCATCGCCCCATTCTCCAGTGGAACTGGCCAGGACAATTTCTGTGTATTCACACTGGCCTGAAATCTGCAGGCTGAAAAACAATGCGATGAGGAGCGGAGCGGTTCGAAAAGTCATTTCACGTGGTTTGTCGCGCAAAATACAGCTATTGTAGGTTCAGTTTCAGCGCTTGCCAATATCTTCGCTCACCTTCATGATCACTATGTTCAACCGACTTCCCTCACAATTCCGAGGGATGATTCTTTGCTTGCTCGCCGCGACCGGAGCAACAGTTGCCTCGGCTCAAACAAGTTTGCCCGACTACGGGCCGGCCTTTTTGCAAGACGAGGTGGCGACCTTCAAGTTGGAGCTTGCCCCCGACGATTTGGACTCGCTTTTGTTTGGCGAAACTGATCAGGCATCGAGTGAGCTGATGCCGGCCACAATGCACTATCTGGCGACAGGCATCGACGACACGCTCCAAGATGTGGGGGTGCGCCTGCGCGGAAACACCTCATTGACGGCGCCAAAGAAGAGCTTTAAACTCGATTTGAATGCCGTAGACCCCGGGCAGGATTTCTACGGGCTCGAGAAGCTGAACTTGAATGCAAATCAGAACGACCCTTCGCTTATGCGGGCCGCGCTGACATGGCGTATTGTGCGCGAGTTGGGCTTGGCGGGGTCACGCACGAGTTTTGTGCGGTTCGAGATGAACGACAATTACATGGGGGCGTATGT
This sequence comes from Flavobacteriales bacterium, assembly GCA_029242765.1. Taxonomy (GTDB): domain Bacteria; phylum Bacteroidota; class Bacteroidia; order Flavobacteriales_D; family Sanyastnellaceae; genus UBA8752. Next base: position 23,185 of record JAQWTJ010000083.1, on the reverse strand, counting down.
CCACACCGAGCATTTTGACGAGGAGTTCATCGACGCCTATTACGCAAAGGATGACGGCAACCTCTATAAATGCCTGTGGCCGGCCACCCTGCACCACCTCGGAGCGGACCCTGATCTATATAAGTTTGAAGTCGGCGGGCGCCGTGCCTACGAGCTCAAGACCAACACAGAGGCCGACGATTACACCGATCTAGCGGCCTTCATCGATGTGTTGAACAACGCGAGCGACGACGATTTCAAGTGCGCCATTGAGCAGGTTTTCAACGTGGCAGATTATCTGAAGGTCTTGGCGCTTGACGTTTTGACGGGGAATTGGGATGGGTATGCGGGGAATAAGAACAATTTCTACCTCTATCAAAATCCGCAAACCGGCCTGTTCGACTACATCCCCTATGACTTGGACAATACGTGGGGCCTGGATTGGGTGGGGCAAGACTGGGCTTCGGAGAACCCATATGAATGGGCTGTGGAGACAGATTTTGGAGGGGATAACCGGCCTTTGTATGACCGGATTCTCGCCTTCGAGGAGTACCGCAGTTGGTACACGTATTACTTGCGGAAGATTTCCGAAGAGTGGTTCAATGCCGCTTACGCGGAGCCCTATATCGAGGCGCAGCTGGCCTTGCTCGACAGCCCTGTGGCGGACGATGCATATTTCCCGCTGAGCTTCGGTTTTACGACTTCTGATTTTGCCAATTCAGCCTCCCAAGCCTGGGGCGGCCACGTGGAGTACGGGCTGAACGACTGGGTGGCGGAGCGCACGGCGACAATCCAGGGCCAACTCGACCCGGAAGTTGACGTGTTGATTCTGCACGAGCTTGAAGACGACGCACCGTCGACGGACTCGCTGCGCATCCGCGCAATAGCCGAGGCAAGTGGAACCACAAGCGCGCTGCAGCTCGTAGCATGGGTCGACGCGGGCGACGGTTCAGGGGCTCAGCCCTACTCGATGTTTGACGATGGCGAACACGGCGACCGCCAAGCTGGCGACGGCACGTGGGGCATCAAGGTGCCGGTTTTGCCCGGCTGGACAAGCGTCGATTACCAGGTGCAGGCCACCGCTGGCACGCTGGAGCGATGGTTGCCGTGCTCTCCGCGCACTGCTACGGTGGGCAACGTCCCTTCCAATTTGCTAATCAACGAGCTGATGAGTCGAAATTCCGGAGTGTACGCCGATGAACTGTGGGAGTATGATGACTGGTGCGAGTTGTACAATGCGGGCAATCAGCCGATCGAACTCGGCGGCAAGTACTTGACAGACAATGTGGGCAACCCAAGCAAGTTTGCCCTCCCACCGGGCGAGCTGGCCCCGGGCGACTGGGTGTTGTTCTGGCTGGACAACGACCCGGAGCAGGGCGACCACCACGCCGAGTTCAGCCTCAGCGGAAGCGGAGAGGAATTGGCCCTCTTTGAAGCAGTGGGCGATCAATGGCAGCTTTTAGATCTGATCATTTTCGGTGAATCGGAAGAGAATATTTCGCTGGGCCGACTGACGGATGGGAACCCGCAATGGGTCTGGTTCGCAACGCCCACGCCGGATTACTCGAATAACAGCGCCATCGTCCTGGGCACCGAGCGGCTGGTAGACCTCGATTTGAGCGTTTGGCCCAACCCTGCCACAGGCCAAGAAATCCGCCTCAGCGCCCCGAGAACAGGCGAGCTTCTTGACGCGCAAGGACGCAGTGTCCTTTCGTTCAATGCCGCGTCGCGCATCACCGTCTCCCTGCTGCCTGCCGGCAGTTATTACTTGCGCACCGCCCGCGGAGAAGTCCTGCGCATCATCAAGCTCAATGCACGTTGAAGTTCAGCTTTTCCATTTGATGTTGCAGCCCATTGAAGGCGGTTGACCCTCGGAGGGGACCGGCTGTCCAGCCAACATCAGATCGAGCACCTCGGCGAGTGTTTCTCCGGTCACCGGCACGTCATTGCCCGGACGCGATCCGTCAAACTGGCCGCGGTATACACAGCGCCTGTCGGCGTCGAACACGCTGAAGTCCGGCGTGCAGGCCGCGTCAAAGGCGCGCGCCACATCTTGCGTTTCGTCGAACAGGTAGGGGAAGCTGAAGTTCATCGCTTCCGCAAGCGCCTTCATGTGCGGAATGCCATCCGAGGGGTGGCTCTTCACGTCATTGCTCGAAATCGCCACAAAGCCCACGCCGCGCTCACCATAGGCCCGAGCAAAACTCACAAACTGCTCCAAGATGTGAACCACAAACGGGCAGTGGTTGCACATAAATACAACGACGGTCGGTCCGCTAGAGAACGCGCGGTCGGCGTTTATGAGCTCGCCTGAAACCGCGTCGGGCAATTCAAAGTCAGGGGCTGCAAAGCCCAATGGTATAAATGTGGTGGGGGTGCGTGCCATGGTGCAATATTTCGTTGTGAAATTAATAAATTGCGCCCATGAACGAATTACATTCTTCAGCCGATTCAGTTGTTGATCAATGGGCGGCGAGCCGCGATGCAAACCAGTTCCTAGCGAACGTCTTCACGTGGATGGTCGCGGGCCTTTTGGTCACGGCTGCTATGTCGTGGTATTTCGCTTCATCGGGCATGATCGAGATGCTCATCAATGTTGAGACCGGCGCGCATACGGCCATGGGCTGGGTGGTGATGCTGGCGCCCCTGGGCTTTATCCTGGCGATGAATTTCGGGTTCAATCGTTTTTCTTCAAGCGGTTTGACCTTGTTGTTTCTGGCATTCAGTGCGGTGATGGGGATGTCGCTGAGCTACATTTTTATCATTTATGCTGCGGCCACTTTGACCCAGGTCTTTTTGATTACGGCGGGTATGTTCGGTACCATGGCCGTATTGGGTTACCGGACGCAAACCGACCTGACCAAGTTTGGCAGCTTGCTGTACATGGCATTGATCGGTATCATCCTCGCCTCGGTGGTCAATTGGTTCATGGGCTCGTCCGGGCTCGACTACATCATCAGCGTCTTGGGCGTGCTCATTTTCACCGGCCTGACGGCTTACGACACGCAAAAGCTCAAGCGCATCGGCGCGGGTGTGGAATTTGGCTCGGAGGCCGCTTCAAAACTGGCCATCATTGGAGCGACCAGCCTTTATTTGGACTTCATCAACCTCTTCTTGTTTCTGTTGCGCCTTTTCGGCGGCCGAAGAAATTGACATCGGCATCGCCGGCTCGCACTTCTCCAACAACGCATATTAAATTGCCCCGTGACCTTCTCTATTTTATCGCCCTTGCTCTTGGGCCTGCACCTCATATCTCAATCCATGACTTCATTCTATGACCTTTCGGCCCATACTTTGGACGGCCAGCCTTTCGCCTTTGAACAGCTGCGCGGCAAGCGCGTTCTCATCGTCAACACGGCTTCGGCGTGTGGATTCACGCCTCAGTACGAGGCGCTGCAGTCACTGCACGAGGCCCATGGCGGCGAAGACTTTGTAATTCTCGGCTTTCCCTGCAACGGCTTCGGCAAGCAGGAGCCGGGCGACGCGGCAGAGATTCAGTCGTTTTGCTCTGTGAACTACGGCGTGACCTTCCAGATGATGGAGAAGGTTGTGATTAAAAAGGATGGGCGGCACCCGGTGTACCAATGGCTTCTCGAGAAAGAGCTCAACGGTGTGGAAAAGCACAGCGTGCGATGGAACTTCCATAAGTTCCTTGTCGATGAACAAGGGCAGATTGTGGCCTCATTGGCCAGCGGTGAGGACCCGATGGGGGAAACGATCACCGAATTTGCAAGCCGCTGATTCGGGCGTAGTCCAGTACGCGGTTCGGGTAATCTGAAATAATGCCGTCCACGCCCAACTCCGCCATCCGTTGGATGTCGTCGGGCTCGTTCACCGTCCACACGACCAGCTCCATGCCCAAGGCGGTGCAAGCGTCCCGCGTTATGCTGTCGACGAGCTTGAAGTCGGGGCTGTAAGCCACCGGCGTAAATCCCAAGGTTTGAATCGCTTTTTCTGGGGAATCCTCTTTGTCATATGTCAAGTAGACCAATTCCACTTCGGGCGCTCTATCGTGCAAGATTCTTAAAATTCGAGGGTCGAAGCTCTGCACAGTGAAGTGGCCGGAGTAGGTGAGCGAGTTGAAGGTGCGCAGAAACTGATCAACATAGGCAGCGGGCTCCGGTTGAAAATGCCCTTCCCACTCCGGGCGGCTTTTGATTTCCACATTGAAACCGGGCACCTTGCGTTGATGCAGGTCGCAGTAGGCGATCGTCTTTTCAATCACCTCGCGCAATTGGGGCTTGTAAGTACGCGACTGCTTTTGCTCGGGGAATTGTGCGTGGCCCAACGTGCCACAAGCTATCGAGGCCACTTCGTCAGCCGACATTTTGAAAATGTTCAAGCCTTGTTCGCCCCGTGAATCGACATCCCAATGGCAAATTTCGGAATTGATCCAAGGCTCGTGCGATACGATCAGGGCGCTGTCTTTTGATAGGACCACATCGCATTCGATTGTGGTAACCCCCAGATCGATGGCGTGTTTAAAAGCTTCCCACGTGTTTTCAGGGCGTAAACCTCGGCAACCGCGGTGGCCTTGCAAATCGATGCTTGCCGGTTCCGCGGGCTTGGGGCCAGCATCTGCTTCGCGTTTGGAGGCGGAGCAGCAGCCGCCCAGCGCGACACACAAGGAGAGGGTGAACAATCTGAAATTCATGCTACCAAATTAGCCCGATTGATTTTCGAGCCGTGCGCACTCGCCTGTTTTTTTTGCCCTCTGCAAGGGATAGTTTCCCGAGTTAGAACCGGCGTTAGAAATACGTGCTCAAGCCCAGCATCCATGTTGCGGTCAGGGCCGCCGGGTTGTTTAAAATGTCGGTCTGCCATTGGTATCGGTAGTTCAGGCGGAACACGGTTTGGGCTGTGGGGCGCAGGCTGACCGCGGGTGTGATGGCCCACAGGCCGTCGCCGATGTCCTCACCCGTTTCGTTGAAGGTGCCCACGTTCCAGTCGACCCAGTCGATGCGGGCAGCCACAAGCACCACCGCGTGCGGCCAGGCCCCGATTTCCCGCTCCACCACGGGCTGGACCACGTCGAGGAAAGCGCCGCGTTGTTTGCTGCCGTATTGCTGCGTGTAGGTTTCCGGCACGTCCACCAAGATTATCACCGCCTCGCCCACAAGTGTGGTGCCCGTTTTGCGAATGGTCTTTTGCAGGTCCACGGCCGCAACGTGGACTCGGCGCGGAACGTCCAGTGCCAAACCATCGGGCGTATAGTTGTTGTAAATCCCGCCCATATACGATAGGCCGATCTCGCCCCAAGGGTGATGGCGCATTGAAAGCTTGCCAGTGAACAGCGGCCGGCCATTGCTGCTTTGCTCAAAGCGCTCATCGTTTTCCTTGGATGCGGGCAAGAAGGTGCGGCCGTGCACGTTGTCGATGATGCGGTCGTCAAATCCATTGGTCAAATAGGCTTCGTAGCCCCAGGTCACTTTGCCCTTGTGGAACTTCCCGAAAACTCCCACGCCCGCATTGGACCAAGTGGCCGGAAGCAAATTCACACTCACGTCAGGCCGCTCGATGAATTCCCAATTCGGGCCGTCGTGATTTTGGTTGAACGTGCCAATCGGGTTTAGGATTACACCGGCCCTGATATTGAACGCCGGGTTCAGGGCTACATCGACGGCGGCAAACTCTATGTTGATTTCGTGTCCGCCGTCCTCGAATTCAATTTCCGAGAGAAATGTGATGTTGCGCGCCAAGCGGGCCGAGGAGAACAAGGTCAAACGTCGGGCTTGCAATGACAGGCCTTCTGTCAAGCCGTCCTCGGCGCCGTACGTCGCATTCATTTCGAGGTACCCGCCCAGGGCCAATTTCCGTTGGTTGTTGCCCCCTCCCGCCTCAGCGTTCTGCAGGAAAGGCCGCTCGTACACCGCGTCCATGTTCAGGGACGTCGAGTCGGCGGAGTGTGTCGAGCTGGATTGAGCCAGCAGCGACCCGGTCAGTAAGGTGGCACAGACCGCTAGCAGATTACGCCTTTTCGATGCGGATGAACTCATCTTGAATGCTCGCTTTATAGGTCAATAAATTCTCTTCTGCCGGCCCTTTCAAGACGCGACCGTCGATGGCGAATTCGCTGCCGTGGCACGGACATACGTACAGTGGCCCTGCCACACTGAGTTCGCAGACGTTGTGGGTGCAGCTCATCAAAGCCGCCGTGAATCGGCCCTCGCCTTGGCGGTAGAGGCAGATGGGGAAGGGGCTAAAATCGGTGTTGATCATCACGAATCGCCGCACGCGCTCTTCCCCGTTGCGAATCTCAACAAATTCAGAACGGGCGACCAGCAGGGTCGCACCATCAGAGGCCGTTGTGGCCAAGGCATAGTGGATTCCTTGGCATGAGCTCAACACAGAGGCTGCTATGGGTACCCCCACCGCAGAGTTGCAGCATGTGCGGATGAATGTTCGGCGTTCCATGGAATTGATGCGGTGTAGATTCAGAGCGATTCGAGAAATTCGATCAGCAAATCCTGATCCGCACCCGAAAGGGCTTCAAATGCATCCGCGCTTTGCTGGCCTTCGCCTTCGTGCATTTCTATGGCCTGCTCGATGGACAAGGCGCGCCCGTCGTGGAGCAAGAAATAGCTTCCACCCTGGGCGTCTCGCGAGAGCCCCAACCCCCAAAGCGGCGGCGTTCGCCACTCAGCTGTTGTGGCGTAGCCCTCCGTGTAGCCGTCGTCTAAGCCCGGACCCATGTCGTGGAGCAACAAGTCGGAGTAGGGGTAAAACTCCACATGGTCCAACTGAACTATTGGCGAGCTTCCCGTCTGTAGAACCGGCGTGTGGCAGCCGTCACAACCTATTTCGCCAAAAATCTCACCGCCCGCAATGACTTCTGCTTTTTCGGGGTTGCGCTGAATGGGCGCTTTTAAAGTCTTGAGGTAGCCGACCACGTCGTTGATTGTTTGCATGGTGACTTCGGGGTCTTGCTCGAGTCCGCTCAAGGGGTCGATCGGCGAAAAGATTGAGGTGACGCCCATGTCTTGATTGTACGCTTCAGCCGTTTGGTGTAGCAGGTCGTAGGCCGCACCTTTTTTGCCAATTCGGCAGATGTACATGCCGTTGAGTTCGACACTTTCCGGCCGCAACTGCGCGTAATCGGGAATGCGGTTGAAGTGCGGTCGTCCACTGATGCCGTCCCCGTCGAGATCTTGCGGGTCAGCGAGTGCTATAAGATCGGCGTCGCTAACGGCGTCTAAATAGCCCAATCCCGTGACCGCTGGAGCGATCAAATCGGTCGATGTTGCACCCGCCGGAAGCACTTCAGGGCTGTAGCCTGGAAGCGCTTTGTGCTGCAATTGGGGGCCGCCTTGCGCGAGGTAGGTGTTGCCCGTGGTGTCGGCCTGGCCGAAGCGTGTGAAGCGCACGAACGGTGAACCTTTGCCGTCCCCCGGATGGCAACTTGCGCATTGAGCCGCAACGAACAAAGGGCCCAAGCCACTGGTTGAAGTGAAAATCTCACCGAAGGCCTCGTCGCCGCGTAAAAACCGGGCTTGGTCAGCCGCACTCAGCCCTTCAATCGGTCCGTCGAGCAGGCTGTTCTCTTCCGGCGCCGGCGGCAGAGTTTTGCTGCAGGCCATAACCGTTGCGGCAAGCGTTAACAAAGCGAGTGAGGTTCGAAGTGAAAGGGGCATAGCGCTCTACATTTTCTTAGGCCATGCGAAGATATTTAGGCGAGGCTAAAAAACAAACGTTAAGGCTGCGAAAAGTGCTGTGCGCGCAGAATTGCATTCTGGCGAATGTTCTCCCAGAATAAATTGTAGTCTCCGCTGTGCCAATTGTCTCGTCGCAGGTAGCGCGCACCGAAGACATCGGGTTCGTCCAGCCAGAGCATCCCCTGATGCACCCGGGCGGTCATTTTGTGCTTGTACTTCAACTTGAATCGCTCGGTCATGGTGCCCAAGTGCGCCTCGGCTGGACTGTATATATCCTCGCGTACAGTCCAACTGATGGGGTTGATGCAGGCGGGATTGGTATACTCCTGGTCGGCCTGCAGGTGCTGAATCCATCGAGGTGTGTAGCCCGTGGTGTAGGTTCTCCAGCTGCAAAAGCAAGCGATTTGATCGGGCGACTCGCAGGGTGGAATATGCTGGAAATCATTTGCATAGACGTCAAACCCAGGAATGTATGCCGCCACCAAACGATCACCCAACGGGGTGCCGTCGAAGAACTCCTGCAAGAGCAGCCGTGCATGCCATGTGCCTTGGCTGTGGCCGGCGATGAGGATGGGTCGCCCTTGGTCGTGGTGTTCAAGCCAATACAAGAAAGCTTGCCTCACATCGCTGTACGCTAGATCCAATGCGGCCCCACTCAACGAGTCGAGCAATACAAAGCTCCGGTAATGCGCTTGTCGATACCGTGGCGCAAAGACACGGCCCAGCCCCTGAAATACGGACGCTTGATGGCGTATGGGCCAATGGTCAACCGCGGCATTGACCTTCTCGTCGTCCAAATTCGCAACCCACCCCAGGCCCTCACCTTCAAACATTGTGGGGTGGATGTAAAAGACATCGGTCCCGCTTGCTTCACTTCGCTCCGGAAGCAGGGCCCAGCACTCCACTTTGGAGTAATCAGGCGCCTTGGGGAGCGGCTCCAAATGCACCGGAGTTGCGCGGTCGCCATCGTCTGTAAAGGCTCCTAAATTCTTGCTCTTCTGGCAGCTCGACAGCAACAGAATAGCAGCTGCGGCGAGTAGAACAACAGAGGTGTTGACGGTCAAAGGGTGAAGTGTCATCCCTACAAAGGTCGTAGAATACCGCGTTGTAGGGATGGTGTACGCCAAATCATCTGCCGAACTTTGCTCCGGATATAGATTTTATATGCGGTTCTTTTCACTCGCCCTATCATTTTTCCTTGCGCTGAGCATTTCAGCCCAGTCGGTTTCAGGGGACTCTATCGCCATCTTTTCAGATTTGCCAGAAGCGCTCGTGGAAGTTGTGTCAATGACCGGCGGCCGTTTAAACGGCATCCCTGGATCGGTGCATATTCTGAGCCCGAAGCAGCTTGAGCGATACGCTGACACTGATATTCACCGCGTTTTGCGTTGGATTCCAGGTGTGAACTTGCAGGAGGAGGACGGTTTTGGTTTGCGACCAAACATTGGGCTGCGAGGCAGCGGCTCTGAGCGCAGTTCGCGCATCAACTTGATGGAAGACGGCGTACTCATTGCGCCTGCTCCGTATACTGCACCGTCCGCGTACTACTTTCCAACTGTCGGGCGCATGTCAGGTGTTGAAGTGGTCAAGGGCAGCAGCCAGATTGCCTACGGTCCGAACACGGTCGGTGGAGCTGTGAATTTATTGAGCACCCCCATTCCAGTGGAGTTTGAAGGGGCGGTCACGGCACGCGCTGGGGCCTTTGGGATGAGGCGGATGCATGTGCACGTAGGGGACGGCTCTGGACAGTTGGGCTGGTTAGTTGAGGCTCATCGCGTGAGCGCGGACGGCTTCAAGGAGCTCGACGGTGGCGGCTCGACAGGTTTTGATAAGTGGGATGTGTTGGGCAAGTTGCGCTGGATGTCGACAGCCGATGCCAAGGTGGACCAGCTCTTGGAATTGAAGTTGGGCCTGGTCGATGAGCTGTCTCACGAAACGTACGCCGGATTGACAGCTCCGGACTTTGAGGCCACGCCATTGCGCCGCTATGCTGGATCACAGAAGGACCTGATGGATGCCAATCAGCGCCAAGCCGTGCTGACCCACACGGTCAATTTGGGCGCCGGATGGAAGTGGATGAGCCAAGCTTATGCCACGCAGTTCAATCGGAATTGGTACAAGTCCGATCGGGTGGCGGACAGCACCGGTGCTTGGGTCAAATTGGGCGCTTTGCTCAGCGGGCCAGCCACTTCTCAGCTCGACATTTTTCGAGGGGAAGGTGAAGGGCTTGTGCGCCTTAAAGCGAACAATCGATCCTACTTCTCCCGAGGCGTACAGTCCAGGGTGTCATGGGGTGGAGATTGGAATGGCTGGAGTAGGCTGGAACTTGGTGCGCGCAGGCATATCGACGGTTTGGACCGCTTCCAATGGACGGATGATTGGCATATTCAAGACGGTGCTTTGACTTGGGCTGAATACGGTACGCCTGGTACGGAGTCCAATCGTTTGGAGGACACGCGTGCTTGGGCGGGGTACGCTCGTGCTCAGTGGGATATGGGCCGCTGGTCCGTGATGCCTGGACTGCGTGTGGAGAGTGTGGCTGCTTCGCGCTCGGACTACGGAAAGCAGGATCCCGATCGATGGGGAACCGACCTTTCTGAGCGTTTAAATCAGGTGATAGTTGCGTTACCCGGAGTGGGTTTGCAGTATGCACTTAACAATGGGGTTGAAACCTTCGTTGGTGTGCACCGCGGCTTTGCGGCGCCCGGCTCATCGCCGGACACCCAGCCGGAGTTCGCCGTCAATGCGGAAGGCGGCGTGCGCTGGTCTGGAACTCGCACGGGGGGAAGTGCGGTAGGGTTTGCACACTTCGGCCGAAATCTGATAGGCTCGGACTTTGCTTCGAGCGGGGGAACCGGCAGCGGAGAGTTGTTCAATGGCGGCACTACGACCGTTCAGGGGCTTGAACTTGACGGTCACGTGGCCTTGGTTGTTGGTGATTCCCCCGAAGGCTGCGCCCTCGAACTCCAGTGGGCCTACACTTTCACTGATGCGCGTTTTACGAGCAGTTTCTCCAGTGACTTTGACGCCTGGGGCGATGTGGAGGCGGGCGATTTCTTGCCGTATCTGTCTCGACATCAGTTCACAACACGCTTGGGTTGGACCCACGGGCGCTTGGCCTCCGATGTGTCTGCGCGTTGGACTGAAGGCATGCGGACCATTGCTGGATCCGAGCATTTGAGCGAAGTGGAAACTGTTGGAGAGGCCTTGGTTGCCGACGCTGCAATCCGTTATCAAATTTCGGAAAGCATGCGACTCGAACTGGGTGTTTTGAACCTGATGAATCAAGTGTATAAGGCTGCAGCTCGACCCGCAGGCCTGCGCCCCGGGCTGCCTCGCACCCTGTCTGTGGGGTGCCATTTGGATTTTTGATCGCCTCTATTATTTCATGTAGCTTTGGTTCGATGAAAGCGTTTCTTTTGGCTCTTTTCAGCGCATTTCTGTTCGTGGACCTTGTGATGGTTCAAGCCCAATCTTATACGTCTTGGCGTTCTGGAGCCGAGCAGAGTATTGTGACCAATCCTGCATTCGGCCTGTGCTTGATGGGCGGAGCCTCTGAGGATCAAAACGCCATGGCTTGGTTTCTGATGCGTGCAGACGGAGGTGATGTGCTGGTGCTGCGGGCCAGCGGCTCGGACGGCTACAACGACTTTTTGTACGAGGACATCGGCGTGCCGGTCAACAGTGTGGAGACCATCCGTTGTGACGATGCGAGTTGCGCCTCCGAGCCGTATGTGTTGCAGCGCATCGCAGAGGCTGAAGCGGTGTGGTTGGCTGGGGGCAATCAACAGGATTACGTTTCGTATTGGCAGGGGACGGCGGTCGAAGACGCGTTGCACGCTCTGATTTTCGAGCGGCACGGTGTAATCGGGGGCACATCGGCGGGCATGGCCGTCTTGGGCTGGGGTTATTTCGGTGCAGCTGATGGCACAGTGTACTCCAGCGCTGCCTTAGATGACCCGTACAATGAAGACATGGACGTGGGCTACGGGGATTTCTTGCGCTTGCCTTGGCTGGAGCGCGTCATCACGGACACGCATTACAACGACCCGGACCGCCGCGGGCGGCACACGGCCTTTATGGCGCGTCTTGCGGCGGATCACGACGTGGAGCCGTTGGGCATTGCGTGCGACGAGTACGTGGCGGTGTGCATCGACGATTTGGGCTGGGCGCGCTGCTTTGGGAGTTACCCTGACTATGACGAGTTCGCTTACTTCTTGCGGGAGGTGTGTGATTCGCCGTCGGCACCTTATTGTCAGGCCGGCGAGCCGCTCGCTTGGGGCGAGGAAGGGGCGGCACTGCATGTTTGGCGTGCCGACGCCCGGCAGTACGGCAATTCAGGGTTGCAGCTCAGCGACTGGTCTGAGACCACCGGGACGGGCGAGTGGCAATATTGGTGGGCGCCGGGCGATGGCACCCTTGTCACTTCACTGGCCGCCAGCGGCCCGGATTGCACGGTTGGAACTTCCGAGCTTGCCCCAGGCTTGTCTGCTTCGGACGCTACAGGTCAACCTTTGCTCATCGGCCGCCCCTTGCTCGACGGCCGCCTGCGCGTCGAGTGGCTCGGTCACGACTCCGTCCCTGCCGTTTGGCGCGACCTTCTCGGGCGCGACCTGGCCGATGTGACGCTGCACCCCGGCGTTCAAATCATCGACGCACAATCCCCACTGCTGTGTGCGGGGGGTGAAGTTCTCTTCATCGGCCTGGGCCTTCATCGCTGAAATCTGAAATCTGCGGCCGCGCAATACATCGGTAAGGAGTGCTTGAGGATACCTTGCCCTGTGCTGACATTTATTCAACCCGAGCAAGGAGCAATTTGATGGGCCGTAGGTTTCTCGTCAGCTCCCGGGCCATTTCTTAGCGCCCATGTGTTCGATTACCGCATTGCTGGATCTTGATCCCAATTCGTCCTCTGCCTCCGAGTCGGCCCGCTATGAGGTGCTGCGCGCTTCTAAGTTGCAGCGCCATCGCGGCCCGGATTGGTCAGGGGTCTACGCAGGGGATGGGGCCATCATCGCTCACGAGCGCCTTTCAATTGTGGATGTTGAGAGCGGTGCACAGCCTTTGATTGACCCGGAACGCGGGGTTGTTTTGGCAGTGAATGGCGAGATATACAATCACCGCGCTCTGCGGGCCGGAAAGGAAGGAGGCGCTGAGACTTGCGCGTCCTATCCGTACTTGACGGGCTCAGATTGCGAAGTGATTTTACCGCTTTATCGCGCCCACGGCGCAGGGCTGGTGAAGCACTTGTCGGGCATGTACGCCTTTGTGCTGTACAATCCTGCAACTGGAGACTGGCTCATCGGCCGGGACCCGATCGGTATTATCCCCTTGTACTATGGGCGGGACAAGCAGGGGCGCATGTGGGTGGCTTCGGAGTTGAAGGCGCTCGCTGAACAGTGCCCCGATGCGCAGGCCTTTCCTCCCGGTCACACCATGGGTTCGTCGGACGAGGCTCCTGCGCGATTCTTTGAGGAGGACTGGATGAACTGGTCAACGCATCCAAAGCGCCCGTATGTGGCGAGCGAACTGCACGATCGCCTGAAGGCGGCGGTCTCGAGCCACTTGATGGGCGACGTGCCGTACGGCATGTTGATTTCCGGCGGTTTGGACTCGTCGGTGATCGCTGGCTTGGCTATGCAATTGGCTGCTTCGCGCGTGGACGACGAGGGGCATTCCAAGGCTTGGTGGCCCACACCGCACAGCTTTGCCATCGGCTTGGAGGGCAGTCCGGATTTGGCGGCGGCCGCAGAAGTGGCCGAAGCCCTCGGTACAATCCACCACGGAGTGACCTACACCATCCAAGAGGGACTCGACGCCATCGAGGACGTTGTGCGCCATGTAGAGACCTACGATGTGACGACAATTCGTGCCTCAACGCCGATGTATTTGCTTGCGCGACGCATCCGCACGATGGGCATCAAAATGGTATTGAGTGGCGAGGGTGCCGATGAGTTGTTCGGCGGCTACCTCTATTTCCACTTGGCCCCAGACGCTCGCGAATTCCACGAGGAGACGGTCCGCAAAGTGCTCGATTTGCACAAGTACGATTGCGCCCGTGCAAACAAGAGCATGATGGCTTGGGGCATCGAGGCGCGCGTGCCATTTCTGGATCGCGAGTTTATGAATTACGCCATGTCACTGGACCCCGAGGCAAAGATGGCCGGCGGTGGAAAGCTAGAAAAGGAAGCCATCCGCGCGGCCTTTGAAGGGCTCATCCCCGAGCGGATTTTGCGCCGCCAGAAGGAGCAATTCTCCGACGGGGTGGGCTACGGCTGGATTGACGGTTTGAAAGAAACGGCGGCCGCTCGCGTAAGCGACGAAAATCTCGCCCGCGCCGCTCAGCGCTTCCCGATCAATCCACCCGCAACCAAGGAGGGCTATTGGTACCGAGAGATTTTTGAGCACAATTTCCCATCAGCGGCCTGCGCTTCCACGGTGCCCGGTGGCAAGTCCGTGGCCTGCAGCACCGAGAAAGCCCTTGAGTGGGACGCCCGCTTACGCGACTTGAACGATCCTTCCGGCCGCGCTGTCAGTGGGGTGCACAAGGATGGTTACTGATCTTTTTCGCTGATTCAAGTCAGCTCCCGAGCCCTTGTGCATCGAAGGCAAAGGGCACGAGGTTGGCCGCGCTTTCTGAAATCAGCACCGCCTCGTCACGGGCTTGCAGAAGCAGGCGAATCGCACCACTTTGCCGCTGCTCCGACTCGAGTAGCACCTGCCGGCATCCGCCACAGGGCATGAAGGCATTGGGGTTGGCGATGGGCGATGGCGAGACAATGGCCACCGCCTCGATGGCCACTCCGGGGTGTTGGGCCCCGGCCGTAAAAACGGCAATCCGCTCTCCACACATCCCTTGGGGGTACGACATGTTTTCCTGGTTCGCCCCGAGAACGATCTGCCCGTTTTCAAGCCTGGCTGCGGCGCCCACCTGAAATTTAGAGTAGGGGGCGTAGGCTTGGAGCGCCGCCTTGTGGGCTGCAGCGAGCAGGTCACGGTCGGTTTGCGGCAGCTCCGCAGCAGGCGTTTGCTCGATGGTGCAGCTGTAGTTCAAGGTTTTCGAAGACATAGCGAGAAAATTGCGGGACGTGAATTTACAACTCGAATCGCTCTCCAAAGCGAGCGATATGAAAACCGGCCTCTTCCACGGCTTTCGCCTCCGGTCGGTCAGACCGCAACACGGGGTTGGTGTGGTTGAAGTGAATGAAATGCACTTTGTTCCGTTCGCTCCAAGGCAATGCCGATAGCCGCTCCACCGTTTTGGAGATGGTCGGATGCGGCACCAGGCTCATGTCCCGTCCACCGAGCTCTTCGCCGTCATAAAAGGTGCCATCGAGGAAGGCCAATTCAACCTCCGCCAGGGCTTCTTCAATCCGCGTGCCCCACGCATCCCACTTGTCTATGTCGGGGATGAATAGAGCTGTACGGTTGGGGCCTTGGATCTTGTAGCCCACGGTTTCAGAGAATTCATCACGATGTGGAACGAAAAAGGGTGTGACCTCAAGTTGAGGAGAGAGCACTTCGGTTCGGCCGTTGCTAAGGGGGGTCAATGCGATATTGCCCAGCTCGACAAGCTGGCTCCACGGACCATTCTCCGTCAGAAAGCTCCGCATCCTAGGCATGGCGTACACGGGGAGGTGGTCGGCGCCCATCGACTCGCGCCCGAAGTACATCAGTCCCGTGTAATGTCCGATGTGGGCGTGGGTTAGAAAGACGGCGTCCGGCGTTCCGTCCCGTCCGGAGCGTTCGGCAAGCATCTGAGCTTGCGCCGGTAAATCGGGCGTCGCATCAAACAGGTATGATCGACTTGCCGGCGCGTCCACCACCCCGAGCGCGACCACCTTGCGGTCGAGCGCCGGACGCAGAAATATGTTGCGGCAGCACTCTTTTCTACAGCCGAGTTGGGGTGAGCCCGCATCTTGAATGGTGCCCAAGATGTGCAGGGAAACACCCGATGCTGGAGTCCCGGGCTTTTGCGAGCGGGGCGAGCACCCGGTCGCAAGAGCAAATATCAGTAGTGTAAAAGAGGTATACCTTGTAGCCGCGTGCATTGTTGTGCGCAAGTAAGCCCAAAATCCAACCATGACCTACTTGAGTTTGCCCGTGCGCACGATACTGCTGCTTGCGTTCTTCCTGGTTTCTTCCAGCTCTGCATACGCGCAGCCCGCCACCTTCGCCAGCAGCATGGATCCCATCGAAGTGGCCGGTTCGGATTATGGGAACACGGCCATCCGCATGGTGCTTAACGCATCGGATGAGCCCGTGGTTTCGTTTGGCAAGAGCGGCCATTTGTATGTGGCCAAGTGGAATGCCGAAACCCAGGCTTTCGACCCGCCCGTGGTGATTGAACCCACACAGGCGATCTACCTCTCAGATCAAGAAGGCCCTGAAATGGCAGCCCATGGTGACCTCATAGTTCTGACCTACTCGCACAGCGGCGACTGGGTGGAGGGCTTGCGTTCAGTGCGTTCAGCCGACGGCGGTGTCAGCTGGAGTGATCCGGTCGCAGTCAGCCCACAGACAACAATCGAACTGTTTCTCCCCTGCGTGGCCATGGATGACGATGGCAATCCGTTCGTAGGCGTAATCGCTGGCGGGGCCGGAGAGGATAAATACGAGGCGGCAATCCAGTCGCTCGACGGCGGCCAGTCGTGGCTTTTCCCCGTGAATTCCAGCGAGCTGATGGCAGGCGACGAGGTTTGCGAATGCTGCCCGTCCAGCCCATTTTTCACGCAAGGCCGCTATTACAATGCCATCCGCAACAACAACAGCAACACACGTGATTTCTGGCTTGTGGGCTCGCCCGATGGCCAGGACTGGGACAGTGCTTTGGATGTTGATCCCATCGATTGGGTGGTCTCCAGTTGTCCGGCTTCGGGTGCTACGGTGGCGGGTCCGATGTCCGACGGCTCCCATTGGCTGGCGTTTATGAACCAGGACCCTGTCTCGAGTTCAAGCCGTGTATTTCTCACCCAGGTGGACCTTCAGGCCAATGATGGCGCCGGGGAATGGCTGTATACGGGCAACGTGTCGCCGGACCCCTCCGAGGCCGGCATCCAAAATTCGCCGGTGATGGACGTGCGCAATTTGGGCGATGGCACCCCGCTGGCAGCCTTGGTTTGGGAAGAAAATGTAGGCGGATACGATGTCCAATTGTCACTCGCCTTGAGCGACGGGTCGCAGCTGGGCGTCAACCCCATGAACCTCACGTCCGCTTTTTCAGGCCATCACAAAAAGCCCGTCGTTCGTCTCGGTTCCGCCACTGCTGCTGCGCCGTATGAAATCGATGTTCACCTCGTCTGGAAGGATGCCCAAATGGGCGTGGTGCGCTACCTCAAAGGCGTAGCCTCGGGTTCCGACGGTGTTGCTTCCCAAGAAACCGACCTGCCGATCCGTCCACGCATTGCCGCGGTCGGTGCAGGCGGATTCACTGCCATTTTGCCTCTGGCATGGCGCGCTGGGGTTTGGAAAATCTGGGATGTCACGGGCAGACTGCTGGACTCAGGTTCGCTCAACGGAGACGCCCAATGGAATTGGGGGTCTGAGGCGCCGCGCAATTCCCGCGTAATTATCGTCGGCATTGAACCTTCCGAAGGTGTGTCAGGCTGGGCACAGAAAGTCGTGCTTCACTAGTTCAGGGCTCTCTTTTTCATTTGACTTAATCCGTGAATGCGCTGTTTCATTGGCGGCTTTGTATATTATGTCTATGATTCGCGTCCATTTACTCGTCTTGTTTCTCTTTTGCGCGGCTCTTCTTGCCGTGCCATCCCCGTGTTCAGCGCAAACACAGATTTCTCTTGTCTCTCACCCTATTGCTCGCGATATTCCTGTGGACATCAAGGGTATTAACCAAGGCGGAAGAACACCCATTGAGAATGTGGTCAGCGACGAATTTGAGCAAAAGTTCCGCCCCTTGGGGGCCGGAACCAACCGATTTCCAGCCGGTACGCAAGCGAATAACTACGATTGGAAATCTGAACTAAACGATAACACCCGGCTCAACCTCAAGCACGCCCTTGCCTTTGCTGTGGAGTTCGACCACAAGATCAATTATGTTCTCAATTACGGCACCACCACGCCGGCGGAGGCTGCTGAACTCGTGCACATCTTGAACAATCCTGCGTCCCAGTGGCAGGCCCTGCGAGAGTTTTACTTTGACGTGAGCGACCCGGTGGGGGTGGATGTTTGGGAGATCGGCAACGAATTGGCAGGCGCTTGGGAGTGGCACGTCAGTTGGATGGCCGGAGGTCATGGGCAGGAGCTCAAGTTTCGCAGCGATCAGCCGGTCGTTCCGATGCCGCGTTCATTGACTGACAGCCTCCACTATTTCGGCGGTGATTTTTGGCGCGAGGGTTGGGTGGACAAGATGTCTGATGGCATGACGGTTATCAATTCAGTCTTGGGAGAGCTTCACCGTGTCACCCCAGCTCAACAGGCTGAAGGGCAGGTGTTTGTAAAAGTGGAGTTCGGTCCAATTATCCAGGACTCGGTTCGTGTTTGGGCAGTGGATGCGCCCATTGATTTTTCTGCCCTCGCCGATGTGTGCGCTGTGAGCGAGAACACCTGTCAGCAGTTGTTGTATGACAATATCACGCAAAACCAATACCGTCTTACCCCTGCGGACTACACCATTTCTGGCGACTCGGGCGTCGTGCTTAGCAGTGCATTCACGCTCGACACAAATAACGTGGTGCTTGTAGAATACAAAACACATCACGCCGGCGCATTTGACATGCGCGATGCGATGAAAGCAGCCGACCCGAGTATCAAAGTCGGCTATTGCATTGATTTTAGAACGACGCAATTGGGCCGGGTTGCATTCGATCAGCGCCTGGCCGAGAGCCCGCCAGATTTTCTCATTGAGCACCCCTACAATGGGGACATTCAGGAGCATTTGGTCCACGGCTACATCTCTGAAATCATGCACAAGGTGGACGAGAAAATCAGCAATGAATTCATCCCCAAGGAGCAGAATCTGGATTCAATTTGCGAGAGTTTGGGGCTTCCGCAAATCGGTCTCGCATTGACCGAGTGGAATATTCGCCTCTGCGGTGATGGGGCTTGCGACCCGGCTTACAATGGAATTTTAGGCGGTTTGTATACGGCCAATTTCTTCAGCCAGTTCTACCAAGTTGAGGCGGACCAGGCGTTGGATTTGGTCGCATTGAATCATTTCGCCGGCATTGCAACAGGAAACAACTTGATCCACATGTTCCACTACAACGGATTAAACCCGGAGGGCGACCGTGTGGAAGTCACGCCGCAAGCGGAGGCCTTCCGTATGGTCAATGATGTGCTCGGGGACCAAATGTTTCAAAGCTCGGCCTTGGAGTTCGAGGACTTGGCCATGCAGACATTGGCAAAGCCCGTATTGGACTCATTGGGCGGTTACACATTTGACCCGACGGACAGCAGCCTCGTTGTGACATTGTACGATGTGCCGGCCTTGAAGATTTTTGCTAGCGAAGAGTACGACGCAGACAACATTGCGAACGATACGCTTAAGGTGCTGGTGTTGAACAATGACGACCAGTTTGCCCACGACGTGGTTTTCAATTGGCCCTGTGACAAGATGGGCGGAGTGGGGGCGCTCGAAGTGCTGTCCGGCACTTTGGTTGATGCCGCATACACGGTGAGCACCGTTGCCGTTGTGAACGTCAGCGACCAGTACAGTTTCACTGCTCCACCCTTGAGTGTGGTCACCTTAAAAATTCCGTACACGGCACCGCAAGCCGTCTGCATTTGTGCCGCGGACTACGACGTGGACGGGGTGGTGGGTGTTTCAGATTTGTTGTTGATCCTCGGCGAATTGGGCTGCCAAGGCGCCTGTCAAACCGACCTTGACTCGAACCACAACGTGGTGGTTTCCGACATCTTGCTTTTTCTGGCGATGTACGGCTCTCTGTGCCTGTGATCACATTTATTTTCGCTTGACGAATTGTGTTTCGTAGCGCTTGATCCAGTCTTGAGGACTCATTTTTGACGCCAATTGGCCCAGCATTTCGAAAGGGATGCGGTCCATCTTTTTGAATCGGATGCAGCTCTTTCCCATGTCAAGTTTGCCAAATAAATTGGTATCCCAAGAATTCTGGAGCCAAACGAGCATTTCGGGATCGCTGTACAGCCCCATATGGTACAAGGCGACGAAGTTCTTCTGCGATGCGAGGCTGATGAAGGGCAGGGGCAGCTTCGGGTCGCAATGGTAGCCGGCCGGGTACGTTTTGTGCGGCACGACATAGCCGACCATTCCGTAGCTCATCGTTTCCTCAAAACCGCTCGGCAGTTGTTCCAGAAGCGTTGTGCGCAGTCGAGTCATGGCCTCCTGGCGCTCTTGGGGCACGCGCTGGAAATATTGATCTGGAGAATCAGCCTCTATTTTCATGGTCATTCGGTGCACTCGGTGCCGAATAAGCTGAGCATCAATAGCAGGTCCGTGGCGTTGACGATGCCGTCTTCATTCAGGTCGGCCACACCGCAGTCCGCATTGCAGCCGAAGCCTGAGAGGTAAACCAACACGTCCATTACGCCCACCAGTAAGTCGCCGTTCAAGTCGCCCGGGCATTCCGAGATGCCGCTCATGGCGAATTGCCCAAGCGCGGCTAAACCGCATGACGACCCCGCTACAGCCGAAGAAGGCCCTGTTGCCGATAGTTCGCACAAGGCGGTCCAGCTCTCGGAGCTTTCGGCGTGGGCACTCCGCTGGTGCAGTTGCAATGTGCCTTGGGCGAAGGGCGCCAGGGCCGCTGTGGCTGTGACCATCTCCCACGCGACGATGGGGTCGATGGCGTCCACGCCCGCGCCACCGCCGCCGCTTTCAGCGTAGCTGTTGACAATCCAATATCCACCGCCTGCCACGGCGTCTTCTGGAGTTCCTGACGGTGTCTCGTCGATGCGGTTGAAGACGACCTCTCCTCCGGTAACCGTAGCGCCTGCAGCGACCTCGATGGAGCCGCCTGAAAGAGGCGTGGGGTAGAGCCCCGGCCCGTCGATATTGAAGCGGTCGCAGGCGCCGCCGCCAACCGGTGCTTCTGACAAGACACGCGAGGCACCTCCAGAATAGCTGCCGTTTTGCTGCCCCCCGACCTTGTTCACCAAGTAGTAAATGTCCTCGTTGAATTGGAAGTAGCTCAGCAGGTCGGAATCGGCCGCCACCTCGGCGGATGACAAGTTGATGTGCCGCTGCTCGCGCACTTCGCCCGCGCTCAAGGCCCTGTTCCAGATTTTCACCTCGTCCACGCGACCGGTCATATTGCGCGATCCCCAGCCCTTGTAGCTGCCTATGTATTGCGTGTTCAAGGCGACTTCCGATGCGGTGAAGTTGTGGGACGTCGACTCGCCGTTGACGTAAATCGTGATGCCGGTGGGCGTGACGACCATTGCGACATGGCTCCAAGCCTCAGCCGGTGCGGTTAGGCCGCTGCTCCACCACCATTGACCGCCCGGCCAATGGTAGCCGATCTGGTTGTTTTCGCGGAAGTTGAATCCGGCGCTCTCCGAGGCGTCGAGGACGATGCCGGTGTATCCGCCCTGTATGCCCTCAGGCCGCACCCAGGCCATGGCCGTGAAATGGTTGGTCGTTACGTTCAAATCTTGGGTGATGCCGTGGGCACTGCTGCCGCTGCAATATAACGCATCGCCCGATTCGGGAGCGGCTTGGCAGTTTGCAGCCGCACCGACCTGCACGATGGAGGCCACCGTTTTGGTGGATGAATTGCCCAAGGCGTCAGTCACCGTTAGTGTGACGTCATAGCTGCCTCCATTTCCAAACACGACCCGCGGATGGCGATCTGATGCTGATGAAATCCACGCGGGTTGTGGCGAGAAGCTCCACTGGCGCGAGGCGTCCGCCCCCATAACCAAGCTGTAACACTCGAAGTCGACGGTGTCTGCCGAGCAATAAACGGTTGGACTTTCGGTCATTGGCTGCGCCTCGGGG
Organism: Flavobacteriales bacterium; assembly: GCA_029242765.1. Classification (GTDB taxonomy): domain Bacteria; phylum Bacteroidota; class Bacteroidia; order Flavobacteriales_D; family Sanyastnellaceae; genus UBA8752. The sequence continues at coordinate 1,618 of JAQWTJ010000083.1, read as the reverse complement.
GCCACATACCACGGGAATTCAGCCTCCCAGACGCCTTTGCCCTTGTCGGCCACGCGCAAGAGTCCGTCGCGATAAAACGGCACGGACTCGTAGGGCGCCCACAAGGCGGGCATGCCGCTACTGAAATCGGTCCATTCGCCGTCGGATGTCCCCCTGAAAAAACCGCCGGTCTCCGTGACAATCACAATCCCTTCGTCGCCGATGCACTGCACGTCGCGGATGTCGTGCCCGTTCAAGGGGCTGGAGCCGCTGGTGTAGTTAGCCCAGGCGCCGCCCCCGTCCTCGCTGCGGCGTACGTCGTCGTTGTCTGATTGAACGGCCCAAATATCCAGGTCATCCGTGGGGTTCAAGGCGATTTCCATTTTACCCCACGTCGACGGTGAGCCGGGCGAAATCCCCCAATTTTCACCGCCATCGGTCGAGCGGTAGAGCCTGCAAATGCCGCTGTTAAGCACCACGGCGTAAAAGCGATTTCGGTCGCTGCGCCCTTGTTCAATCTCCAGCACGCTGCGGTTGCTTCCGAAGTCGTGCACCGCTTCAAAGGTGGAACCGCGATCGGTTGAGCGCCAGAACGACGAACCGTTGCCCAGGTACATGTGGGTGGCATAAAGCGGGTCGCGCACCAGTTCGCTCGAACGGGAATCCGAGTAGCTCTGGTTCGGGTACATGCCCAAGTTGCCCATTCCTGTTGTGTTCCCGTCTGCTTCTGATGGGAGCAAGACGTCTTGAATGTCGGAGAAGAAGACCAGCCCTTCCCGCATCGGGTCCACGTAGCCTGTGGGCGATTCCGCTCCTCCGAGCCTCAAATGTGCGCCTGAACCTATACCGCTGGCGTAAGCTTGGTGGAACCCTGTGTTCCCGTTGTGATAGCGTCCGCCCACTTGGATATCCGTGTTCCAGCCTTGACCATAGCCCCAGAATGTGGTGTTGTAGATGCCGCTTTTACGCGATTCATGGGTGGTGAGTTCGTCGGTGCTGTAGTTCACCCCCCCGTCGGTGGCCACCCACACGTCGTCGCCTTGCACGTGCAGAGCCTGGATGTCAGGGTGAATCCAGCCGATGTCATAAGTCGAAGCGCTATACGCGCCAATGCGTTGCCAAGTCGCTCCGCCGTCAGGGCTCATGCTCAAGGCGGTCACCCCGACCCAAACGCGGTCTGGGTCGTTGTCTGAAACCGCCATGTCAAAATCGTAAAAACCTTGGTAAATACCCGATCCGTCAAGGTTTCCATTGGCCACACTAGGGTGAAATTCAGCGTCATAGGGTCCCCCGTCCTGCCCGTTCAAATTGGCCCAGTTTTCACCCTGATCGGTGCTCTGATACAGGCCGATCCAGCCGGTGTCCTCGGCCTTACTTTTCCCAATCAAAGCCACATAAACGTAGTCGGGCGCAGCAGCTGAAGTTCCGATTCTACCGCCGCCGTCGTTGGCCTCGTTGGCCACGGTGGGGTAGTAGTAGCCGTTGTCTTTCAGGTCAAATGTTTCGCCGCCATCATTGGAGCGGAAGAACTCGCAACGGTTGATCGGCGCGTTGTTTTGTAGGGCATACACCACGTTGGGGTCGCCGGGATGAAAACGCACGTCCCACACGGTGCCGCTGAGTGTTGTCGACCATGGTC
>JAQWTJ010000086.1 GCA_029242765.1 Flavobacteriales bacterium | reverse complement strand
GGTGTAACCGGAGACAATCACCTCGTTGAGATTGTCTGAATTGGGCTTGTGGATGACATAGCCCTTCAGGCGCGTGGTGTCGCTGGGATTGCTGAAAACGTCCTCGATGTGGGCAGACCGCAAATCAATGGACATCCCGGTATTCGGGTCGATGGTGTGAAGGCGGAAGCCTCGGTTTGTTGTTGAGTTGATGAGCTGCACAACGGCTTCGCTGCCGTCAATATCAATCCGGGCCGCGCTGCTGGCAACGTTCTGCAGATTTTGGCGAATAACGTTGGAGGAAATATTGTACGCTCGGATTATCGACCAATTCAAGTTGCCTTCAAAGTCGACCATGGCCGACATGGCACCTTGCAAATGCTCGTCGGAATCTGATCCCCGGTAGATGTTGCCCGATCCCGACACGAAGTAGCCGTTGGCCGTTGGCAAGACGTTTGAGGCCATGTCCCAATCTCCATAATCCAAGAATTCATAATCGCTATCCCAAGCCGTCATCCACAGGGGGGATATCGAAGATTGCGGGCCGTCCGAGTCGGGCAATGCCGCCTTGAGAAGTACCGCGTGGCGGTCCTCGGTGTAAGCGATGCCGTGTCCTCCAACAAAGCCTGTCAGCACTAGACTTTCATCTTCCACGATGCCGTGGGTGAGCACCAAAGCTTCACTTATATCGGACGCCGGGTCAACGGCGTCCACGATGTAGCTGCCTTCGATGTCCCCGTTGGAAGGGTCGAACGTAAGGATCCATGGCCGCGCGGGTTGGCTCGTGCCTCCCAAAGCCAATCCCAGCAAGATGAAGCGGGTGTTGTTGTAGGCCATCAAGTGCATCGCTCGCGCACCTCCCGGGTTCATGGCAAGGGGGTACACTTGGCTCCATTGCACTGCACCTGTTTCCTTTATGCGCGCTATGCGCACGGCGGGTTGACCGCTGGTGAGAATCACCGTGTTGGCCACGATTTTATGGTTGGATAAGCTAACGTCCTCAAGCACGATGCCATAAGCGTCGGGTTTTGACTCGGTGTAAACGTTGTGGAATTGGGCTGAAAGAGTGGCGCTAAAAAGCAAAGCCACCGCCATAACAGCAAGATTACGAATGAACATTAAGCTAAGTTTGGTCAGATACAAGTTCCGAATTCCTACTGAGGAAGTCAAGTAAAGTGGACCGTAGTCCACAGTTTTGGATGCATGCATCTTGGTGATAGTCAGGCTAACGGGGTGTTCCGAAAGAAAATACGACTGCAAATTGGGGCCGATCGTTCGGTCAAATGATGACAAATGTTAGTGCCTTAGGAGGATATCGGTCAGTTATCACGGGGCACTCCCGGTGCAGAACTCAGTCTGGTCCGAATCCTGAAAGTCGATTGACTTCAATCGAAGGCAAGCAAGACCGTTGATTTTTCACTCAACCCACCTATTCTGTTGCTAGGTGAAAAAAGTCGATTTCTTCCTGACTCATGTAGTGAATGTCATCTCCTGATGCCGATTCCAAAGTGAACCAATAAAATTCCAAGCCCAAATCTTCATCCTGAAACATCTCCGCATAGAATTCAAAGTACATCTGGTGTTCTTCGTCGTCAGCAGGAAGGTCTGCACCGTCCTGTCCGCCCCCAAAACTCCAACTGTGCACTCCGATTTTAGCCCCTTCATCAATCGTCCTCACTGCGCCTGAAATAAAGAGGTCCACAGCTCCTGATTCCACCGTCGACGCGCTCGTGAGAATCGTCTTTATACCATTTTCCCTCACTTTTCTAGCCGCTCGATACAAGCTTTCATCATCCCTCGACCCTGGGCAACGAGAACTAAAAACAATCGACTGAATATTGGGGTAATCGCCTATCATCCTGTCAAATTGATCGTCGACCCTCCCTCCTGAAGTTCCTTCATAAAAGACCGTCGTGTCACTAGAAACATAAAAGGGGCCGTACCTATCCAAATGCCCTTTTTTACAGCCCGAAGACACAGTAGAGATAAGGGCTGCCACGAAGAATGCAAAAAAGACCGTTCGCTTCATAACCTCCAAACTACAAAATCCCCGCGCCTGTTTTTGTTTAAATACGTTCGCAGTGCTCAACCCGGTGAGGTGAGTCGACGCCACCTGTATGATCGATTTGTTGGGGCTCGAAGAGCATGATCCAACATTCTTCATTGGCGATAGGACGGTGTTCCACACCGCGTGGGACGACAATCATTTGACCTTCCTCTACATCGACCTTTCGATCTCGAAACTCCATGGTTAATCGACCTTTTACTATGAAGAAAAGTTCGTCTTCGGCCGCGTGAGAGTGCCAGACAAACTGACCAAAGACCTTGACAAGCTTCACGTCTTGGCCGTTAAGTGATGCGACAATACGAGGGTTCCAGTGGTCCTGAAACAGATCAAATTTTTCGTTCAGATCAATGGATTCCATGGCGAATTGCATTTGCTCGAGGTGCGGTTTTATCCTGGAGACAAACCCAGAATGGTCAATGGTGGTGGTGCTCTGCTATTTCATCCGCTGCGCCGGCTTCGACCTTGATCAGCGCGGCGACACGTTGGGCTTGAACGACCAATTCCTGAACATCGGATGGCTTGTCGTCAAAGGCCAACGCCACGGCCATGCGCCTGTATGGGCGAACACTGGGCTTGGAGAAAAGACGGAAATCGGTTTGTGGGATGGTGGCCGCCTCGGCCAGCCCCGAAAAAACTGGCGGTCCCATAGGGGCTTCTGACCCGTCAATGTGGGACGCGTCTTCAGGAGCGAGGATGACGGCACTCGCGCCATTTCGAAGATGCTGGATTTCCAAAACCGGCAGGCCCAGAATCGCGCGGGCATGGAGCTCGAATTCCGAAAAGTTCTGTGTGCCACCGAGCGTAACCATTCCGGTGTCATGAGGACGTGGGGAGAGCTCAGAGAAATAAACCGTCCCAGGTTTGGACCCCGGACCGTTCTTGATGAAAAACTCAACCCCCCAAATTCCATTGCCCCCGAGAGCGGCGGTCACAGCTGCGGCCATTTCCTGCGCCCTGAGCAACAAGTCCGGCTCCATAGCCGCCGGTTGCCAACTCTCTTGGTAATCGCCGCGCTCCTGACGGTGCCCAATCGGTGGACAGAACAAGGTCTGCCCGTTGCCCTGTGTTAAGGTTAGCAAGGTGATTTCATAGTCGAAATCAATAAAGGACTCCACAATCACTTCAGCCAAATCACCACGCGACCCGTCCAGACCATAGGCCCAAGCTTTCTCGATATCGGCCTCGCTTCGAATCACGGACTGGCCTTTTCCCGAACTCGACATGAGCGGTTTCACCACACAGGGCATGCCCACTGCTGCGACGCCTTCTACGAGCTGCTCAAGCGACTTGGCATAGCGGTAAGGTGCGGTTTGAAGCCCCAATTCCTGGGCTGCCAAATCGCGAATTGCACGGCGATTCATCGTGAAATGAGCGGCCCTTGCTGATGGAATGACTTGGATGCCTTCCGATTCATAATCGTAGAACCGCTCCGTGCGGATCGACTCGACCTCCGGGACGATGATGTCCGGCCGATGCTTCGCCACGACGGCATCAAGGGCCGATCCATCGAGCATATTGATCACTTCAAAGTCCTGAGCAACCTGCATGGCTGGGGCCTCAGCATAGGCGTCCACAGCAACCACGTATTGCCCCAACCTCTGCAGCGCGATGACCAATTCCTTGCCCAGTTCACCCGAGCCAAGCAACAAGATTTTCTTTCTCATTTCCGAAAGTTAATGTGGAAATAGCGCTCAAATCTGCGCCGCACTCAAAACTCACTCTGCAGTGGCAGAAACTGCCGGCCACCTAAATCCTGTTACAAGCGCTGCGTGATCGGAGGGGAAGGTCTCCTTCGTCAGCGTTTCGATTTTTTCCATCCGAGAGTCAATCACAATGGAGTGGGTCGCTTCCAATTCTTCAGCCAGCCGGCCAAGGCCACGATAGTAAACGAAATCGATGCGGTCTTGCTCTTGAGTGGGGAAGCGGGGGGTCCAAGTGCGGTCCTTTGAACGGTCGACTTCAGGATGCAGTTCACGCCACGAATCCCGGTAACCCAAATCGAGCAACACATGGCTGGTCGGCCAATCGATCACGGCTTCGTATTGGTCCATTGACGATGGGATATAGTCCAAAGCTGACATGCTGTTGAAGTCCCCTGCGATAATCACAGGAACACCACGGTACTTCTCATCTTTCAATCGGTCTGCAATCAAAGATTCGATGTCCTTCAAGTCATCGCAGGATGCTTGGCATGCGGCCTGCATCAGATCGGGGCGGCTGGTGTCCCGTGTGCCAGCCTCCCAGATTTCTTTGTTGTAAGGGAGCCAAATGGAGTAAAATGCAATTCTTCGATGGTCGGGCAACTCCACAAGTCCCCCAACGCATTTGAATTCTTCGAAAACTGAAATGTCTTCCACGACAGGGTAGCGGCTAAGAATGGAAACGTTGGTGCCGCGAGGGTGGAAATTGAACTGCAGCGCCTCGGCGATTCGCTCACCCGAACCGTAGGTCTCCTGCATCGCAACAATATCGGCCTTGCTGCTTCGAATAATGTCGATGACGCGATCCGGACCGACCTGATTGCCATCTTCCTTTCCACCGTGCCAAATATTCCAGGTCATCACATTGAATACCTGCGGTTGTTCGGATTCCTGTGCGGCCGCCAATCCGCCCAAGATGAAAAACATCAGAACGGGGATAAAAATCTTCTTTTTCATCGTTGCAAGGTAACGTTTAGGGGCGGCCACAGCGAATCCATACGATGGTGCCCCAGTCGATTAGCGGGGTGGATGAATGAAGCAATTTCAAGTTTAGAAATAGGCTGAGATTCGATGGATTAATGTAGATTGCCGTCGCTCTGGTTTGCTAGGGCGAACGGGACAATGATTCCTAGGTTGGCAATTGTAGTGAACGCTACATTTTGTCTGGATTGGTGAACAACCTCCAAACTTGGTATTTATGCGATTTCCCCGCTTATTTTCATTTTTCACTCCTTGTATAAAGCAAGTGGCCTCCATTGCAGGAGTCGTGGCTTTGATGGCCCTGACTTCTTGCACACAGGAGCGGGTGACGGGTGAGATATCCGACGAACAGCTTTTTTTGTTTCGCGGTTCCGACCGGGTGGAACAATTGCTTCAAGAGATGCCCCTTGAGGACAAGGTGGGGGAAATGACCCAGCTCACATTGGACATGTTCTGTGTTGGGGAGCCGTACAATCTGGAGGAACCCCATCGCCTAGATTCTCTAAAGGTGAGGTTGGCCCTTGCCGGTGCACGTGTTGGAAGTGTTCTCAATTGTGGAGGCCACGCCTACCCGCCACCGCAATGGCAGGCATTGATCTCTGAAATTCAGAAGGAGAGTATGGATGCAAAAGGTCTGCCTGTTTTATACGGTGTGGATGCCATCCACGGTGCGACCTACACGTCAGGGGCGGCTTTGGGGCCTCAACAAATTGCCCTTGCAGCTACGTGGGATACGGCCTTGGTCCGCCATTTGGCAGAGGCCACGGCGCAAGAAGTGTTTCATTCTGGAATCCCTTGGAATTTTTCGCCTGTTCTTGATTTGGGCCGCGATCCGCGGTGGCCAAGGTTTTGGGAGACCTTCGGAGAGGATGTGAAATTGACCGGAGACATGGGTGAAGCCATGGTCAGGGGCTATCAAGAGGGGCCCGCACAAGTTGCGGCAACGCTCAAACACTACTTGGGATACAGCACCCCTTGGAGTGGAAAAGACCGAACGCCTGCCTACGTGCCCGAGCGTCAACTCCGTGAAATTTTCCTCCCTCCGTTCCGTCAATCGGTGGAGGCTGGTGCCATGAGCGTCATGGTCAATAGCGGCGAGATGAACGGCATTCCCACCCACGTCAACCGATTTGCTCTCACCGACTTATTGCGTGGAGAGTTGGGGTTTGAAGGCGTGGCTTTGACCGATTGGGAGGACATCAAGTATTTGGTGTCCCGGCACAAAGTCGCCGCAACGCATAAGGAGGCCATCAAAATGGCCATCGAAGCGGGAATTGACATGAGCATGGTCCCTCAAGATTTGGAATTTCCGAAATTGCTGCAGGCGTTGGTCGCGGAGGGGGCTATCAGTGAAGAACGAATTGACTTGAGCGTTCGCCGTATCCTGACCATGAAGGAAAAGCTCGGCTTGCTTGACGAAGGGGGGCATCAGATGCCTGATTTACTCTCGGAAAGCGAGCGAGAGGGATTGGCTGGACCTGCCACACGTGCCGCTTTAGAGTGCATCACGGTGTTGAAGAATGAAGGGCAGCAGGCCGAATCTTCCGACCGGTCCCTCCTGCCCTTGGAAGGGACGGGGACCATTTTTGTCACCGGTCCGACGGCCCACTCATTGAACGCCCTGAACGGGGGGTGGTCAGGGACTTGGCAGGGCACAGACACCCTGTACAACAACCCCGGTCGCCTCACAGCAGTGGAGGCGATGCAAGCGCAGTTCGGCGCGTCAAGAATTGACTTTAATGGGGTGTCTGGAATGGAATTCTCGGCCCGTGAAATCCGTGATGTGGCCCAGCGAATCAAGCGCACACGTCCTCAGGTTGCCGTGCTGTTTTTAGGTGAAATGCCCTACACGGAAGTGGTCGGGAACATTGGCGACCTCCGTTTGCCAGACAATCAACTGGACTTGGTGCGAGCCGTTGCACAAACGGGTGTGCCGGTGGTGGGGGTGTTCATCGAGGGGCGGCCTCGCACCTTCTCACAGGTGGAGCCGCTGATGGATGCGGTCGTTATGGCCTACCTGCCGGGTGAGTTTGGAGGTCCGGCCATTGCACAGGTTTTAAGCGGTTCATTCAACCCTTGCGGACGGTTGCCATTCACATGGCCCAAAGAAGCATCAAGCCATGTGACCTACGACCGGAAGCACACTGAAAACGTGCATTCGGATTTCAGCATGAACGCGTTTCAGCCTCAATATGAATTTGGACATGGTCTAAGCTACAGTCCTGTGGTGACCAAGTCGATGCGCTTGGTGAACGGGGACCAAGTGGCCCTTGGTGATGTACTGGAAGTGGAGGTGGTCCTAGAAAACACAGGGCACATGAACTCTGTGGAAGTAATCATGCTGTACAGCCAAGACCGCGTAGCTAGCATCACACCGAGTGTGGACAAGCTCCGAGCCTACAAACGCGTCGCTGTAGATGCCGGTGCAACTTCGACCATCACCTTAAACGTCTCCTCTACAGAACTTGGTTTTGTAGGACCCTCTATGGACTATTTAGTGGAGCCTGGACGGTTTGGGCTGCGCGTAAAAGAACAAATCACAGAATTCGAATTAACCAACAAGTAAATCAAATACGATGAAGCAAATAATACTCTCTATAGCCGCCGCCCTGCTGTTGACAGCAAGTGCCACG
>JAQWTJ010000110.1 GCA_029242765.1 Flavobacteriales bacterium | reverse complement strand
CGCCCTTTCAAGCTCCAGCTTTACTTCTCGATTCGCTTGGAAAACAGGGCAATACATGCGTTCTCACGATCACAATGCTTCAGATGCTCAGCCCATCGAGCGCAAGATTTGGACCACACAGCGACGGCGAGAAATTGCCGCAGCCCGGACGGGCGAGGCGCTGCTGTTGAAAAACGTAGTGACAGTAGAGGCTCGGCCGTTGTTCAGATTGGACTCTGAATCATAACTTTGCACAAAATAAAATTGGTTTGGGAAGATCACAAGAGACTTTCGGGAAGCGGGAGCGAGAAGCAAAGCGCAACAAAAAGCGCAAGGAGAAAGAGCTGAAGAAAGCGGCCGCGAAGGAGAACAAGATGACGCTTGATTCGCCCGATATGATGGGTTACGTTGACGAATTGGGTCAGGTCCATTCCGCTCCGCCTGAGAATGTTGAACGCGAAGAGATCAAACTCGAGGACATCGAAATTTCTGTGGCAAAGAAGGAAGATATCGAGGAGGATCCGATCCGCAAGGGCATCGTTTCCATGTTCAACGATGACAAGGGGTTCGGCTTCATCCGTGACCTCGATACGCAGGACAGCGTCTTTGTGCATATTTCCAATGTCAAGGCTGAGGAGCTTCGTGAGGGCAATAAAGTCCAATTCGAAGTCGAGGTCAGCCCCAAGGGGAAAGCGGCCGTTCGCGTCGAGATCGCACCCTGAATTACTGCGCCCTTCGCTATCGTTTCTTAGAACCGCTGGGCGTTCGACGAATACTGAACAGTTATGATGAATTGCTGGCGGCAGGTTCAGGCGTTGGGTATTAGTTTCACGTGCCGTGAAGAATCTCCCCCAATCCATCATCCGTAAGAAGCGCGACGGCTTTGAGCTGTCAGGCGATGAGTTGCGTGATTTCGCCTCTGGAGTGGCTGACGGCTCGGTTTCCGAGGCCCAAATTGCGGCGTTCTCGATGGCGGTCTACTTTCAAGATGTATCGCCCCGCGAGCGCGTCGATTGGACGCTTGCCGTGCGCGATTCGGGCAAAGTATTATCGTGGGCCGACCACGGAATCGGTTTGGACCGAGGTGCCCCCGTAATCGACAAGCACAGCACGGGTGGGGTGGGCGACAGTGTCTCGCTTATGCTCGGCCCCATGCTTGCCGCCTGTGGGGCACATATCCCTATGATTGCAGGCCGCGGTCTTGCCCACACGGGCGGCACCATTGACAAACTCGAGTCTATTCCTGGTTACACCACAGGGCTGCCTCCCGCCGACTTTCAACGCGTCGTCCGCGAGGTGGGCATCGCCATCGTTCGGCAGACCGATACGCTCGCCCCGGCCGATCGCCGCATGTACGCTGTACGCGATGTCACCGCTACGGTTGAAAATCGCGGTCTGATTACGGCGAGTATCGTCGCAAAAAAGCTCGTCGCCGGTCTCGACGCCCTCGTGCTCGACGTAAAAGCGGGCAACGGCGCCGTTATGCAAGATCGCGACGACGCCCTGGCCTTGGCCCGCATGATGGTCGATGTAGGCAACGGTGCTGGTATGCCTACCATAGCTCGTATCACCGATATGTCTGAGCCGCTTGCCTTCACTGCGGGCAATGCGCTCGAGGTCCAAGAGTCCATCGAGTACCTCACGGGCGGTCCGCAGCATCCGCGCCTACGTACGGTCATTGAGGCCCTTGGCACGGACCTTCTCCTCCAAGTGGGGCTGTTCAAGACGAGGAAAGCAGCCCTCGCGGCTTTGCGCTCCTCCATTTCATCCGGTGCCGCCGCTGAACGCTTTGAGCGGATGGTCCACGCTATGGGCGGCCCCTCCGACTTGCTCAATCGACCCTTGGTTCATCTCGCACCAGCTCCTGTTGTGATGCCTGTTTATGCAGATCGCGTCGCCGTGGTTTCCGGCATGGATGTGCGGGCCCTCGGCTGGTCTGTTGTCACCTTGGGTGGGGGACGCACCAGTCCTGACGCTCCGATCAATCCGGCGGTTGGTCTTTCTGCACTTGTTCAAGTCGGCGCTGAGGTCGGGCCCCAAGCCGGTGCTGATGCTGGCCCTTCTTCGACGGTCCAGCCGCTTGCATTCGTGCACGCCTCCAATCAACAGTCTGCCGAGCAAGCGGCCGCCGCGGTGCGTGCGGCCTACCGCTTCGCCGACCCTTCAACACAGACCCCATCGGCTCCCGTCCTGATAGACGTCGTCCACTAAAGGGTCTTTTTCACCTCCATTGATTACTCAATAGTCACCCGTTTTTCGACGGCGCCGTCAACTCATCGTGCGGGCGATGGCTGCGGCCAATTCACCTGCGGCTGAAGGGCAATTTCTCAGCCACAACTCGGGTTCGATCATCTCGAGTTCGCACAGGGTGAGTTCGCCTTGGGGCCCGCGCACCATATCGATCCGGTGGTAAAGTGGGCGCTGTGCGGCGTGAGGGCAAGCGGCGATGACGTGCTGGGCAAAGCTCACTTCTTCGGCACTGGCTTGATGTGGGAGCACACGGCCTCCGTGGTCGTCTTGAACCCGGAAGTCGCCCGGTGCGGCCACTTTGCGGATGGCGTGGGTCACTTTACCCCCCATAGCCATCACCGAAACTTCGCCGCGCCCCGGCCCATCGCCTGAAATAGCGGGCAAGAATTTTTGGAAGAGCATCCGCTCTTGTGCGATGAGTTGGGCGTACTGTGCTTCCAACCCGGAGGCGCTAGCCGCTGTGATTCGGTAGGTATCCCTTGCACCGCCTGAAACGGCTGGCTTGATTACAGCCTCGTTCCAGCCCGTCTCGCCAAACAAGTCGGCCAAGCTTCGCTTGTCGCCGCACTCTAGGAAGAGAGTGGGGGCCACCTCAACGCCGGCGGTTATCAAATCCCGCAAGTAAAATTTGTCAAAATTCCAAGCGATGACGGTTGCCGGGTTGATCAACTGGGTTTGCTCAGCGGCCCGGTGCAGCCAGGATTTAAACTCATCAAATCGGCGGAAGTAATCCCACGTTGCGCGAAAGAGCGCGGCCCGAGTCAGGCGCAAGTCCACCGAGGCGTCGGACCAGTCCACCCGCCCTACGCGCAGGCCACGGGCCTCCAGGGCCTCTGTCACCAGGCGGTCCTCTTCAAAAATCTGGTCGATGTACCAAGGGGGCATGCCGTAGTCCGCCTCGGGCAATCGCTTGACGTATTGGCCTTCGGTCAGAAGCAGCACATCCCACATAAAATCACGTGCCGGCATGGTGTTACTCGCAGGCATTACCGAATTGCCCCAAGATCAGCAATACGTCACCCACGCTCACAATCTGGTCGCCATTCAAGTCGCCCAAACAGCTCGGGCCCTCAGAAAAGTCGCAGATTTCCACCAGGGACGTGCCTTGCAGCACCCAATACGGGTCCAGTTCAATGCACATATGGCTCAGCGCCGTTGGAGCGACGTCAACTTGTCGCGGGGTGTTGTCAAAGTTCAATTGCAACTCGGGGGCGGGGTCCGCCCAGACACCTCCGGTGATTGTTCCGTGGTGCGCGCCCGGACCGTCGTCTTGCGCCACGGTCGATGGCGCCCCGTCGATGAGGCGCCAGTAGCCCAGCAAATCATCGTGGTGGGGGTGGCTGGGCGTCAATTCGGTGCACATCCAATCGGCGATTGTGGTCTCGTCCAGCAGCCCATCCCAAATGCGGACCTCTGCAATGGAGCCGCTGTAGGCGTAGTTGGAAAGCGCGTCAGCTCCGAAGAACAGCCCGCTGAGTGCGCCGCCGTTTCCGATGTCGCCCACGCCAGAGAGGTCACCCGATCCGCTCCATTGGCCGTCAGTGTACACGTCGAGCATCCCGTTGCGATCGAAGGTGGCCGCTAGATGATGCCATTGCTGGTCGGCAATGGCTACAGCATCCACGTCGACTCGTTGGCCCCCGTCGCCGGCATTGACCTTCCACTCGGGTCCACTGGCGTACTTGAATGAGAAAACGAAGCCCGGGCTGAGTCCGCTGTCCCAGTCCTTATTTCCCACAATGGCCACATCGGCCGCCTCACCCGTCCGCACGCGGCACTCAAGTGTGAAGTCGCGCGAAGTGCCGAAATCGAAGTCGGGGTGGCTGGGGATTTCCACTCGGTCACCGCCGCCGTCAAACTGCAACTCCTCAAGCAGCAGCACGGGGCCCATAGGCGAGCTTTGGGCCAAGCAGTTTTCGGCGGTCTCCGACCAAAGACTGTCGGCCAACACAACTTGTGGCGTTAGCCCACCGCCGGAGGCAATCAAAAAGATGCGCCGGTGCGGAAGGGTCGTTCCTCCGTGCGAATAGCCCTCACCTCCGTGGTCTGTGGACACTATAATCAGCCAGTCTTCGGCGGAGTAATTTGGCCGCGCGTACAGCGCAGCAAGGACATCGCCAACCATCATGTCCACCCCTTCGATGGCCTCCAAATATGCCGGTACGTTCGGGTCGAACATATGGCTGTGCCCAGCGTAGTCCACCTCGTCAAAATGCAAGAACATGGCGTGCGGATTGGCATTGTTCAAGCGGTCGACGGCCTCGGCAGCAACCTCAGCATCCGACCCCACATTGATGGCCTCGTCAGCGCTCTCGCCAACGATGTACGTGTTGATTGGCGACCAGTGCACGATGGATACGGTGTTGCGGTCGGGCATAGCCGCTTCCATGCGCTCGAAGAAAGAGGGGAATTGGGCCAAGTTGTGGTTGGAGAAATCGTTGCCTGTGACGTTGTGTAGGTTCGATCGGACGCCGGTCAGCAGGCCCGACCAGCCCGGCCCACTGACGGTGATGTCGTCGTTGAGGCAGTCGGGGCTGTAATAGCCGGCGTCTCGTAGTCCGTCTAAATGCGGCGTATTTGCAGCTTCCAACCCATCGCTCCGGCAGCCGTCGATTCCGATGAATAGCACGCGCTGAGATTCTAGGTCTTGGTCGGACACTTGGCCGACCACCTCAACAGCCCAACCGTTTAGCAGGGACATCAGGATGAAGGTCAACAGTGAGGAATGGGATTTCACGTCTACAAGATAGGGCTCAATTCGGGCCGTCAGTCCGTCAAGCCGCGAGTTCGCGAAGGAGGCGGCGTTTGGCCACGGGTAAGAGCGTCTGCTCCAGAGGGTAGGATTGATTCGCGCGGACCATGAAGGCGGCCGGGTGCGGCAGCTCCGGGATGAGGCGCGTCAAATTGAGCTTGATTTGCTCGAGCGTATCTGAAAAGCCCACACGGCGGCGGTCCACTTGACGGCAGTCCAGGCGTAACATCCGCTCCTTGCCAGTGTCGATTTGCGAATGGTGATAGCGATAGGACAAGACTTCTTTGCGCGGTTCGTCCAAGACCATGAGATAGCCTTCGCGTTGATAAATCGGTTGGATACCCACGGGAGCGAATTCCAACCCAGACTCCACCAGCTCATACAGTGAAGTGCCCTCGTCGATGGTCTCTCGAAGCAGCGGCTCGGCCAGTGCCAGTAGTTCATTCAGATAACGGTCCAGATCAGGGTGGTCCTGCATATGCTTGTGAACCTTTCGTAGCTTCTTGAAATCCAAGCCGATCACGTCACCTTTCACGCTTTTGTCCAGGTTCTTGCGCCCTTCCATCAAGCTGTTTAGATGCCGATGCTGGTCGATCAGCTGGGCCAATGCGGGGTACAGGCGCACGTCTCGAAATTGTCGCTTCGCCTTTTGAAGCCACGCAAGCAGAATGTACTGCTTGTATTCCACGTCGAGGAGTCCCTCGGTGAGCCAATGTTTATCGAGCTGTTTCACAGTACTATAATATACGACGAAATTCCCAATTTTCGTATGAAATTTCCAATTTCCAATTGATCGCTCGGAGCGATTTTGGGGCTACTCCACGACGAAAGCACCTTTGCCCACAGGGCGCTCGTCTTGAATTAATGTGAAGCTGTAGTGCCCCGTGGGCAAATTGCCTCGCTCGATCAGGAGTCGGCCTTCACGCCGCTGAATCGGCCAAGGGTGCGCTCGGCCTGCGGTGTCCCACAGCATGCATGTGATCTTGCCGCTAGCAAAGCCGGACACGCCGGCCGATATGCCGATTGAAGCGGTGTCCGTCCACGGGTTGGGCGCGACGAACAGATCGCTTCGCCAAGGTGCAAGGGCCAGCGTGGCAACCTCGTTAATTTCTGGGCAATCCTCCCCAAGCCACTGCAAGAATATATCGTCGAAATACGAGTCATTGTCCGTGCCAGTGTTGCGCGTGCCGTGCAGCTCGCACCGCACCGTTCGCGTCCCTGAAGGCAAGGTCGCCAACCCGCTAAGCTCTGTCCATGTGGTGTTCAAGGTGGACAGCATGTCGGTCATGTCTAACCAGTTGCCACCCTCGTCTAAAAACGCAAGCCGCATCTCGGGCAAGTCCGAACCGCTCCAGTCCGATAGGAAGCCGCCGTACAGTAGTGCGGCCTCTCCTGCATCAATCACATCCGCCGAATCGCTGACGTCAATCTCTTGGACGGCCAGACCGTATTCACTTTCGTCGCACAATCCGCCCACACCAAAATAATAAGTGCCGCTGTGGGGCGTCGTCCCCGCGCATTCGCCATCGGTCAGCGATTCGACAATGCCTTGCTCCACTGTCCAGCCGTTGATGCCGTCTTCCCCCCCGGGATTGGCCAGAAGATTCTGTGATAAAACCGACGTGCCGGTTTCGAAAATAGAGACCTCCGACCAGGGGCTCCAGTTCATCTCCCGGTCCCGATAGCGCGCGCGCCACCAATACACCGTGTTTTCGTTGAGTGTCGACACGGATTCGTCCGTTAAATCGTCTCCGGCTTGGGTGTCCACATTGTAGTACCAATTCTCGAAATTCTTCCACGATTCCCTCACGGGGTTTTCAAACCCATCGGCACTTGAAGCGACCTGCCAATGGGATTGTCCGTGTGTGGCACCGATCTCTTCAGCCTCAAAAGGGCCGGCCTGCAAGACGACGCACTCCGGAGCCAATGTTATCGAAACGGGGTACAGCGGTGTGGGAGCATGGACGATGGCCGAATGCTTGCGTAGCACCAAGCTGTCGCGTACGGCGTTGTCCATCGGATCGGCTTCCTTGCCTCGGCTGAGTCGCTTGATGATCAAATGCGGCGACACCCCGTCGACGACCTCAACCGAAACAAAGCCCCACTCTTCGTGTGAGACACTGAACTCGTCGTAGTCAAATTGAGGATATTCGCCCCAGTGATCTATCGCTCCACCCGCTGTGGCTACGTTCATCCACAGGTGTTTGTGGTCTCGTGATTGGCCGCGTGAATAGCCGTGGGTGTGCCCGAAGAAATGGATGGAAGGCTTGCCTGTCGCCTCTGTGAAATTCTCAAGTCGTTCGATGACATCGCCAGTGAAATCAATCTCACCGGGGATCCACAATTCGGACTTGTGGGGGTGGTGGAGTTGGGCAAAAATAAAATCGACGTGCTCCGCATCCTCGGTCAGCTCCAACACTTGGTCGAGCCAGACGAGTTGGTCGGCGCCGGCGTACGCTCCATTGGAATTCAGACCGATGATCCGAACATTTCCATAGTCCTTATGCCACCAATGTTCTTCGTAGCCTAGCGTTCCGTTCTCCGGCAAATGGAAGTACTGGAAGTAGAATGCCGTGTTCTGCTCGTGGTTGCCCAAAACGGGGTAGACCGGAACGTCTGAAAATAAGCCCGCTGCTGGCGTGAAAAAATGATCAGCCCACTGATTGTAGTTCGTGCCAGTCACCACGAGATCGCCGGGGATCATCACCAACGCCACGTCCTCGGAGAGCTCTCCGCCGTTGGTTTCGTCCGCAATGAAATCGAGGATGCCATCCTGCACGACTTCCAGAAATTTCTCGGGCTGGGCGTTGTCTCTTTGCATGTCGCTCATGGCGATGATGCGGAAGTTCTCGTCGCTGCCTTGCGCTGGAGGCGTTCGAAAGCGATGGGTTTCCGAAACGGCTACGCCGGTGACTACGCGGTAGGCATAGGCCGTCCAAGGCGTGAGACCGGTTAGTTCCACGTCGTGGACCTGGTTGGTTCCTTGGGTGGCTTCTGCACTGCCGAAGGCCTGAAAGTCCATCGCGCCGACGGCCCCCCATTCAACATAGCTTAGGTCGGACTCTGAGGCATCGGTTGATTCCCACATCACGCGAATCGAAGTGGGCGAGGCGTCCTGTAGATAGGGGCGGACGTGAAAGGTTTGGGCTTGAAACGCAGCGGAAGACCATGCAATTAAAGTGCAGGCCATAGCCGCCGAGTGAGCGCCGAGAAAAAGGCTTGGTTTCATGGGGTGAATGTTAGTAGCGCAGAGACGTTCCAAAAGTTCTGTGTTGAATCCGTGTATTGTTGGGCTCCAGGAATTTCAAAGGCCAATGTGTGCGCACCAGGCCTCAAATTGCCCAGTTTCACCACCATGACTTCCGCCGTGCTGCCCGGGCACCAGCCCGAACGCGAGTAATCCGATGAGGCGATGCGTTCTTGAATCGTGTCGCCCTTCCAAGGCGCGGGTTCGGTCCAAACGCCCGAGGTCGGGTTGAATCTCCGAAAGGCTGCGCAGTCGTCGCGCCATGGCGTAAATCGCAGCACTTCCTCTCCATCGAGTTGCACCACGTGCTCTTGTGGCGTGAAC
>JAQWTJ010000109.1 GCA_029242765.1 Flavobacteriales bacterium | reverse complement strand
CTTAGAAGGCAGATGCTCTATCCAGTTGAGCTACGGGACCCGCTTGATTTCTCGCGCGCAAAGAAACGGGTTATTCCAGCAACTCTCTCACGTTCCGTTCCATCGTTTCGCATAAGGCGTCCAAAGGAAGGTCTGAAGCGTCATGACCGAAAGGCTCTTCAATCTCTTCGGCCAGCAGCTCGAGCGAACCGAAGATGTAGAGCGCGAAAACTGAAATGGGCACGCTCCAATAGCCGAAGGTGCCGATCAGGCCCAGCGGCATGGTCATCACGTAAACGAAGATGAACTTCTTGAGGAACATGTTGTAGTTGTACGGGATGGGGGTGTTGCGGATGCGCTCGCATGCGCCGGTGATGTCGGTGAGCCGGGCGATGCTGCGCTCCATTCCGATGTACAGGCGGGGGTCAAACCACTTTTCTATGCTGGTCCAGCGCACGGCTTCTTGGAGCAGCTCGGACGCCATTTTGTTGGGGCGATGCGGCGGGTGGGCCTCGCCATCGGCCAAGGGTGCAGTCCTCAAGTGCTCGGCCAGCGCGCAGGGGTATTCGATCAGCAAGTTCATCGCCACGCCACGCGCCGCTATACGCTCGGACCCCTTGTTTGTCTCAAGAGAGTCCGGGTCGGTGGGCTTGAGAAGTGCCCGCGTTTGGATAGCCAAATGCCGGGTTGTGTTCACCAGAGAGCCCCATTGTTTGCGGCCTTCCCACCAGCGGTCGTAGGCGGTATTGGTTCGGAAGACGAGCAGTAAACCGATGACAAAGCCAAGCAACGAGTGCACTGTGATGGAGCTGTGCGCCCCACCAGATTCCTGGTATGTGAGCATCAGATAGGTCAATCCCGCGGCATACACTCCGAAGGCAATCAGCACCCAGAACATTTTGCGAAACGTATCGCTTCGGTGGAACTCGAAGATGAGTCCGAACCAGCTTTTTGGGTTGTATTTTATCATGTGGACCCGGGTTTTCGAAGATGCTGGATGCAAGATGCACCGAAGTTTCAAGAAGTGCTTGCTTGCTGCGAAGGATTGACTATTTTTGCCGTCCGCTTATAAGCACTGGAGAGGTGGCAGAGTGGTAATGCAACAGCCTGCTAAGCTGTGACCGATTCTTCGGTCCCCGAGTTCGAATCCCGGTCTCTCCGCCAGTCAAAACGCCCGCAACTGCGGGCGTTTTATTTTCCCAGTAGTTTGTGTCTTTCCCCTATGTGACGGACGAGTCTAACTGACGGATGTTGTTTCCGGAAGTGACGGCGGTCAGGGCAGAAGCCAAAAGAGGGGTGCAATTTTGTTCTGGTCAGGAAACGATACGCCTGTCCATAACAAGCTGCATTATGTCAATCGTCCAACTTCCCCTTATTACGGCAACAGATTCCACGCCGTTTGCTTTCCTCATTCACTTTCGAAAGGAGATCCGCAAGGACTTGGCGTGCTACCATCCGCGGCTCGAAGCGATTCCAGAATTCATATGCCGCGGCGTGTTCGAAGGCACCAACATGCCCGCTTTGAAATGGGGGGGTGTTATGGATGATGTGATGGGCCGAGAGTTGGGCAGCAATCAACTTATTCCCCTCAGCGCTGAGACGATGATCCGCCGCAACCCGCCCAAGGCGCGCCGGAAGATTGAGTCCACGTTGGACAAGCTTGTCCGCAAAGGCGTGGGGATCGTAGGGTTGGGAGCGCTTACAGCGCCACTGATGAAGGGGGGGCTCCTATTGAGGAACCGGAAAGACATCGGAGTCACCAATGGAAACGCCTTCACGGCCGTTATTATGTATGAGGCGGTGGTCAAGTTGCTTGTTCGCAACCCCGACCTGTCTCGGCGCGTGGCGATCGTTGGCGCCTCGGGCAGCGTGGGGTCCTGCCTTGCGCGCCAGTTGGTGCGCAGAGGAGGAGTGGACGAGGTATTGCTTATCGCCCGCAACGTGCCCCGCCTGGAGCGTTTGCGCAAGGAGCTCAAAGGGATCAACCCCGCAGTTCGACTCACCATTGGCAATGACATCGCTGATATCCGCTCGGCCCAGTTGACTGTATTGCTCACAGCAAGCACAGACACCTTGGTTCAATCCGAGCACTTGTGCCCCGATGCGGTCGTCTTGGATGGCACCCAGCCACGGAACACCTCGCCCAGCCTTCTATTGGATCGCCCCGACGTCACCGTCATCGACGGTGGGATCGTAAAAGCAGACGGCATTGGACTGAGCGGTGGGGGATTGGGGCTTCCCAGCCACCATTACTTCGCTTGCTTCTCCGAGTGCGTCCTGCTGTCCCTCGACGGACACCGCGATCACTTTAGCATCGGCAATCCCACCTTAGAACATGTTGACCATATCACGGCTGTAGCACACCGCTTCCAGCACTATGGTTTTCAATTGGCTCCGTTCCTCTCGTTCGGCAAGCCGCTGGTTTCACCATACAACACTTGAGTTATGAAGCAACGCATTGTACTTCTCGGCAGCGGATACACCTCCGTTTGGGCCTATAAATACCTCCTTCGTTTCGCGGGGCGCCGCGTGCGGTCTGGAGCGTTAGAAATCATCGTGGTCACCGATTCTGAGGGGCATTCATTCCACGGGTTTACCGGCGAATTTCTCACGGACGAACTCGATATTGGATTCCGCACCAACCGAGCAGAGGATCTTATGCCCCACGCAAAAATCGTGCTCGGTCGTGTGGTGGGACTCGACCCATTGACTTCTCAAGTGCAATACTGTGCCGACGGCGTGGACCGCACCCTTTCGTATGACCATGTGGTGGTCGGGGTTGGTTCTGTCGACCGCGGTGCGACCATACCGGGGTTGTTTGAGTTTGGATTCGGCGTGAAGTCAGAGACCATGATTCAGGAGATTCGTGCGCGCATCTCCGAGGGCATCGACCTTGCTATGGCGGGGGGAGACGCTTCTGAGGTGGCGCGCAAATTGGATTTCACCATTGTCGGGGGAGGTTTCGCTGCTGTGGAAGTGGCGGCTTCCATTTCTTCTCACCTTCGTGAAGCAGCGCGCAATTGCCCTCAGCTGGAAGTTGCAAAGGTTCGTATTGCACATCCTGGCAAAGAGATCCTATCGGAAATCGAGAAGTCCTATCCTCGGCTGCACCGTTATGCGGTCCGAACGTTGGCAGACTTAGGGGTTCCGTGTCGCCGCGACTCCCGTGTCGCCCGCTTGGAGTCGGACCGGCTCCATTTCGAGGATGGTTCTTCGGTCGCCACAGGTACGGTGATCTACGCCATCGGTCAGCAACGCGTTGCTCTCCCTGGCCTTTCTGGGCTGGTTCTCGATCTGCAAGGCAAGCTCCTCGCCGATCCGTACTTGCGCGCTGAGGGCCACGAAAACGTCTGGGTTGGGGGGGACTGTGCCAGTGTGCGCCACCCGTTTAAAGGAGGGGGGTCCACCTGCCGTCAGGATGCTCTTTGGGCCGTCAAGCATGGCACCCGGATTGGAAAAAACTTGGCCCGAGTGACCCAAGGCCGCCGCGTGATGCGCTTCCGGTTCCCAGGATTGGGCCAGGCCGCAGGCTTCGGCCGGGGGCGCGGCATACTAGAGATCTACGGCATTGCATTTACAGGGCCGTTGGCGTGGGTTTTGCGCGCAGGGTTCTTCTTGTATTTCTACCCTTCACTGAAACGTGTTCCTTCTCTCTTGGCTGAAATCATCTTCGGTTCCCGAGCCAATGCAGAGGATGCTGTCGCTCGCGGCCTTGACCGCAGCGAAAGCGCGAGGACTCCAATTCTTCTCAAGCAGGCTTGAATATTGCGTCCAGTATTATTCCGGACTCAATGGTTGTGCGCCGAATAAATCTCGCTATCTTCGCCCCCGCTTAACAAATCGGGGCGTGGCCCAGTCCGGTTAAGGCGCCTGTTTTGGGAACAGGAGACCGCAGGTTCGAATCCTGCCGCCCCGACGTAAACGACCTCCTTTGGGAGGTCGTTTCATTTGGCCCCAGTTGGTCTGCAATGGATGGCGGGTCGGAGTTTTTTTTTGCTGGTGCTACAGCGAGTTCGTTTCGGCCCAAAAGTCGTGATTTTCTGGAACGTGGAATTTGCTGTTTTTTGCAAAAAAGACAAGAAAACGAGAAAAAAATGATGATTTAGTGCAAAAAAGAGCACTTTATGGCGGTTTTTGCTCAAAACTGATGCACACCATATTTTTCGTTTTCGCCTTGCACTTCAATGCGCTTTTCATCCCGCGGTGCCCTGTTGGACACCTCACTATGGAACAACTGATTTCTTGACCATATGGGTGCTGCTTCTTTCTTTGCCTTGATCACTTGCGACCCGGCTGATCGTGCTGAAGTGAGTCACGATTTGAGACGCTGACACCCGGCAAAGGGCGTTCAAATTTTTATTTTACATAATTATTTTACAATTTGTGAAACAATGGCGCTTCGGGTGACGTAGAGGTGGTCATGCAATCATCCCCGCCCCTTCGAGTATTAGTTCTGGACGACGAGCCGATGGTGCTGGAAGTGCTGGGCCACGTGTTCTCAACCTTGGGTTGCATCGTGGAATTGGTGGAGTGTGGAAGCGAGGCGCTGGGCTTCATTAAAAATCAATCCTGGGATTTGCTGGTTTTAGACCAACAAGTCCCCGAAGTCGGCGGCAGCGATCCCGTGCCCTGGGTGCAGGCGGCTGCCGAGTCACGCGGTGTGCCGGTGTGGGCCTGCACTTCGCTCTGCAACACAATTGAGTGGAATGCACTACTGGCCCAAGGCTACGGGCACATCCTCGCAAAACCGGTGTCGCTCGATGCGGTGGCGGGAGGCCTTCGCACTATAGCTGACGTACAAACCCCTAACAACTACTGATATGGATATCTTTAACTTCTACCTGGCTCTCGGAACGATATGGGCTGCTTTTTGGACTGTTCGCGGCGCTGCTTCTGGCGCGCGTCTTGTCTACCTTCGCGCCCATGGGAATTCCGGAGCGAAGAATCGAGACGGCCGCGTTTCTCGCTGAGGCGGGACGAGGCGTCGTGCTTGATGCGCGGAGCCCCGGGGAGTTTGCGGAAGCACACTTCCCCGGGGCTTTGTCATTTCCGATGTTTGACGACGCTCAGCGGGCCGAGGTGGGGACGTTGTACAAGCAGGTGGGTAGGAATGCTGCTGTGGAGCGCGGGCTCGAGTTCATCGGCCCAAAAATGGCAAAGCTTGTGCGTCAGGCGCGGGCCTTGTTTGAAGCCCAATCTGAGCGTCGGCCGCTTCTTGTCTACTGCTGGCGTGGGGGCATGCGAAGCGGCTCGCTTTCGTGGCTTCTGCGAACGGCCGGGCTGCCGGTCTACGTGCTCGAGGGCGGTTACAAAGCATACAAAGCAGGGCTGAGCGAGCAAATGGGGCGGGCCTGGCCGCTGATCCGAATCGGGGGCTACACCGGGGCAGGCAAGACTGAAGTCATGTTGGCCTTGGGGCGGAACGGCGAACAAATCGTCGACCTTGAAGGCTTGGCCAAACACTTCGGCTCGGCCTTCGGCAACTTGGACGGGCACGCGCAGCCGTCGAGCGAGCATTTTAGAAATTTGCTCGATGAGCGGCTGCGCGCTCTCGACCCTTCGCGGCCGATCTGGGTGGAAAACGAGAGCAGAAAAATCGGCACCGTCCATCTGCCCGAAGATTTTTACAAGCGGATGATTGTGAGTCCTACGCTCGAGATGAAGCGCACGCTTGAAGACCGGGTGCAACATTTGGTGCAGATGTACAGCGCCTTTGATCCCGCCTTGCTCAAGAACGGATTCACGGGCATCGCCCAACGACTCAGTGAACTGCACGGAAAAGGCGCACTACAAAAGGCACACGATGCCGTCGACCGAGGCGATTTGGCCGAGGCGGCGACCATGGCATTGGCGTGGTACGACCCCACTTACCAGCACGGATTGGACAAACGGGCAGTCGAACGTCGTGTTTCGGTTGACTGCGAGGGGCTCGATTTCGAACAATGCGCCGATCGACTGCTCAAGGCTGCGGCCGCCCCCGAATTTTCATCCCTTATCCCGTCCCATGGAAATTAAGCTAACCCAATTCAGCCACGGTGCAGGCTGCGGATGCAAAATTGCCCCTGCCGTTCTAGACGACATCCTGGGCCAACTTCGCCCCCAACCCTCGGACCCGCGCTTGCTCGTGGGCCACGGCTCACGGGACGATGCTGCAGTCTATGACCTGGGCGATGGCACGGCAGCTATTTCCACGACGGACTTTTTCATGCCGATTGTGGACGACCCGTTCACCTTCGGACGCATTGCGGCCGCCAACGCCATCAGTGACATTTACGCCATGGGCGGCACCCCTTTGATGGCCATCGCTATTCTGGGCTGGCCCATTGACAAGCTCTCCGCCGAAGTGGCGGGACAAGTTCTAGAGGGCGGCCGCTCGATCTGCGAGGAGGCCGGCATCCCTCTTGCTGGCGGCCACTCCATCGACTCGCCGGAGCCCATCTTCGGCCTCGCTGTCACCGGCCGCGTCCAGCTCAATCGGCTCAAACTAAACGAAGGCGCCCGCCCTGGCGACGTCCTCTTTCTAACTAAGCACCTGGGTGTGGGGATGATTACCACAGCCCAGAAACGCGGCATCGTCACCCCCGAGGATCTCTCGGCCGCCGTGGCCTCCATGCAACAGCTCAATAGAATTGGCGCCGAGCTCGCCGCCATCCCAGGCGTCCACGCCATGACCGATGTGACCGGATTCGGCCTCGCTGGGCACGCCATTGAAATGGCATCCGCCACAAGCGTTCAACTCCGCATAAACGCCCAGGCCCTCCCTTTGCTCAAGCCTGCCGCACTGCGCAACTACCACGCCCAAGGTGCAATTCCCGGTGGCACTCGACGCAACCAAGCATCGTACGGCGGCCGGATCAGCTGGCCCGCTTCCTCTGCGGACCCGGTCCATTCCGAATTCACACGCGACATCCTGTGCGACCCCCAAACCTCAGGCGGACTTCTTCTCGCCGTCGACCCTGCGTCCCCTGCAATATCAGCCGTTGTCGACCTTCTCAAGGCCCACGATGCACCTGCAACCCCCATCGGTCTCGTTGCCGAGGCCGGTGCTGCTGGAGTTTCTGGTGCTGATTCCTTGGTGATCGAGTGACGGTTATGCCGTCCTTGTTTTTGTGAGCCCCCTCACACTTTCTTTCCGCCTCAGTCTGTGCTGTGCGCGAGCGTGTCAGGTGGAACGAAGTTGCGGTTGCCTTAAAAAGACCCGCCCCAGGGCGAGAGGGGCGGGACCAGATTGACGACAGGAAAAAACCCCCGATTCTCGATGGCCGCCGTCGTGCTTTCGAGAGGGTTGCTTTTGATGCACAGGCAACTTAGGGAGAATCTTGCCGTAATGTGTAATGTGCACCGGTTAAATATCCCGGAGAGTATTGAAAACTAGGTGCATGGGCAGGCCCATGACGGTGTAAAAGCTGCCTTCTAGCGCGCAAATTCCCGTGGCACCGATCAAATCTTGGGCGCCGTAAGCGCCTGCTTTGTCAAGGGGTGCACCTGATTCTACGTATCGGTCAATCAGCACGTTGGGTAGGTCCATAAAGGTGACGCCGACGGTGTCGTGATAAGTTTTAATGGAATCTCCGAATCTGATCGTGAAGGCGGTGGTGACTTCGTGGCGCCGACCACTGAGCAGCTTTAGCATGCGCTTGGCGTCGGCCATATCGACGGGTTTTTCCAATGTCAGTCCATCGATTTGCACGACGGTGTCGCTGGTCAACACGACTTCGTTATCGTTAGCAATTGCAGCGTGAGCCTTGAGGGCGCTCACGTGGCGCGGAATTTCGGCGCCGCTCAAGCCCTTAGGCCAGCTCTCTTCGCAATCCACCGGTCGCACTTCAAAGGGAAGACCGAGCAAGGCGATTAATTCGCGACGCCGAGGGCTCTGACTCGCCAATATGAGGCGGCGTTCGTTCCAGTTGGGAAAAAGATGTGAATTGGCCATGAGGAGCGAGAATTTCGAGCGCTAATTTCGCGCATCAATGGACAGCATCCTCATTCTCGATTTCGGATCCCAATACACCCAGCTCATTGCACGGCGCGTGCGAGAGTTGAATACGTATGCGGAGATCAAGCCTTACAATGGAAATTGGCGCGAAATGTTGGCAGCACCTCCCGAGGATGATGAACAGGGGCGTGTATGGAAGGGCGTGATTTTGTCGGGCAGCCCGCACAGTGTTCGAAATGCAGATGCCCCATCACCGGATTTGTCCGGTGTTCGCGGTGTGCTTCCGGTGCTTGGCGTTTGTTTCGGTGCCCAGTGGCTCGCACGTGAAAATGGGGGAGAGGTGGCTGCGAGCGAAACCCGTGAATACGGTCGAGCTCACCTTGAGCACATCGCCACGGCCGATCCACTTTTTTTAGGGATGACGCCCGGCAAGCAAGTGTGGATGAGTCACGGGGACACCGTTCATTCTTCTGGTCCAGGGACGGTGATTACGTGCAGTACGCGCGATGTTGAATTTGCTGGTTTTGCTTTTGAAAACGAACCGACGTGGGCGATTCAGTTTCACCCGGAAGTCTACCACAGCGACGAGGGCTTGACGCTTTTGGGGAATTTTGTCGGCGGCATTTGCGGATGCGCTGCGGATTGGACTCCTGCACACTTTGTCGAGGAGACCGTGGAGAATTTGCGCGAAACAATTGGAGACGACCAAGTGGTGCTGGGATTGAGCGGCGGTGTGGACTCTACGGTTGCCGCAGTGTTGTTGCAGCGAGCCATCGGCGATCGGCTTCACTGCATATTCGTTGACAACGGCCTGCTGCGCTTGGGCGAATTTGACGAGGTGCTCGAGGGCTACAATGGCATGGGTTTGAAAGTGACCGGTGTTCCTGCCGGCCAACGTTTTTACGATGCGCTCGCCGGTCTGACGGATCCTGAACTCAAGCGCAAGGCGATCGGGCGCGTGTTCATCGAAGTCTTCGACGAGGAGTCGCAGAAGCTTGAGGGGGTGCGTTGGTTGGGCCAGGGGACGATATACCCCGACGTGATCGAGTCGGTTTCGGCCACGGGCGGACCGAGTGTCACAATCAAGTCGCACCACAACGTGGGCGGTTTGCCTGATTTTATGAAGCTCGCCGTGGTTGAACCGCTCCGCCAGATCTTCAAGGACGAGGTGCGACGGGTTGGACGCGAGCTGGGCATCAATCCGCAACTGCTGGGTCGTCACCCGTTTCCCGGCCCCGGATTGGGCATTCGTATTCTGGGTGAAGTGACGCTGGAAAAGGTGGTGATTTTGCAAAAGGCCGACCGCATTTGGATTGATGCCTTGCGTGATCATGGCTGGTACGACAAGGTCTGGCAAGCCGGCACCATCTTGCTGCCCGTCCAAAGCGTGGGCGTTATGGGCGACGAACGCACGTATGAAAAGGCCGTCGCTCTACGCGCGGTCAGTTCCACCGACGGCATGACCGCCGATTGGGTCGACTTCCCACACGCCTTCCTCGCTGAAGTGTCCAACGCCATCATCAACAAGGTTCCCGGCATCAATCGCGTTGTGTACGACATCAGTTCCAAGCCGCCGGCAACCATCGAATGGGAATGAAGGAATTGACCCGTATGAAAATAGTTGTCTCGATTTTCTTTGCGCTCCTTAGCGTTGTGCCCTCGGCTTCGGCCCAAGACACGCTTGACGTGGTTGTGGTGTTGCCGATGTTTTCCCAGTGGGAGGAAGATTCTTTGAGTGTTAAGAAGCTGAGATTGCGTGAGGTGGCGCTTGATTGTTGGGCAGGCGTGTCGTTGGCCCTGGACAGTGCATCGGCTCCACCGGCACACTTTGCCATTCGCTTCGTAGAGGCCGGTGAGGACACAGCGGGCTTGCGCACTTACACACGTGAAGACTTTTTAAAGGCCGATCTTGTCATCGGCCCGCTGCGCCGCTCGCCATTTGCAGAGGTGCACCACATGGCTCCCGACGTGCCGCATCTGGCCCTCACCGATTTAGGCGCCTCCACGTTGCATCTGGGCCAAAAGGTTTTTATGCCCTACACCCTTGATTCTGAACAGATGCGGGCTTTAGCCCAATTCATACCCACACAGCATGCGGGCGAAAACACGCTGATGCTTGCCTCGGATTCCCCCCGCACTCGCCGTTCAGAGAGTGCCTTTCGTCAGGCTTGGCACGACAGCACTTTGCGCGATGTGTCCGGTATGCGCGATGTGTTGGCTTTGCGCGAAGTGGCTTGCACGGACAAATCCCTTGGCGCGATGTGGGACAGCACAACGCTCTTCCGACGCAACATCGTGATCGCTCCTGGCGGCAAGGCTTGCCGTTCACTTGCTGGCCAGCTCCAAACCGAGTCCCACGTCCGCGACTCCATTCCAATCGTCGTCTACGCCCACTCTGATTGGGCTGACTTCGATTTTCTCAGCTGGGACTGGCGAGAAGAAGTCGCGCTCACCACCGCTGCTCAGGGCTTCCACGCCGAGGATGACTCACTCTACGCCGATTTCACATTGCGCCATGCTTTGAGCACGGGCCGAGCGCCGAGCAAGTTCTCGACCCTGGCCTACGACGCCACCCTTGATGTGGCCAGCCGCCTCGTTCAGCTCGGCACATCCTGGATGGCCGCCGACCAAGCCGCTCCCGCCTTTCCGGTGGCGACGGTCCATCACCGCTTTGATTGGCACACCCCCGCACGGGCCCAAGGCTGGATCAACAATTCAGTTCGTCTTGTGCGCCAGCAGAACTATCGCCGGGTTGAGGTGGATTTGAGCACGACTCCGACCCCGGCCCCGGTCCTGGCCCCGACCGCGACCCCGGCCCCGAATTCGGAGTAGTTTGCCGAGTTGAGCGCTTGGTGTTTTTTTGTTCGTGGCTTTCGCACACCGATGCTCCTCTGTGTTAGAGCCGGTTGTCGATCAGTTGGACGTCGGGGTGGGCGGCCGGATCAAAGGAGAATGAATTCTCGGGGAGCTTGAGGTCCGTTTCGAACCGGGTTACGAGGTAGCGCACGTCGGAGCCGTCACGGCCTTTAACCAGCAATTGCACCATTTGACGACGCCCCTCATCAATCCAAAGTTGGATGGTGTGGTACGATGCACTCTTATCTTCAGGGTACAGGTCGATGCGCACAAGTTCTTGCCCGTCTAAATCCACTTCGCCCTTCCAAGTCTTTTGGAATCCCGACTCCCAAATGGTGAACATCTTGGATGGGTCCATTCCATCGGCGGAAATTTCCTCCGCATCGTCGATGTAGCACTCGCCCATGTCAGTTTCCAGAGTCCACACCGTGCGGCCGTCAGAAATGATGGTGTAATCGCCCAAATTTAGGCGGTAACGATCCCCCTCTATCAATACGTCACCGGCCTGTTCGATGCGCATATCGGCTTGCAGATCGATCAATGTAGAGGCGTAAGTGGCGCTGATGTTGAGGTAATTTTTGGCCTGATTTGAAATATCAGAAAGCAATTCCTCCGCCTCAGGATCAGACGCAACGCCCACTTGTGCGTGGATTGGGAAAGAGAATTGGCTGAACAGAAATAGACCTATGAGGAATCGGTGCATGGTGCAAATATTAGAACGGCGGGGTTAACGGATCGGAATAACCGCCTGCGCTATCGTCACGCTCCCTACTCAACAACTGTTCCAAACTCAATTCGTCGGGGATTAACACTTTGCGTGCCTTGCTTCCTTCGAACGGTCCGATGATGCCGGCGGCTTCGAGTTGGTCGACCAGGCGACCGGCACGATTGTAGCCCAGTTTGAGCTTTCGCTGTAGCAATGAGGTTGAACCTTGTTGATGCAAGACGATGACGCGAGCGGCGTCCTCAAAAAGCACATCCCGCTCCTCGTCGGCAATGGAGGCCATTTCAGATTTTTCGTCAGGAACCTCAGGCAACAGCAGCGCCGAGGCGTATCCTCGTTGCGAGCCGATGTAGTCCGTGATCGCCTCCACCTCAGGCGTGTCTACAAAGCCGCACTGCAAGCGGATTAGTTCGTTGCCCGTGGACAACAGCATATCGCCTCGGCCGATGAGCTGGTCAGCTCCACCCGCGTCCAAAATTGTTCGGCTGTCGACTTTTGACGTCACGCGAAAGGCGACGCGGCAGGGGAAGTTGGCTTTGATTGTCCCGGTTATGATGTTCACTGAAGGCCGCTGGGTGGCGATGATCAGGTGGATGCCGATGGCGCGGGCAAGTTGGGCAAGTCGTGCGATGGGTTGCTCCACTTCCTTGCCAGCAGTCATAATCAAATCAGCAAACTCGTCGATTACCAGCACGATGTACGGCAAGTATTTGTGTCCTTCTTCGGGGTTTAGTTTGCGGCGGATGAACTTCGCATTGTACTCTGCGAGATTGCGGCAATGGGCGCTTTTGAGCAACTCGTAGCGCTGGTCCATTTCGATGCATAGCGATTTGAGCGTGCGCACCACTTGGTCGTTGTCCGTGATGATGGCTTCCTCCGTTTCAGGCAACTTCGCCAAGTAATGCCGCTCAATGTGATTGAAGAGCGTGAGTTCCACTTTTTTCGGATCGACCAGCACAAATTTCAACTGTGAGGGGTGCTTCTTGTAGAGCAATGAGACCAGCATCGCGTTGAGCCCTACGGACTTTCCTTGGCCTGTCGCACCGGCCATCAGCACGTGAGGCATCTTCGTCAAGTCAAAGACATACGTCTCGTTGGATATGGTCTTGCCCAAGGCGATGGGTAGGGCCATGTCGTTGTTCTGGAACTTGTTGGACGATATCAGCGAGCGCATTGAAACAATGTCGGGCTTGCTATTGGGCACCTCGATTCCAATGGTGCCCCTGCCAGGAATTGGGGCGATAATCCGAATGCCCAAGGCCGCCAAGTTCAATGCGATATCGTCTTCGAGATTCTTAATTTTCGAAATACGAACGCCGGGAGCAGGCACGAGTTCATACAAGGTCACTGTCGGGCCAATTGTTGCCTTGATACTCGTAATGGAAATCTTGTAGTGGCTCAGTGTTTCCTCAATCCGGCGTTTGTTCGCCTCGAGCTCCTCAGGGTTCACCTCAACCGAACCGATGCCATAATCAACAAGCAGGTCGATTCCGGGGAGTTCGAATTTAGACAAGTCCAATTTCGGGTCGTACTCGCCAAACTTCGCCACGCGGCTGTCCATCTCGTCCTCGCTCAGGATTTCTTCCTCGGCTGTGACCTCAACCTCTAAACTCACCCCTTGGTCTTCGCTTTTAGCTTCGGGCTCAGCTTCCTGCTCAGCTTCGGCCTCCTCGTCATGGACGGCGCGGCCGCTCATGATTTCAGCCAATGCACGGTCGACAGCGGCGTCGTCTTCGTCGCCGATGTGGCCTTCGCTCACCACCACATCGTCGCCTTCCGTTTCTAAAGTGCCCCCGATATAGCTGGGGTTCTCAATTTGAAGTTCGACTTCGACTTTTTCACTCTCAAGCGGAAGGTTAGAATCCTGTGAGGAGTCGCTGTCTTGGATGGCCGCATCGGCATTGTCCTTGTCCTGTGAGAGGTCAGATTTTTCAAAGAATGAGCTGAGCATCGCTGAAACGCGAGGATGCATAAGAGCCCAGATAAAGAGCCCGCTCGTGATGGCGAGTGCTGAACCGGCCCAACCCAGCGTAAACCGTCCCCATTGCGTGAGCCAGAGCCCTACGGCTCCAACCAAATGATCGTTGCCGGTGATGCGGGCCAATCCCGTAGCGGGATCGATGGCGTGCGTCAAAAAGCCCCAAGCCCAAGGCAGCAGCAGGGCGGCCGCCAATATGTTACGCAAGAGCCGTGCCGTTCGGATGTTGCGAGTCGGTGCTACAAGTCGAACGCCCCAGCCTGCAGCCAACAATCCGAAGCCCAAGCCGACGATGCCGAAGCTGCGGTACATAAAGGCGTGGGCTGTCCACGCCCCCCACGCGCCGAGTATGTTGGCAAACTGAGCCGCGGCGAGCGGCTCAGCAACGGCGCCAGCTGCAGCAGCGGCCTGGATAAGCCGTAAATCTGAGGCGCCAGTAAAGATGCCGCTTGCGCAGGCCACCGTTACAAATGTGCCAAAGCTCACCAGTGCGACGCCGAGAATTTGGGCTGTTCGTGGGTCACGAGTCCAAGCAAGGCGTGCGGCCCAACGGTCCAATCTTGCGGAAGATCGACTTGTGGCTGACTTTTTCGAGCGCGATTTCGAGCGCGACTTGCCGCTTGCTTTCTTGCGCGTGTCGCCTTTGGAGGGGGCTGGAGTGGCCCTGCGATTGCGCGCTGCTGTGGTCGTTTTGCCCATTCTTACAAAATTACTTCGGCCGTCATTCGCCCGGAGCGAGTGTTGTGTTGTTTTCCACACTTGGATTTGAATGGCAGAGTTGCAAGTTTGAATTGCAGGAGCCGCAACTTTGACTATCTTTGCACCCCATTTTGTGGTACTATGGCGAAGAAAGGAAATCGCGTACAGGTCATTCTTGAGTGTACGGAACATAAAGAGTCAGGCAAGCCCGGCACGTCTCGTTACATTTCGACGAAGAATCGGAAGAACACCCCGGATCGCATCGAGTTGAAGAAATTCAACCCGGTTTTGCGCAAGATGACTGTTCACAAAGAGATCAAGTAAGTCATGGCAAAGAAGACAGTTGCAACGTTGCAAACCGGAGGTGGCAAGGCTCACACGAAGGTTATTAAGATGTTCCGCCACCCGAAGACGGGGGCGTACGCGTTTAAATCTGAGGTTGTCCACAAGGACAATGTCAAGGATTGGTTCGCCAAATAATTGAATCTGCACCCCAGCGGGCCGCGCTCTTGAGTCGGCAAAACAACTTGGGCCGCTTCCGACGAGGGAGGGGTCCTTTTTTTTGTCGATTCATATTTGAGTTCTGCACGATTGGCGCATTAATTTTCGAACCTGATGTCATTCTTTAAACGCATCTTCTCAAAGGAAAAAAAGCAGACGCTGGATCAGGGCCTGGCCAAGAGCAAGCGCTCTGTCTTTGAAAGGGTTTCGCGTGCGATTGTCGGGAAGAAGGACATCGATGCTGATGTCATTGATGAGTTGGAGGAAGCGCTGATCACCTGTGACGTGGGTGTGGAGACAGCACTGAAGCTTATCAAGCGAATCGAAGACCGTACGCGTTCAGCTGAGTCGGGCAACGCCTCGCGCGTGTTCGATATGTTGCGCGAGGAGGCCTTGTCCATGTTGGGTGAGAAGGCCGGTGCAACTGGGAATTCAGAAATTCTGCTGCGAGATGTCCAAGGGCCGTATGTGGCGCTGGTGGTTGGCGTGAACGGGGTGGGCAAAACCACAACGATTGGAAAGCTCGCGCATCAATTGCGGGCCGAGGGCCGGACGGTGACCTTGGGTGCTGCAGACACTTTTCGGGCGGCGGCGGTGGCTCAACTTGAGTTGTGGGCGGGTCGCACCGGCGCAGATTTCGTGTCCCAAGGCCAGGACGCTGACCCTGCAGCGGTGGCGTATGACGCCATTCACAGCGCAGTAGCAAAAGGGCGCGACACCGTCCTGATTGATACGGCGGGGCGGATGCACAATAAGAAGCATCTAATGGAGGAGCTCGCAAAAATCAAGCGTGTGATGCAGAAGGTTGCTCCAGGCGTGCCGCATGAGGTCTTGCTTGTCCTCGACGGGTCAACAGGTCAGAATGCGATGGCGCAGGCTCGGCGGTTTGCTGAAGTCACCGAAGTCACCGGTCTTATTCTTACAAAATTGGACGGCACGGCAAAGGGCGGCGTGGTCCTGGGCATTGCAGACCAATTGAACATTCCCGTTCGCTTCATCGGTGTAGGCGAAGGCGCAGAGGACCTGCAGGCCTTTGATGCGAGCGAATTCATCGATTCGTTGTTCCCTCGGTCTGAGGAGTTTGCAGTTTGATATGAAGAAAATGCTTTGAGATGAGAACAAGAAGTTCAGCCAAGCGCAGCGCGCACGTTATCACTTTGGGGTGTGCAAAAAATCTGGTGGATTCAGAGATTTTGATGGGGCAGTTGCGGGCCAATAATTTCGAAGTCTCCCACGAGGGCGATGCCGAGGAGGCTCCAGTGGTCATCATCAATACGTGCGGATTTATTGAGTCAGCCAAGCAGGAGAGCATCGACACGATTTTGCAATTCGCCCAAGCCAAGCAGGACGGCCGCGTGGGGCGCGTGTACGTGACGGGTTGCTTGAGTGAGCGTTACAAGGAAGATTTGTCCCGGGACATCCCCGAGGTGGACGCCTACTTCGGCACGCGCGAACTTCCCGCCCTACTCAAAACGCTGAATGCGGATTACAAGCGCGAGCTGCTCGGTGAGCGGCTGCTGACCACACCTCGCCACTTTGCCTATTTGAAGATTGCCGAGGGTTGCGACCGCCCTTGCGCTTTTTGCGCCATCCCCTTGATGCGGGGCAAGCACAGGTCTACGCCCATGGAAGAGCTGGTCAAGCAGGCTGAGGGGCTTGCGGCTCAAGGTGTGGTGGAGCTGATCTTGATCGCCCAAGATTTGACGTATTACGGGCTGGACTTGTATAAGGAGCGGAAGCTTGCAGAGCTCATCCGGCGGCTGAGTGACGTGAGCGGGTTGCGCTGGATTCGCTTGCATTACGCCTTCCCCACGGGGTTTCCTATGGATGTGCTCGATGTGATGGCTGAGCGTGAGAACGTGTGCAATTACTTGGACATGCCTCTGCAGCACGCAACGGACCACGTGTTGAAAGCTATGCGTCGCGGAACCACGCGCGCTAAGACGACGGCCTTGATTGCGGAAATTCGCAAGCGAATGCCGGGGATTGCGCTGCGCACGACACTGATATGTGGTTTTCCGGGCGAGACATTGCAGGATCAACAGGAGCTGCTCGAGTGGGTGGCCGAGATGCGATTCGATCGCTTAGGCTGTTTCACCTACTCACACGAAGAAGACACCCACGCCTACGCCTTGAAGGACGATGTGCCTGAGGCCGAGAAGCGTCGCCGCATGGACGAGGTTATGGCTCTGCAGGCCGGCATTTCAGAGGAGCTCAATATGGCCAAGGTCGGCCAAGTGTTCTCGGTGCTGTTCGACAAGTTTGAGGACGGCGTGTTCGTCGGGCGCACCCAGCATGATAGCCCTGACGTAGACAACGAGGTGCGCGTAGAAACCGGAGAGCAGGAGCACATCCGCCTCGGCGACTTTGCTCAAGTTCGCATCACCGCAGCTTCTGAGTTTGACCTAACCGGCGAGTTGGCTTGATGAAACAGCCTGGCGCCATCTTGCCCCTGATGGAGCAGTTCAGTACTGTTCAAGGTGAAGGCCAATTCGTGGGGGCTCCCAGCTGGTTCATCCGCCTGGGAGGTTGTGATGTCGGCTGCCATTGGTGCGATGTCAAGGACAGTTGGGATGCCCTTGCGCACCCGAGTGTTGCCGTCGAGGATTTGGCAGATGCCGCTCTGGACAGCGGCCGTAAAATCGTGGTTGTCACCGGCGGTGAGCCGGCCATGTACGATCTTACCCCTTTAACCGCCGCCCTGCGTAAGCGGGGTCTGCGCACGCATATTGAAACCAGCGGCGCGCACCCGATCACGGGTCAGTGGGACTGGGTGACGCTCTCACCCAAGAAATTCAAGGCTTGCCTTCCGGGGTCCTACCTCGTTGCCGACGAGCTTAAAATTGTCGTTTTCAACCGGAGCGATTTGGCTTGGTCGTTGACGCACGCAGAACAAGTCGGGCCAGAGTGCGCTTTGTACTTGCAGCCCGAGTGGGACAAGCGCGACGAGGCCACTTGGTGGATTTTGTCGCACTTGGCCGAGCACCCCGCCTGGCGACTCTCCTTGCAAGTTCACAAATTTCTAGGGTTGCCTTGATTTGACGGGCCTCAGTACGCCAACACGGCTTCGAGTTTTGACGCCAACTTGTCGGCTGACGGCAACACGGCCGCCTCCAAAGTGCTGTTCAGCGGAATCGCAGGCAGCGCCATCGAACCCATCACCTGAACCGGAGCATCGAGCGACTCAAAGCAGGCCGAACTGACCTTTCCGGCCACCGCCGAGGCAAACCCGCCCGCCGGCTCTTCAGTTAGCACCAGACAACGGTTGCACTTGGCTACGCGCTCCAGCACTAGGGCATCGTCCCACGGCTGGATGGTCCGCAAATCGACAATTTCAACCCGTCCAGGTTCGCCATCTTCTGCCAGCTTGGCTGCCGCCTCTAAAGCCCAGTGCACCCCTCGTCCGTAGGTTACCACACAGACCGTAGCCTCAGGCGCCGTGGCTTCGAGCACCACCCGCCCTTTTCCAAAGGGGATGACGTAGTCCTCATCGGGCTCCACTGTTTTGGCGGCTTCCGTTCCAGGCACTTTTGACCAATAAAGCCCCTTGTGCTCGAGCACCACCACGGGGTTGGGGTCGAGAAAGGCGGATTTGAGCAGGCCTTTGAGGTCGGCTCCAAAGGCCGGGTAAGCGACCTTGATGCCCCGGATGTTGCTCAAAACGCTCTCGATGCTTGAGCTGTGGTAAGGCCCGCCGCTGCCATAGGCGCCAATGGGAACGCGCAGCACAGCGGTTGCAGGCCATTTGCCGCAAGACAAGAAATAGCTGCGCGACAATTCTGTGAACAGTTGGTTCAGCCCGGGCCATAAATAGTCGGCAAACTGAATCTCGACAATGGGTTTGCAGCCGGTGGCGGCCATACCCACTGTGCTGCCCACGATGAAAGCCTCTTGGATGGGCGTGTTGAAAACGCGGTCGTCGCTGAACTTTTGGGCCAAGGTGGCGGCCTCGCGGAATACGCCGCCTAGCCGCCCGCCGACATCTTGGCCGTAGAGCAGCACTTCGGGGTGGGCGGCCATGATTTCCTGCATCGCGTGCAGGGCCTGGTCGACCATCAAGGTCAACTCGCCGCCCTCGGGCGTGCGCTCACCGAGCTCCTGGGTCACGGGCGTCGGGGCGTAGATGTCCCCTTCGAGTAAACTGGGGTTGGGCTCCGCAGCCGCTTGGGCGCGTTCAAAGTCCTGCAACACCTGCTAGGTCGCCTCGATTTTCACGCGCTCCAGCTCTTTTTCGGCAATGCCCAGGGCCAACAACCGCTTTTTCAAGTGGGGCAGGGGGTCTTGCTCGGTGTGCTCGGCGAGATCGTCGCGGTACCATTCCCTGCGGACACCGCTGGTGTGATGCCCCAACAAGGGCACTGATGCACGAACCAACACCGGCCGGCGTTCATTGCGGGCTGTGTGCATGGCCAAATCCATGCCTTCGATGCAGGCCTCCAAGTCGTGCCCTTCTATATCGATGGCCTCGATGCCGGGGAACCCCTTGGCCGTCGTCATTGCATTGCCAAAATGAATCTCATCAGCTTTTGCGGAAATATCCCAACCGTTGTCTTGCACCAGGAACACGATCGGCAACTGGCGCAGCGCCGCCATATGGAGCGCCTCGCTTACCTCGCCCTCAGTCATGGCCGCATCACCGATTGAGCAAATGACCACCGGAGCGAATTTGCCTTCTACTTCTTGGCCTAGGCCTTGCTGCTCACGGTACTGCAACCCCATGGCCACGCCAGCAGCGGGGATGGCTTGCATGCCGGTTGCGCTGCTATTGTGCGGAATGCGTGGCAGCCCTTCGCGCTTCAATGACGGGTGGGAGTAGTACGTTCGTCCACCAGAGAAGGGGTCGTCCCCCTTTGCAAATAGCTGCAACATCAACTCTTCGGGCCGCATGCCTAAGGCGAGCAGCATCGCGTCATCTCGGTAATAAGGAAAGGCGTAGTCCTGCGGACCGAGAAGCTGGCCCACGGCAATCTGAATGGCCTCGTGGCCGTTGGCGCAGGCATGCACATACTTTGAGGTCAGTTTAGCATGATGCTCAAACAAGTCACTCATTGCCCGGGCCGTCACCATGGTTTGCCAGCCCGCAAGCAAGCGCTCGCCGATACCACGTCTCTTCGATTTCTGAATTTCTGACGATTTCGGCAATTTTTCCTCCATGATTTCACTCACGCCGCGAAGATACGCCGCACTTCTGCGATTGAATTAGACATCCATTTTGCAATTTCGTTTTGTCCTGATATCGGACGGGAACATTTGGCGAATGAAGGGCGCGATAGAGGGGGCGTTCGTTCGGCCCGTTTCCGTGACGGCATAAAATGTTGGGAGAGGTTTTTTAGTCCAAATTATACTCCTTTAATATAGTTCAAATATATTTTTTGTCGATTATATATGAGGTCTAAGGTGATTTATTCACATGATGAGACGTAAAGCGTTCACAAATTCGAGCGAATTCCATCACATGATTATATGGCTTTATCGAGCGTATTTGATAGTTGGTGAAATACACCTTGTGTTAGGTAGAAAAACTAGCTACTTTCAAGGTGGTTCAAAGAATACCCTATGGTAAATGGGGGTGAAATGAACCTGAATCTTAACGCTGAAAATCTGCTTGTGCCATTCGTTTCCTATTTCGAAAGCACTGAAAACCAAATGCTCCACGTCATGAAAAATTTGACTCTCCCTTGTCTGCTCACGGCCCTTGCGGTACTGACCGGACTCCAGCTTAACGCACAGTGCGATAGCGATTGTATTGGACTTTCGACTGCGGTCGATGACTACACGGTCCAGTGTTTTGAAGACCTTGAAGCGGTGTCTTGCGATGCCAGCATCACGGCTTGGACCGATTGCAACGAGGAAATGCTTCCCATTGCTTGTGTTACGGCCGAGCAACGGGTAGCCACCACAACGTGTGATGCTACGACGGCGTATGGAGTTGGTCCAGACGGTGCGTTGCGCATCTATGGTATCAACCTGGCAGGATTGGCATCAGAGTATTTCCACCCCACCGGCGACGGCTTGACCATGGTGCAATACGAGAACGATGTCGCCATCCTCACAGGCCAAGTGGCTTGTGACGCTGATGCCACGCAGATTTTCAATGTGCACATCACCTTCGAGAACCGTGTGGACGGATCGGACTGGACTGGCGGTTTCAAGCACACCGCTGCATGCACGCCTGATACCGACCTCTGGGACATCTACACGATGAAAAACGACCAGAGCTATATGACGGGTGCCGGTTCCATTGCAGGAAGCTACCTGACTTTGACACACGCCCCCGCCAGCGAATTCTTTGGTTTCCAAATTGGAGAAGGCGCCAGCAACCACAACTGCGACTTCGGTGCAGGTGGATGGTTTGCTTGGGAAGGCCAGATTGACGGAGCGTATGCCGCTGGAGCTATGGGCGACGTGATCGTGGATTTGGACTGTTCAGAGCAATCGACTGATCGCTGCGACGCTGCTGTGGACGTGGTGTACAACGTTTTGGATACAACATGTGGAGTGTTGCACACCTTTACGCAAACGGTTTCTCGTTTGGACGACACGGCCCCTACGTTTGATAATATTCCCGCTGACGTCACGATTGACTGCGCGGATGCTTTGCCTGAAGTGCCAGAGGTGACGGCGACGGACAATTGCGATGACCCGGATTCACCTACAGTGACGTATATCGGTCAATTTACCACAGCCTACACAGCGATGAGTTGTCGCACACTTGAACGCCGCTGGAGCGCGACGGACTTGTGCGGAAACATCACCTTGGATGCTCAAGTGCTTACAATTGTTGATACGGAAGACCCCACTTTGACGCTGACAATTCCCGCTGACATCACCTTGGATGTGGACGGCGATTGCAACGTAGACGCTTCAACTTCTGGAGCTGCCGGTGATGCAACCTACACGGCTACGGACAACTGCATTATGGATGCAGGTTCTCCAGTATTGACCCATAGCGACGCGATTGTTGACTCAACGTCAACAGGGTGTTACGGCATCGACCGGACGTTCACATTGACAGCACAAGACAGCTGTGGAAATTCAAGTATGGAGAGCGCCACCCAGCGTATCACCATCCAAGATATCGAGGCCCCTGTAATTACACTCAATGCCATGGAAACGACCATGTCTTGCGACGATTGGGCATGTGATTTGGCCACTTTAGAAGCCGCTGGATATGTTTCATTTTCAGACAACTGCGAGCTGGATGGTGCAGAAATTACGAATTGTATTGATGGATCTGGCGGGTGTGTGACCCCAGTCCCAACCTATGAGGTGCATTACCAAGTGGTGGACATGTGCGGTAACGTTACAAACGCCACACAGTACATTGAGCTGACCGACGATGTTGACCCCGAGGTGAGCATCGATTGCCCAGCGCAGGCCACCGCCTACCTGGATGCCAACTGCGAAACGGATATTTCATTGGCAGAAACTGGAGAGGCAACAGGTTCGGCTACGGACAACTGCGACGATGCCCCAGAGGTGGAAGTCACCTATGAAGACGGTGACCCTATTTACATCTGTGCCGGCGACGATGACCTGCAGCTCGAAGGTTCGCACACCATCTTGCGGACGTTCACAGCCACCGCGACGGACCACTGCGATAACACGTCCTCGACGACGTGCACTCAGCTCATTACGGTCCTCGATACGGTCAGCGCTGAGATGACTTTAATCACTTGCCCTGCCGATGTGACTTTGTATCTGGACGCCGACTGCTATGCGGATACGTCAACCGATGCCAATGATTATGCGACGGCGACGGCAGAGGACAATTGTGATGCTCAGCCCAGCATTGACATCACCCATGCCGATGCAACGGCTGCGGACTGCGATGGTGGCGGAAGCTACACGTTGACGCGTACGTTCTCCGCAGAGGCGACGGACGACTGTGGCAACACGGGCGCTTCGATCAGCTGTGATCAGACCATCACGGTGCTTGACACGATTTCTCCAATTTTCGACGCCTACGATATCTATGTGCATGTGAGCTGCGAGTTGATTGCGGATCCAACCGATCCTACGCAAGTGCCTATCACCGCACAAGACAACTGCGACGAGGACGTGTCCTATACAATTGAGGCGGAGTTCTTGTCTGGCGGTTGCCCCGGCACCTGGATGCGGACTTGGACGGCCCACGACAACTGCGGAAACACCACCACAACGGAGCAGTATGTGGAAATGTTCGATTTGATTTTGCCCACCGTGACTTGTCCTGAGGACGCTACGGTGTATCTCACGGCTGATTGTACGGCGGCCACTTCGACTGACGATTTGGGATTGGCTGATTTGTCAGACAACTGCACTTCATCGGATGAGCTGTACGACGCCCTGGTGGTGACTGATAGCGAGCAGACGTTGACCTGCGGTGATGACGGCACGCCCGAGGGCAGCTACACCTTCACACGGAACTTTGCTACAATAGACTACTGCGAGAATGAGAACGATTGCACGTACTTGATTACGGTGCTTGACACGATTTCTCCGGCGGCGGCCATCACAGATGAAATTGTGGCCTGCCACGACTATGACGCTGATACGGAGTTTACGACGATCACTTCGAGTGATAATTGTGACACGGATATTGCCTACACCTGGGAGCAGACCGATTTGTTTGACCAAGAGTGCATCGGCACGTACAAAGTGGAGCGGACGTACACCTTTGTGGACGACTGCGGCAACACAACGGTTCGGACGCAGATCATCCAAGTGGAGGACACTGAAGCTCCGGTTGCTGTCGGCGATACGGAGACCACCATTGCATGCCACGACTACAGCGATGATGATTCAGATGAGGCCAACTTGCTGATTTCTCTGTCGGACAACTGCGGTACGATTACGTGGAGCTTCACGGACATCATCTTCTCTGGTGGCTGTGTGCAACCGGCTGGTATGTACCAGCGGACGTACACGTTCTCGGACGATTGCGGCAACACCGATACGTTTACTCAATACATCACTTTGGTGGATGAAGTAGACCCCACGTGGAACGAGGACTTGCCTGCGGATGCCACTGAGGAGTGTGACAATGTCACCCCAGCGGCTGTTTTGACCGCCTCGGACAACTGCGACGACGACGTGGACATCACCTTCACAGAAACTACTGAAGGCGACGACGATGATTGCCCACAGGAGTACACGATCACCCGCACATGGGAGGCCGAGGACGACTGCGGCAACAGCATCAGCCACACGCAAACGGTTACGGTAGAGGACACGACGAGCCCCGAGTTCGATATGCCCTTGAGTATTCGTTCTAATGAATTGTATGTCGCATCAACAGGATTTGATCTTGGTGATAATGAAGCTTCATATCAAGGTATTGAGGGCTTTGTAATAGCCGCTACGTTCCAACTCAATTTGGAATATCAACCCGGTGTTGACAGTGATGCGGTTGATGTATTCAATAATTACGGTGAAGGCACCGTACACAATTGGACGGATCCAGAATATTATGTGATGACCATTAGTGAAGCAGGTGGTTTGCCTGCTTGGAATTATAGTGAAGATGAAGCTGATGAAATGGATGCCGACCTGCAATGGACAATTACCGGTTGGGGTCAAACCATACTTGGTGGTACTATAGAACCCGGTAGACTTGTTGTCACTACAGATTATAGACCTTTTGATGCGGATGCATATGTAAATGATATTGAAGTGTTTGAAGGCAATATTTTACAGGAAGTCATTGCCTATACGTTTGATGGTGCTGCTGCTGATATTGGATCGGGCACCCAGCTTGGCGTGGAGTTGTTAGAGGATGGAGCAAACGTGCTGACCGCTTCGGACA